>CACZSI010000118.1 GCA_902783775.1 uncultured Lachnospiraceae bacterium
ACTCCCATCTAGTCTCAATATTATTGTCATAACCCATATTGATCTTATTATTATCTTTTACAGAAGTAGCTGAAGCTTGAACACCATAATTTAAAGCATAGTTATTGCATGTTACATTATTAATAACTTTTGTGCCACTAAATAATGACTTCTTATCATTTTCAATTTTTACCTTGTATGGGTCTTGTGGTAAACTATATGGATCATATCCTTCCGGATTTCCATTATCTCTGTATGCTTCTCCTAATTCTGTCAATACACCTGTAGAATTAGTCCAAAGAGCTGATGCACCATTATTGTTATCTGTTGTATTAAATGTAAACCAAGAATATCTCTCAACATAAGATCTCTCATCTAGACCCTTTAATACAGCTTCCAAAAATTCTTTTACAGATTTTCTAGCTGTTACATTGTTATAGCCCCATCCACTGATGGCAAACTCAGTAATCCAGATTGGCTTATGATACATGTTGTAAGTGCCATCAACTACCTCTGTTAAGAATGTATTAGCTGCTGCTGCACCACCGTAAGTACCATAATAGCAATGTAGTGGAATAAACTCGAAAGAATCTTGGTCTACTTTTTCCATAAAACTTCTAAACCATGTTCCACTAGACCATGCCGGACACAATGCCGGTGCCGGTGATCCTAGGTGAATATCTTTTCCTGTTAGATTAGGCCAGTTAGCTAATGCAGTAGCAACTGGAATATTACTTCCTCCGACATTTCCGCCCATATCAGGCTCATTATATCCTAGGAAATATCTGTAACCTCTATTTACCGCACCGTTAATATTATTGGTCTCATTTCCGCGTCCCCATTGCATTGGAACAAACTGTGTCTGGTTGTATCCTGTATATGGCAATGGATCAACTGACCAATCATAATACCAACTAGAGTACATATCTACCGGATTAATATTTCTTCCCATATCATTATTTACTGCCAATCCTTTTTTACTTACATAAAATTTTATCTCTGCAGTCTTATCTTCTCCATTATTCTTTATAGCCTTTACGTAAGCTGTGTGACCAGTTACTTTTGTGGAATACCACTCACATGTAGTTTTGGTAGTTGTAACCACTTCCTTATTATCTACATATAATTTATAGTTTTTTACTGTACCGGATGCCGCACTCCACTTAAATTCAATATGTCCTGCAGCCTTTAATGTGTTGTTAACCGGTGTTGTGATTGCAAAATCAGCACCTTTAACCTGTTTTGTTGCGTTACTAAAAGTAGGCATTAATGAAAAAATCATCACTAATACCAACGCCCAAATAACCCCTTTTCTTCTCATTTCAAATCTCCTTTTTTCTTAGATTTTTAAATTTTAGTCCGTCTCTATACACTAAATATTATATCAATCTTAGATATTTAATTACAATACATCGAGGTCATAATAATGCTTTTATTTTCTGTCTAAAAAACGTTTTTTATTATTTTGATATCACATTCTTTACATATATTTTACTTGCAAATAAAGGATTTACGTGATATATTAGTAATAGTTACTATTATTATTTATAGTAAAACCTGTTTTATGTGATACAAATGTGTTAGAAATACTAGCTCTAGTTTTATAAATGGGAGGTAGATTTATGCGTAAATATAGTTTTCAGCGCGAACAGATTAGAAAAGATTTAATCAATAGAACTGATCACCCTACTGCTGATATGGTTTACGAAAGTGTTAGAAAAGGGATTCCTAATATTAGTTTAGGAACTGTTTATAGAAATCTTCACTTTTTAGCCGACCATAACGAGCTAAAGGTAATACATGCCGGAGATGGTAAGGAACACTTTGACGCCAGAACTACTAATCATAGTCATTTCGTGTGCGATGAATGTGGCAGTGTTATTGATTTAGTTATGGACATAAATAAGGACAATGATGATATTGTAGCTAGAAACGAGGATAAGGATTTCATTGAAAACTTTAAGGGAGTGATAACTTCTGAGGAAATAATTTTTCATGGGGTTTGCGAAAATTGTATAAAAAAATAATATCGTTTCATTTACTTGATATTTATTGCACAAATGTGTTTTAATATAATTAAATATAATACGAGGAGGATAACATTATGGCTAAATGGAAATGTCCAGTATGTGGATACGTACACGAGGGAGATACACCACCAGAGAAATGCCCACTTTGTGGTGTACCTGGAGATCAGTTTGAAAAGATTGAGGATGCTCCTACTTCTAGCGCAGAAGTAAGTGCTGAATCTAACTCAGATAAGACTTGGGCTTCAGAGCATGTTATTGGAATCGCTAAGGATTTAGACGAGGATTTCAAGACTAGATTAAGAGCTGAATTCACAGGAGAATGTTCAGAAGTAGGTATGTACCTAGCTATGTCACGTCAGGCATTCAGAGAGGGATATGCTGAAATCGGAATGTACTATGAGAAAGCTGCTTTCGAAGAGGCTGAGCATGCTGCTAAGTTCGCTGAGTTATTAGGTGAGGTCGTTACACCTAGCACAAAGAAGAACTTAGAGATGAGAGTTGAAGCTGAGCACGGTGCTACACAGGGAAAAACAGACTTAGCTACAGATGCTAAAGCTGCTAACCTTGATGCAATCCATGATACAGTTCACGAGATGGCTAGAGACGAAGCTCGACACGGAAAAGCCTTCGAAGGTTTACTAAAGAGATACTTTGGCTAATCACGAGCACCATAAAAACAAAATTCCTGCATGTTGAGAGTTTACTCTCATAAATGCAGGGATTTTCGTTTTTATGAGGCGACGATCTC
>CACZSI010000119.1 GCA_902783775.1 uncultured Lachnospiraceae bacterium
GTAGTAGAGTGCGGATTAGTATATGGATTAGCTAAGTTAGATGGATTAGGAAATCTAGCAAGCGACGATGCTATGACAGTTAACTCATACAGTAATTATGTAAAAACATATGTTACAACACAGAAGGGATACACAAACCCTACCAGACCTGTAACAGATAATAGAAAATTCTATGTAAGAACAATGCTATTTTCCAGTGAGACAGCTAGAGAGTTTTCTGCAGAGTATAAGGTGAGAGCATATGTTAAGTTAGAAGATGGTTCATATGTATATGGTGATATTAAAAAATATTCAATATATGATGTCAGCGAATATTTATATTCCCGTAGCTTAATGAGCAGTGAGAATAAGCATGATTATTTATATGATCACATAATTAAGGTGGTTAATCCAGGTTATGCTAAAGTTAAATATAATTGGAATAACAGTGTGGTAATTGTAAAATAAAGATATAAAATGGATGAAGAATTGCAGCGCTAGCTGGAAATTTCATACAGTGATAAGAGGCTGGGCAGACATAGTCTGCTTGGCCTTTTTTTATCGAAAAAACAATAAAAAAATAATAAAAATAATTAATAAAAAGAGTTCAAATTAAAAAATAATAAAAAAGACCACGCAAACATAGGAAATATGTATATAAAAACGTTTCAACAGAAAAACGAAATAAAAATGTTTTTGTTACGATAAAATATAGAAAAGGGAAGGCTCATGTGTTATATTAAAGTCAATAGGCAGAAAAATTGACGGGGAATACAAATAATAATTCGGAGGTTTTTATGAGACAGGATTTGAAAGAGTTTTCATCTACAGAATTTGCAAAACTCAGTAGGATTGCGGCGAGAGAAGGAATTGTATTATTAAAGAATGAAGAAAATGTTTTACCATTTGGTAAAGACGAAGTGATTTCTATTTTTGGTAGACCACAGATTGAATATTATAGAAGTGGTACAGGTTCAGGAGGATCTGTTGCTACAGCTTATAAGACTAATATTATTGATGGTTTCAGAAACAATGAAATCAAAATTAATGAGGAACTATATAATGACTATGTAGAGTGGCTAAAAGATAATCCATTTGACAATGGTGGTGGCGGCTGGGCTGCTGAACCATGGTTCCAGAAAGATATGGATATAACATTAGAATACTCTAGAGCTCAGGCTAAGAAATCAGATAAGGCTGTTTACATTGTAGGTAGAACTGCAGGTGAAGATAAGGATAATGCTGATTGGCCAGGAAGCTACCAGCTAACAGAGCAGGAAAAAGAAAATTTAAAGAATATTACAGCAGCATTTGACAATGTATGCTTAATCTTAAATATTAACAATATAATTGATATTAATTGGATTGATGATTACCAGTACAGTAACCACATTAAGTCAGTAGTTATTGTGTGGGGTGGTGGTATGGAAGGCGGAAACGCTGTAGGTGATGTATTAAGTGGAAATGTATCACCTAGCGGAAAACTTCCTGATACTATCGCTAAGAGCATCAATGACTATCCTTCAACTAAGAACTTTGGCAATGAATTAAAGAACTTATACGAAGAGGATATTTACGTAGGATACAGATATTTTGAAACATTCGAGCCTGATAAGGTATTATACGAGTTTGGTTTCGGATTATCATACACAGATTTCGATATTGAAACAGTTGATGCTTCTGAAAAAGACGGTGTAATCACTGTTAAAACTAAAGTAACTAATACAGGAGATAAATTCTCAGGTAAAGAAGTAGTTCAGGTATATTGCGAAGCACCACAGGGTAAATTAGGAAAGCCTAAGAAGGTATTAGTGGCATTTGCTAAAACTGATGAATTAGCTCCTAAGGAAAGCCAGGAGTTAGAGCTTACTATCGATGTTAAATCATTGGCATCATACGATGATTCAGGAGTGACAGGCCATAAGTCATGTTACGTACTAGAGTCAGGAGATTATAAACTATATGTGGGTAACAGCGTTAGAAATAACAGCGAGACATTCACATATTCAGTAGCTAGAATTAAGGTAGTCGAGGAATTATCAGAAGCAATGTGTCCTGATGACAATGACCTTAAAATTCTTAAGCCAGGTGCATTAAAAGAAGACGGAACTTATGAGAAGACTTATGTTCCATCACAGCATCCTACAGTTGATATGGCTAAGAGAATTGAAGATAACCTTCCTGAGACAATGGAAATCACAGGAAATAAGGGAATTAATATTCAGGATGTTAA
>CACZSI010000120.1 GCA_902783775.1 uncultured Lachnospiraceae bacterium
AGAGCTGTCGGTGCTATGCCGATTGCAGGTAGTTACAGAGCTATCGATTTTGCCCTAAGTAATATGGCTAATTCTCATATACAGCAGGTAGCTGTATTGACACAGTTTAATTCATGGTCATTGAATCAGCACCTAAGTTCATCTAAATGGTGGGATTTCGGTAGAAAGCAGGGTGGATTATATGTATTTACTCCATCTATTACCACTGACAATGGATTCTGGTACAGAGGTACTGCAGATGCCATTGGACAGAATCTAGGTTTCTTAAAGAAATGCCATGAGCCATATGTAGTTATCGCTTCATCAGAGGCTGTTTATAAATTAGATTATAATAAGGTATTAGAGAAACACGTGGAGACTGGCGCGGACATTACAGTTGTTTGTAAGGAAGCTCCTGAAGGAAAAGAGTTATCATCATACGGTGTAGTTACAGTGGATGATAATGATAAGATTAAAAACTTCGAGGAGAAGCCGGCTGAGGGAAGTGGTTCATTAATATCTACAGGTATATATGTTATTAGACGTCGTCTACTTATTCAGCTTATTGAAGAATGTATGGAAGCTGAGAAGTTTGATTTAGTTAACGACGTAATTGTTAGAAATAAAGTTAATAAAAGAATCTATGCTTACAAATTAGACAGTTATTGGAAAGATATTGGAAGCATCGATAAATATTATGATGTTAACATGGATTTCCTACAGAAGGACGTAAGAGATTTCTTCTTTAGAGAGTATCCTGATATCTATTCTAGAATAGAAGATTTACCATCTCCTAAATATAATCCTGGTTCTAATGTCAATAATAGTATTGTGGCCAGTGGATGCATTATAAATGGACAGGTAGATGATTCGGTTATTTTCAAACAGGCATATATTGGCAATAATTGTGTTATTAAAAATTCTATCATCTTAAATGATGTACATATTGGTGATAATACAGTTATAGAAAATTGCATTGTTGAAAGTCATAGTACAATTAATCCGGGTGAGCGTCTCGGAGGTAAGGATAAAACAGAAATAATTATTGAAAGGAATTTCAGGTATAGCTTGTAATTAGAGGTGAGGAAAATGAATATTACAGATGTAAGAGTAAGAAAGATGACAAAAGAAGGAAAGATGAAAGCTGTTGTTTCTATTACTTTAGATGAAGAGTTCGTAGTACATGACATCAAGGTAGTAGACGGGGAAAAAGGTTTATTCATCGCAATGCCTAGTAGAAAGGCTGGAGATGGAGAGTTCAGAGATGTAGCTCATCCAATCAATTCAGAGACTAGAGCATATATCCAGGATAAAGTTTTAGCTGCTTATGAGAAAGCTTTATTAGACGATACTGATACTGTAATTAGTGTTACTCCGGATGCAGAGTAATTATTAAATTATAACGTAAGTAAAAAGGTGCCCGATAATTTCGAGTGCCTTTTTTATATCAAGAATGAAATTGTTTTCTTTTTTGACGTAAGGATATAAATATAGTATAATGAAAAAAGATCAAATTTAAGGAGGATTGAACAATGTTTCAGATTAATTTAGAAGATGCTAACGCAGAAGTTAGAAAGGTGTTGCCTGGAAAGGGATGTTATTCATTATTAGAATATGATCATGATGTATCAAATGATCCTTATTCAGCAATGACTTCATATTTTGCAGCTAAAATGAATATCAGAAAAAGACAGGTAGTAGCTGATCTTAATAACAGTAGTGTAATTCTTCAGTCTGGCGCAATGCAGATGATGCTAGGAGATGTTAATATTGCTACAGATGTAAAAGGTGCTGGAGACTTTATGAAGAAATTTATCGGAAGTAAGGTTACTGGAGAAACAGCAGTTAAGCCTAAATATCAGGGTACAGGAAAGGTTATTCTTGAGCCAACATATAAGTACATCTTATTCGAGGATTTAGCTGATTGGAACGGATCAATTGTTATTGAAGATGGAATGTTCTTAGCTTGCGATAGCACAGTTGATATGAAGGTTGTAGCTAGAAATAATTTAGGATCAGCTGTTTTGGGTGGAGAAGGATTCTTCAATACTTCATTACAGGGAAGCGGTGTTACTGTATTAGAAAGCCCAGTTCCTAGAGAAGAGTTAATTGAAATCACATTAGATAATGATGTTGTAAAGATTGACGGAAATCAGGCAATCGCTTGGTCAGGTTCATTAGATTTTACAGTTGAAAAATCTACAAAGTCATTGATCGGATCAGCAGCATCAGGCGAAGGTTTAGTAAATGTATTCCGCGGAACAGGAAAGGTTCTAGTAGCTCCAGTTCGTTTCAATGGAGTAATCGCTACACCTGAAGGTGGAAATACAGGAAGCACTAGCGGCGGAGCTAACACAGTAGGAAACGCAGTAGGCTCTGTAATCGGTGGATTCTTAGGAAATTAATAAACACAGTAG
>CACZSI010000121.1 GCA_902783775.1 uncultured Lachnospiraceae bacterium
ACCACTTTCTATGGACCTTGCTATTGAGCCTGAAGCTGCTTACCACAAGGGAACAACAGACAGAAAGATTGTTGGTGATGCTGACGTATTATTATTCCCTGACATTCAGGCAGGAAATATCACATATAAGAGTTTAGTTCACACAGCAGACAGCAAGAACGGAAACATCTTAACAGGAACTAAGGCTCCAGTTATTCTTACTTCACGTTCTGACGAGTTCGAAGTAAAGGTTAACTCTATTGCACTTGCTGCTATCGTAGCTGAGAAATTAAAATAAATTATAAATTCTAAAGGAGAAGAAAAATGGCTAAAACTATTTTAATTATTAACCCTGGTTCTACTTCTACTAAAATCGGTGTATTCGAAGATGAAACAGAGGTATTTGACGAGACATTAAGACATTCTACTGAAGAAATCGCTCAGTATGATACTATCTACGATCAGAAAGATTTCAGAAAGAATGTTATCTTAGATGTATTAAAAGAAAAGAATTTCGATATCAATACTGTAGACGTTGTAGTAGGTCGTGGTGGACTTCTTAAGCCAATTCCTGGTGGAACATATGCTACTACTCCTGAATTATTAGAAGACCTTAAGGTTGGTGTTCAGGGACAGCATGCTTCTAACCTAGGTGGTGTTCTTGCTTACGAGATTGCACAGGAAATTAATGTTCCATCATACATTGTTGACCCTGTAGTAGTTGATGAGTTACAGGATGTGGCTAGAGTTTCAGGCCATCCTGAAATTGAAAGAACTTCTATCTTCCATGCTCTTAACCAGAAGGCTGTTGCTAAGAGATTCGCTAAAGAGTCTGGAAAGAACTATGACGAATTAAATCTTATTGTTGTTCATATGGGTGGCGGTGTTTCAGTTGGCGCTCACAAAAACGGTAAAATCATCGATGTAGCTAACGCTTTAGATGGAGATGGTCCTTTCTCACCAGAAAGATCAGGTGGACTTCCATCAGGTGCTTTAGCTAAGCTTTGCTTTAGTGGTAAATATACAGAGGCTGAGGTTAAGAAGATGATCAACGGAAACGGTGGTTTCAATGCATACCTTGGTTCAAACGATATGAGAGACGTAGTTAAAATGGCAGAAAAAGATGACAAGGCTAAACTAGTTATGGATGCATTCCACTATCAGTTAGCTAAGGAAATCGGTGCTATGTCTGTAGTATTAGACGGTAAGGTAGACCAGATCATCCTTACAGGTGGTATTGCTTATAATGCAATCACTCAGGAATACTTTAAAGAGCACACAGGTTTCATCGCTGATATTTCAATCTACCCTGGAGAGGATGAATTATTAGCATTAGCTCAGGGCGCATTAAATGTAATGAATGGCGTAGAGGAAGCTAAAGATTATTCACAGTACTAAAATTTAAAGCTAATTAATAACGTATTATAAATATAAAAAGCAACTATAGTCTCAATAATATAACTAGAGACCTATAGTTGCTTTTCTTTTATGCCTATTTCAGTTTTCTTCGAACCTTTCGTTTCTTTCTTCTACCATTAGCCTTTCTATAATCATTTATAATATCAGCTATAGTATTGTAATCCCTTTCCATCAAGGCATCACAAAGATGAAACTGTAACAGGTCCTCATCCACTTTCTCAATCATCTTATCAATAACAAACGCCTTACTCTTATTCTTATATGCAGGCATCTGCGTCTTTTCCTGTATTAAGACCATTTCCGGTCTCCAAAGAATTCTAAGTTTATACTCCCACTTTACATTAGGATTAATTAACGGCAGCCTCAAAGTATAAAAGTCCACCTTTCCATCTTCCACTTCCACTGTGATAATTCCCCAATGTTCAGGTACCTTTTCTACCACAGAATGAGCATGCTTTGTCCCCACAACTATAAAATTATAATCGTAGTACTTATCATAATCCTTTATCTGACGAGACAATCTAGCATAAGTATCAGCATCGCTTTTAATTTCAATCCCATACAGTGCATTCTTTGTAACAAGCACCATATCAGCTCTGGAACGTCCCATAACCTGCTCTTCAATGATTCTGTGAGGATAATAAAACTGTTCTAAATATTCGCATAAAGGTTCTCGTATATCTTTATCGTAAAGCATATTTCACCTATTATAAAAGCGCGTTAGCTAACTCTTCTAACTTCTCTTCATCTCCATCTTTCATAGAAGATTTAATTGTGACCACTGGCTCCACAATTTCTATATCTTTCATAGTCTCTAGGATACCTCTCATAGTTCTAGCTGCTGTAGGTCCCCATGAACCATTTTCAATCAGTCCAACTTTTCTCTTCTGGAAATTCTTAGCTTTAAGCTTATTTAACAATACTTCCATTGGTGGAAACACGCTTCCATCATATGAGGATGCCGCAAAAACAACTCTGTCATATCTAAATGAATCTTCCACAGACTCATGAATATCCTCTCTAGATAAATCTGCAATGGCCACTTTTTCTACACCTTTAGCCTCAAGTATCTCCTTAAATCTCTCAGCTACCTTAGCAGTATTTCCATGGATAGAAGCATATGCGATAAACACGCCCTTATCTTCCGGCTCATACTTACTCCAAATATCATATTTATTAATATAATAATCTAAATTCTCATCTAACACCGGCCCATGAAGCGGACAGATAACCTTAACATCTAATGTAGCTAACTTCTTTAATAGCATCTGCACCTGCATTCCGTACTTACCGACAATATTAAAATAATATCTTCTAGCTTCACATGCCCAATCTTCATCTGCATCTCTAGTTCCAAACTTTCCAAAACTATCAGCAGAAAATACTACTTTCTCAGCCTCCTCATATGATACCATAACCTCTGGCCAATGAACCATAGGCGCCATAATAAACTTAAGCGTATGCTCTCCTAATTCTAAAACTTCTCCCTCATTTACAACTATTTCTTTACCTTCAGTATCCACATTTAAAAACTGATGTAACATAGGGAATGTCTTAGCATTTCCCACAATCTTAATATCCGGATATTCCTCTAATAATCTATATAAGCTTCCGCTGTGATCTGGCTCCATATGATGCACAATAACATAGTCAACCTTCTTATCACCTACAGCTTCCTTTAAATTATTCATCCACTCATCAGTAACTTCACTATCCACTGTATCCATAACCGCAATCTTATCATCTAAAATAACATAAGAGTTATATGCCATACCTTTTTCAAGCATATACTGGCCTTCAAATAGGTCAATATCATAATCATTTACTCCAATATTAATAATTTTTTCTGTAACTTTTTCCATAGTCTCCTCCAATAATCTAGTATTATTTTTTCATTATTTATGCAAACCTACTGTTATAA
This sequence comes from uncultured Lachnospiraceae bacterium, assembly GCA_902783775.1. GTDB lineage: Bacteria > Bacillota > Clostridia > Lachnospirales > Lachnospiraceae > Eubacterium_G. The sequence continues at coordinate 3,320 of CACZSI010000121.1, forward strand.
GTTTATCATTACACCATCCTTTTTTCAATTATATCGTAATTATAAAAGCAATCAAACAATCTTAACTTATCAAAGAAAAAAAGAATGCCTAGATATTAAATCTAGGCATTCTATAAATAATCATATTATATTTTTATTACTTGTTAAATGAAGCAAAGTAATCTAGTAAAGCACGATCATCTGCATCTGTGTATGAACCATAATTGTTGTTTACAATAGCTGTTGCTACTGATGCAATTGAACGACCTTCTGTTGAACTTGTACCATCTGAATACTTGTAAACTGTTTCCATTCCTGTCTCTGTCATTCTTGTGAATCTAACATATGTTTTAGCTACATACTTCTTAGCATATCCACCACTTGTAATTCCATCTAATGCAATAAAGAATTTATTATCATTAGCAAATGATCTGTTTGTGTTAGGAATAACAACTCTCTGTCCATCAGCTGCACTCTTTGTTAAATCAAAGATATCTTCGTTATTATCAGCTACGTTCTTTGTAGCAATAATTCCACCAAACTCTAAATTAACAGTATGCTCATTATAGAAACCATCATTCTCAGCTGTATTAGAGTATGAGCACTGGAATCTAATATGTCCTGCTGCATCCTTATCAGCATTTTTATCAACCTTAATAGCTGCTCCATTTGCAACACCAACTGTAATATTAACAGTGCTTAATACATCACCTTCATAAATATTTGAATATTCAATTTCATAACCTGGTGCAAAAACCTGTGGAATGCCTGCAATAGTATATCCATCACAATTATCTGGAACAACTAAAGTCTCACCTGGATTAATTGTCTTTTCTACACCATCAAGTGTATAGTGCTTAGCATTTGGATTTTCTGTTGCCTTCTCTGTTGTTGGTTCTTCTGTAGTAACTTCCTCAGTTGTAACTTCTTCTGTTGTAGGTTCTTCTGTTTTACTAACTCTAATAGCAAATGTCTTATCCTCATCACCTCTAAGTGTCACATAAGTTATTTTGCTATCACCTGAAGTGTATTTAAATAAATCTTCTTTTAAATATACCTGATCTCCACCGAAATATACACTTTCTCCCTTTGTATATTTCACTCCATCAATCCATACACTCTTAATCTTATCTTTTAGATTGTTATCCGTTACAGCAAATGCTAAAACCGGACCTAAAACTGTATTATCACCTCTAACATATGGTACATTTTCAACATCATCATATGGTCCATAGATATCAGCTGTTTTTAGGAAACTGCTACCTTCTGTTATAGCATTATCTGATATTTCCACTGTATTTCCATCAGTATCAAACTTTGAGTTATGATCACCGACATTACCCGGAAAACCTACCCAATTAATAGAAGGTATTGTTTGATTTGGTCCTACCTCTTGAGTAGTTGTTTCTTCCACTTTACCAACGATTTTAATCAAAAATGAATCATTTCCATTAATTGTCACAGAATAAATTTTAGTCTGTCCCGCTGGTGCTGTTAAAAGGCTCTGATTGATATATACACAATCGTTTCCACCAACCCAAACTAACTTATTTGCTTTATTTCTAGGACTAGTATATTTAGTACCAGTTCCACTATTATCTCCTATTACGATTGATTCTCCGTGTGTTCTTACAAATGAAAAAACTGGTTCGTTGTAAATAACTGTTTCACTTACACCATTCCAGTTATTTCCTTTGTTAGCCTCATCATAGAATCCCCATACTCCATCGTTACCATTAACATTTTTTGAAACATATCCTTTGGCTCCATCAACCATAGTATCACCATAATTATTACTAATAGGAATCCAAGCTTCTGAATCATCAGCTGGCACTGTCTGAACTTCCTGCTCAACAACCTCAGTCGCATCATCGATAGCAATAATTTCTTGCTTAGCCTTTGTTGTAACCTGAACAGCAACCCTATCAATTTCTGTTGTAGAGTCTCCAAGCGCTTCTCCTGTATACGCAATTAAAATAACAGTATATAATGTTTCAGCTTTTAATTCCGTTCCTGCCGCATTTTTTACAATTTTATTTACCTTATCACCATTAACTCCACCATAGACTCTACCTTGTGTATTCCAATTCCAGTTATTAGTACTATTTACAGCAGCATCGTCAGCTGTAACTGTTGCATTTTCGTCATGCGCACCTTCTAGAACATATGCTTCAATCATAGTCCATCCATCAGGTTTACTGCCAATTTGAACTGAAATAGTTCCATCATCCTCAGCAACTCCCACCACATTGGCAAAAGTTTCAGCTGCATTTACCTTTTTATCAAACACTGTAATAGATGTTACAATTAAAGCAAATGCTAACACAAATGAAATAATTTTCTTAAAACTTTTCTTCATATCTTCTTCCTTCCTATAATAAAAATATTCGTTATGAATTTTTACGAACCGTCTTCTATTGATAATAGACATTGAAACTGTCAATTAACATCAACATCAAGTCGCTTCTCAATAGTTCATACCTTAATTACAATTTTATCATTTACTTGTTTTTATTACAACAAAAAAAGAGAATGAAACCATTTTTATTTTCACCCTCTTTTTTCTTGTTTTTCCCCATTTTAAGGGGTTTTGTTATATAAAACTATTTTTATTATGTATTTTTTGTGTATGTCTTATTATAGTTTTGGTGCATTTTTTATAAAAAATATCTTATTGCCTACCTTAGCTCTGTGCACTTGTATCACTCTGTGTACCGGCACCATTCATAGCTGGCAATGTTCCTGATAAAGCTCCTAAAATAATAGAAGTAACATCTGTAGCATTTTCCTTGACATCAGTGTTTACTTTATATTTTCCTTTGTGAGTAATAAACTTAAATCCTAGCTTTATGCTTGAGTCCTTTTCTTTAGCTAAAATATCACCGTATAACTCTGTAGTTCCACCGCCTACTCTATTCTTAGTCTGGATATCTACTTTTTCTTCCTTTAATGCCTTTGTGATATCTTTATCACTTTCGTTAACTGCCTTCTTAATCTGGCTTAAAACATCTTTAATATTTCTTACTGCTGCTTTTGAAGTCTCTTTGTTGCTTCCTGAATTATCTTCAATAAATTCAACTAAAAGATCAGCAAGCTCATCAAAGTCTTCCTTCATAAAGTTCTTTAAAGCTTTAACGAACACATCAGCATTTTCTTTATTAATATTGAAAGTGTAGTAATCCTTGCTTTCAGCTGTTAACTCACCGAAGTTTTTATCTAAAGCCTTAAATGTTTTATCTGTTAATTCATTGTATTTCTCTTTAGCTTTTTCTTTCTGGCTTTCATCAGCTGCCTTAACATCCATTCTCTCTAAAACTTTTTTAAGATCAAACTTAATATTCTTCTCGATGCCCATTGACTTTAACTGTTCCTGAGTCTGAGCAAACTGTCCAGCTGATAACTCGTTTGCAAAATCAATTAATTTATCAACAGACATATAAATCATATTATCTTCAACGGCAATTGAAATTAACTTAGTAAATTCATTTTTATTTCCTAACTGAGTAGAAAGATCAAATGTAGCATTCTTTTCATCAACTACAACGTAGTCAAATCTAACACCTGCTACTAACGCTCCGTTCTTAACCAGTCCATATGATTCAGCGCTATTTACTACGTCTTTATCCTTGATTTCAAAAGTAAAAGTTGATGTTCCTCTTCCAACTTTGCCCTCTGACATTGCCTTCATATTTGAGAAGTACTCAGTCTTTTTAGCTCCACATCCGGACAATACGTTTACAACTAAAACGACCATTAATAATAATGATATAATTTTCTTTTTCATTCCAATTCTCCTTATTGTAAATTTTATTACTCTATTATATTACAATTCTTAGTTTTTTCCAACTATTAATATGTGATTGTAACAATATACTAATTGGTAGTGATTTTCTTAAAAAATAAGGCTAAATGAATATTATCATTTAGCCTTAATAATTTACATTTCTATTATTATGGGTCTAATTACTTGTTAGCTAATGCATCTTTAATTTTAGCTGTTAACTGAGGAACAATCTTGTTAAGATCTCCTACTACACCGTAATCAGCTACATCGAAGATAGGTGCATCTTCATCTTTATTAATAGCAATGATAATATCTGACTCTTCCATACCTGCTACGTGCTGGATTGCTCCAGAAATACCGATAGCGAAGTAAACCTGAGGACGTACAGTCTTACCAGTCTGTCCTACCTGAAGGTCAACTGGAAGCCAACCATTATCTGTTACTGCTCTTGAACATGAAACTGTTCCACCTAAAACATCCGCTAAATCCTGAAGAATCTGGAAATTCTCCTTGCTTCCAACACCACGTCCACCAGATACTAAAATCTTAGCGTCCATGATATCTTCTACATCAGATACTGCCTTAACGATTTCCTGGATTTCTACGAACTTATTGTTCTCAACGATTTCAGGATTGAATTCGATTACTTCTGCCTTAGCTCCTGCCTTTGGCTCAGCTTTTTCCATAACACCTGCACGTACTGTAGCCATCTGTGGACGGTTATCAGGACAAGCGATTGTAGCGATTGTGTTTCCACCGAAAGCTGGACG
>CACZSI010000122.1 GCA_902783775.1 uncultured Lachnospiraceae bacterium
TTTCGGGATTTCCAAAAGTTCCACATATTATCTCTTTGAGAACTGTGGTGCACGACGAGCTGCTTTGAGACCGTATTTCTTTCTTTCCTTCATTCTTGAATCTCTTGTAAGGAATCCAGCTTTCTTTAAGATTGGTCTGTATGTCTCTGAATCAACCTCTAATAAAGCTCTTGAGATACCATGTCTGATAGCACCAGCCTGTCCTGTTGTACCACCACCCTGTACATTTACAGTGATATCAAATTTATCAATCGCTCCGATAGCATCAAGTGGCTGACGAACGATTTTCTTTAATGTTTCTAATCCAAAATATTCATCAATATCTCTTTTATTGATTGTAATTTTTCCTGTTCCAGGTGCTACATATACTCTAGCAACACTGCTTTTTCTTCTACCTGTTCCATAGAATCTATCTGCCATTTCTTTTTCCTCCTTTTTTGTTCACTAAAATTTTAACTCTTCTGGTTTCTGAGCTGCATGTGGATGTTCTGATCCAGCGTAAACAAAAAGTTTCTTAATCATGGCTCTTCCGAGTGGTCCCTTTGGAAGCATTCCCTTAACAGCTAATTCAATTACCTGCTCAGGCTTCTTCTCAAGTTTTTCCTTAAGTGTTACTTCCTTCATTCCACCTACATAATCGGAATGGCTGTAGTAGATCTTCTGATCTAACTTCTTACCTGTTACTTTAATCTTATCTGCGTTTGTTACGATTACATAATCACCTGTATCTACATGTGGAGTAAAGATAGCTTTGTTCTTTCCTCTTAATACTTTGGCGATTTCTGAAGCCAAACGACCTAATGTATATCCTGTAGCGTCAACTACGTACCAATTTCTCTCAACTGTAGCTGCACTTGCCATAAATGTCTTCATTAGTTTTCCTCCTGAAAATATTTTAACTTTAGTTCTGTGTTTTTCTTATCGGCCATACCGGGGCTTTGGTTAGGCGTGATAATACACAACACGTCACAGTAGAATATTATATAGTAAATACTATACTGTGTCAATTGTTTTATTTAAATTTTGATGAGTTTTTTCTATTTTTTACAGGCCTAATTTTCGTCTGTATTTGCATCTGTAATCTCATCTTTAAATTCTATTCCTATCATTGTAAGTCCCACTGCCGGTGCCTTGGGTCCTGCTGCATCTCTATCTCTAGCTTCAATTATTTCCTTTACATGGCTTGGCGGATAAACGCCTAGTCCCACTTTTATTAAAGTACCTACAATTATTCTTACCATATTATATAAGAATCCATTGCCTTTAATTCTAATAGAAATCATATCATTGTCTTTTTCTATATTAAGGCTGTAGACTTCTCTGACAGTTGTGGTTGCCTGGCTGCCGGATGAACAAAAGCTGGCAAAATCATGCTCACCTACTATATATCCTGCTGCCTCTCTCATTTTATCTATATCCAATGGCATATAATAAAAATATGAGTAAAGTCTCACTAAAGGATCCGGAAACCTTCTATTAAGAATATTGTATTCATAAGTCTTTACGCTATCGCAATGTCTGGGGTGAAAATCATCTTTAACCTTAAAGGACTTTTGAATCCTAATATCATTGGGCAATCTCTGATTAAGGACAAAGGAAATTTTCTCTGCAGGGATTCTAGTTTCTGTGTCAAACACAGCTAAGTTAGCTTTAGCATGCACACCGGAGTCGGTTCTGCTAGCGCCAATGACACTTATTTCTTCTCCCAATAATTCTTTTAATTTAGTATTAATAACTTCTTCCACAGTTATTCCATTTATCTGAGTTTGCCAACCACAATAATTGGTTCCATCATACGAGACAATCAGACATACTCTTTTCATAAATTAATTCTCCTTTATATGCTAGAAATAAATCTAGACATTGAATCTATTCTAAGTACAGCAATATTAGCACATACCATAAGGGCAATCAATGCAAAACACACTAAATATCCTGCTGCATCTGCCTTCTTATATTTAAGCGGTTTCATTTTAGTTCTTTTTCCTCCATGATAACATCTAGCTTCCATGGCATAAGCTAATTCCATGGCTCGTCTTATAGACGAAATAAACAGCGGTATCAAAATTGGAATTAAACTTTTTACTCTTTTAAAAATATTTCCGGTTTCTAAATTCACTCCTCTGGCTTTCTGCGCCTTTGTAATTTTATTCATCTCCTCCATTAAAGTCGGGATGAATCTAAGGGCTAGTGACATTATCATTGAAATTTCGTGAACTGGAATCTTTATAAGATTTAGCACGCGCAATGACTTCTCCATTCCATCGGCAATATCCGTAGGCGAAGTAGTCAATGTCATTACTGTAGTTCCCACCACCATTAGAACCAATCGCCAAACTAGATATCCTGAAATTTCTAAACCTTCCTTTGTGATTTTTAAACTTTTAAAAGTTAAAACTGTTTCTCCTGGTGTGGTGAATAAATTTATAATTACACTTAAAATTATAATTACAAGAATTCCTTTTAGGCCCTTAAGCATTCTGGAAAAAGGAACCTTTGAGGCTATAATCACTCCTAAAACAAATAGGCTTAACATAATATACCCAAATAAATTATTGGTTATAAATAAAAGCACTATAAAGACCAAAGTCCCGAACAATTTCACCCTGGGATCTAGCCTGTGAATTATGGAATTTTCAGGATAGTATTGTCCTATTGTTACATTCGTCATAATCTTTTCCTTCTATATTAAATATCATCTCTTATCTTTAATTGACTACAATTAAGTATAGCATTACGCGCTCCCTCAACTGTCATTGCACTGGTATCTAATCTTAGCCCGCTCTCTTTTAGTTTTTTTAGCACATATGTCATCTGGGGCGCTGCTAAGCCCATTTTTTCTAATTCTTTATAATTTTTAAAGACCTTGGCCGGGGAATCGTCAAATGCTATCTTAGCATTATCCATAACTATTATTCGATCAGCATATTTAGCTATATCATCCATACTATGGGATACTAAAACTATTCCGTATCCATGCTCTCTGTTTAGATTAGCTAATAAGTCTAGTAGCATATCTCTTCCTTTTGGATCTAGTCCGGCTGTAGGCTCATCTAACACTAAAATGTCAGGCTTCATTGCCAATATTCCAGCTATGGCCACTCTTCTCTTCTGTCCACCGGATAATTCGAAAGGGGACTTATAATATATATCTTCATTAGCTCCCACAAATTTTAAGGCTTCCTTAGCTCTTTCTTTAGCATCTTCCATGTTCATTCCCAGATTTAGCGGGCCAAAGCATACATCCCTTAACACCGTCTCCTCGAAAAGCTGATGCTCAGGATATTGGAAAACTAATCCCACACTTTTTCTTAAAGTCTGCAAATCAAAATCTGAGTCCTGAATATTTTTTTCATTGTAATATACATTGCCTTTAGTGGGAAATTCCAATCCATTGAACAACTGAATCAATGTAGATTTTCCAGAGCCGGTATGGCCTATTATTCCCACAAACTCGCCTTTTTCAATTTTTAAATTTATATTATCTAAGGCTAGCGTTTCTATGCTCATGCCTTTATTGTAAACATAACTTGCATTTTCGATTTTTATAGACATATTATCTCCTGTTATATCTAGTTAGTGACTAGTTTCTTTATCTGCGAAACTAATTCATCTGCATATAATATTCCATCCTCAATATCCATTCCCGCTTTTTTCAACTCATATCCTAGCTTAGTAACCTCCGGCACCTCTAGGCCTAACTTAGATAACTCTTCCACCTTAGAAAAAATTTCCTTAGGAGTTCCAGTCATAGTGATTTTTCCATCCTTCATCACATAGAGATAATCGCTATCTACCACTTCCTCCATATGATGAGTTATTAAAATAATTGTAATATTCTTTTCTTTATTAAGGATTTTAAGGGTATCCATAACCTCTTTTCTGCCTGAAGGATCTAGCATAGCTGTAGGTTCATCTAGGACAATACACTTAGGTTCCATTGCAATTATGCCGGCAATGGCCACTCTCTGCTTCTGTCCTCCGGACAACTCCAATGGAGATTTTTTTCTATACTTAGTCATTCCCACTGCTTTTAGAGCATGATTTACCAGCTCCCATATCTTATTAGTAGGAACTGACATATTCTCAGGTCCGAAAGCTACATCTTCTTCTACCACCATAGACACAATCTGATTATCAGGATTTTGAAATACCATTCCCACAGTCTGCCTGATATCCAGAATCATCCCTTCATTAGTAGTTTCAATTCCATCCACCCACACAGTTCCCTGACTAGGAAGCAGCATAGCATTTAGCTGTTTTGCCAATGTGGATTTCCCGGAGCCATTGTGACCTAAAATAGAAATAAAGTCGCCTTCATTTATCTTTAAAGATACATCGTCAATAGCGCGAAATTTTTCTCCATCGTCCATCTCATAATCGTATATTAAATTTTCAATATCAATTATGTTTCTTTTCATTTACTAACCTCTTTTGCTGATTTTATATCCTATATAGCACGTAGATAATTGTAGCAGATTACTGTTATTTTTACAATTTCTGTTGTATAATAGATAGGTGCGCTTAATGCATTAAGTTACATTTTAAGAAAGGGTTAAAACAAAATGAAAGATAAAATTAATGACGCTTTTAAGGCTGTCACAACTCTTATCAAAACTCATCCCTACTATCTTTTACTTTTACTTCCATGTATTTTACTAGACTTAAGCACAAGATTTTCGGGATTTAAGGTTACCTTTGGTCCAATTTATGATATAACGCCATTGCTTTTTACTATATTATATGAATTTTTATTTATAGGAATTGCCGTTAATCTAAGACCTTTGGCCGGGAAAATTTTAATATGGATAATGTTTATTATTTCCTTTTTCTTATTTATGCTAAATGTTATTTATTATTCGCTAACTAACTTTTACTTTAGCTTTAATTTATTGCTATTAGCAGACGAGGGAAGTTCATATATATGGGATACTATTGTTAATACTAATCCAATTATTTACGCAGTTGCTGCTGTTTTATTAGGATTATCAATCTTTATAATTATTACATGTATCCCTCACATTGAGTTTAAGAAAAAAACTAATTTTAAGGGTATCTTATTTGTTATAGTAGTTTTTGTGATTATGCATCTAGTTATTCCATTGACATACGGCCCAGCTAACAAGGAATTAACATGGAGCTCTTTTAAAAATAAACGAAATGTTTATAATGAGTTTAGCGATGTAAATAAATGTATGCGTATCACAGGTATTTTCGAATATACCACTAGAAATTTTTATACTACATTTATAAAGTCTAAGGAAAAAATTTCTAAAGATGATAAAGCTTTTTTAGATAATGAATATAGCCAGAAACTTACTGATAAAAATAAGTATACCGGAATGTTTAAAGATAAGAATTTAATTATTCTTCAGCTTGAGGGAATGGATTCATGGATGTTAACTAAGGATAACACTCCTAATCTCTACTCTCTTAAATCTGAGAGCATTGATATGTCCACAAATCATTTTTCACTGTACACTGGCGGTGGCTCTACATTTAACTCTGAGTTTGCTGTAAATACAGGCTACACCACCCCTACTACTTTTATTGAAAATGTTTATAACTTACACTCAAACACTTACGATACTACATTGCCTAAGTTATTTAAAAACCATGGCTATGATGTTAATGCTTATCATATGAACAATGGCGATTTTTATTCCAGATCGGCTAATTATCATTCTTGGGGATATGATAATTACTATAGTTTGAAAGAAATAGCCAAGTATTCTGATAAGTTTGAATATGAGTTAGATAGAAATCTAATTTTAAATAAGGATTTTAATGAAAAGATATTTAATCACAAAAGCAGATTCGTAGATTATATTATATCTTACACTCCTCACACTCCTTTCTCTACACATGATCGTGTAGGAAAACTTTTAGCCAAGCTTAATTTCGGTGATAAGGTTCCGGATATGGATGAGGAAGATGTAGCTAAAATGATGGCTTCTGAAACTGATAAGATGGTTGGTTTATTAGTAGATGAACTAAAGAAACGCGACTTATATGATGACACTGTTATTTTAGCTTTCGCTGATCACTATTTATATACAATAAATAATAAAGCAGTTTTAGAAAAATATAAGATTTCTAGAGATAATAGAATTAACAATACACCTTTGTTTATCTGGTCATCTGATATAGATCACAAGATTATTAAGAAGGTAAATATGCAGATGGATATTCTACCTACAGTGCTAAATCTATTTGGTATTGAATATAATCCGGCACATCTAATAGGAAGTGATATTCTAGATGGAAAAGATGGATTAGCATATTTCTCAGATTACTCCTGGTACGACGGTAAAACCTATGTATCAAACGGTAAGGTAACAGATGGAAAAGATGTATCGAAATCTTATTTAACAAAGACATCACAGAAAGTTAAAAACTTAATTAATAAAAATGACCTAACGCTTAAATACAATTATTGGTTTGATGAAAATAAATAGACTAAAAAACTCTCACTTATTAAAAGTGAGAGTCTTTTTATTTATTAATCTTCTTTAATATCGTCAATATTTATCTTACTGTCATGAGGTATAGGTTTCCACTCTACCTTCATAAACAGCGCTACATACTGAGTATAACGCCCTATAATATCAAATATAGGCCATGTAAAACAATACAGTACCTTTTTAGCTCTAGGTATTCTAACTGTTCTCTTACGCTCAATAAAGAACAGATAAACAGCTTCAATTACCTTAACTATATAGCTGGTTATTCTATACCATAATCTCCAGAAAATAACTAATCCTAAGGCGGCAAAATATGCTCCCCAACCAGGATAGCAATCCACAAATTTTTGACCAAATATAAACACTACTAATTTAGTTATTGGGTCAACTGCATTAAACACTGTCTGCTCTGAGTATCCTAAACAGAATCTAACGCATGGGTAAAAGATTATTGATTTTAATATCCAACTAAAAATGGATAAAATATTCTTTGGTACTAACTGTGAGAAGGTATCGAAAGACATCCATCTATGTCTAATGGTAGCCCATAAATAATCTTTCTTTGTCTCATAATCCTCACGCTTAGTATTGTTATCTATAAATATATTTTTAAATAGTCCAAATCCACTTTCTCTAAATGCTTGTAAGTGTCCCTTAGACCATCTTGTTCTCTGTCTTAATGCCACTTTAATGCTAGTTGGCTGCTCATCATAGAAAATTGCATCGTGATTATATGAAATTTCATACCCTTCCACCACACAATCCGCTGTGAGTGCTCTATCTTCCGTTAAGGAAGTATATTTCCATCCATTCTTAACAATCTCACTGGCAAACAAAAATCCGGTTCCCTGAATATTTGTGGCCAATCTAAGAAGTGCTCTGGCTCTGTGATTTGATCTTATAGATCTTAACCAATGCAAAGCATAAGTAGATGAAATCCAACTCTCAGTAAAGTTTTTAGTAGCTCTATATGAAGTGATTATTTTTTCTCCTGCATCGAAAGACTCATTCATTCTGGTAATGTAATCTTTCTTTAATAAGTTATCTGAATCAAAAATAAAGTATCCCTCAAAGCTCTCCACACCATAATCCTCAGCAATTCTATCAAAAAGATATCTTAAACCAAATCCCTTTGTACGCTCATTAGGATTATTGTGCTCATAACATATTGCCCCTAATTCTCTAGCAATCTGTGCGGTATTATCAGTACAGTTATCAGCCACAACGAATATTGTCAATAACTCACTAGGATAATCCTGCTTCTTGATACTATCTATTAAATTTCCAATAACATTCTCTTCATTTCTAGCAGGAATTACAATCGCATATTTATGATTCTTCTTAGCTTTCTCAAATTTTCTAGTGAAGAAAAAGCCTAGCACTTCATATATAACATGATGCACATTCAAAGCCTTTAATATTGCCGCGATAACACCGCTTAAAATCAATATAAGCCAATATGCGTTATCGACGCTGTGCATAAAATGATGAACACCTTCGTGTACCGATGCCATTATCATTTTTCTTTCCCCTCGTCCAAAAAAGAATAATTTTATGTTAATACTTATTTTAATAAAGAGCTCCGCCCAAAGAACGGAACTCTTTATTAATTAAAGGATTTCTCCCTATATATAATCTTACTATTATTATACTAACTCAAGTAAAACTTCCATTGCAGCATCACCTTTACGCTGACCGATTTTAACGATTCTAGTATAACCACCGTTACGATCTGCATATTTAGGTGCAATCTCTTCGAATAACTTAGTAGCGATATCTACGCTCTTAGTATCTTTCTTTGTAGCACCCTTTTCAGTAACACCATATACAACCTTATTGATCTGGCGTCTAGCATGGAGACGAGAAGGCTGATCTTTCTTGATAGTTTTTGTTTCTTCATCAAAAACAGTAACTTTCTTTCCATCAACTACTTCTTTAACTCTCTTGCCATCTTTATCTTTACGAGCAACTTTTGCTGTAACCTCGACAGTATCGAAATTATCTTTCTCTTTTACTGCCATAGCAATAAGTCCTTCTGCTACTTTTCTGATTTCTTTAGCTCTAGCTTCAGTAGTAACAATCTTGCCGTTATTTAAAAGACTTGTAACCTGACCTCTAATTAATGCCTTTCTCTGGCTTGAAGTTCTTCCAAGTTTTCTATAACCTGCCATCTTTATACCTCCATCATACTAACGAAAAACCTTTTAGTTATCGTCATTAAGTTTTAATCCGAGTCCGAGTTCTTTTAATTTATTAAGAACTTCTTCCAGTGACTTACGACCAAGATTTCTAACCTTCATCATATCCTCTGGAGTCTTATTAACTAACTCTTCAACAGTATTAATTCCAGCTCTCTTCAAACAGTTATATGAACGAACTGATAATTCTAACTCGTCGATATTCATCTCTAATGTCTTATCGATGCCTTCCTCTGGATTGTTAGCCATAACTTCCACATCCTTAGTTGACTCAGATAAGTCAATGAATAACTTAAGGTGCTCACATAATACCTTTGAAGCAAGACTTACTGCATCATCAGTATCAATTGTTCCATTAGTATAAACATCTAATGTGAGCTTATCATAATCAGTAACCTGACCTACACGAGTGTTTTCAACCTTCATATTTACTCTCTCTACTGGAGTGAAAATAGAATCTACTGCGATAACACCGATTGGTAAATCATCTGCTTTATTTCTGTCTGAACTAATATATCCTCTACCCTTTGTGATAATTAATTCCATATCTAATTTAGCGCTTGAACCACTTAAAGTAGCAATTACTAAATCTGGGTTTAGGATTTCAATATCAGAATCAACCTGAATATCACCAGCTGTAACTACGCAATCACCAGATGCTTCAATACGAGCAATCTTATCTTCATCAGAGCTGCTGTTATTCTTAATTTCAAGCTGTTTAATGTTAAGAATGATTTCTGTAACATCTTCTTTAACTCCTGGAATTGTGCTGAATTCGTGTAAAACACCGTCAATTTTAACCTGACTTACAGCTACACCAGGTAATGATGATAACATAATTCTTCTTAATGCGTTACCAAGAGTGAGGCCGTAACCTCTCTCTAATGGTTCCACAACGAATGTTCCATGTCTTCCATCATCTGATTTTTCTACTAAAATATTTGGTTTCTCAAAATCGAACATTACTTAGTCCCTCCTTTATTGGGATTCGCTTAAGCCTACTTAGAATATAACTCGACAATAAGCACTTCATCTACAGGTACATCAATTTCATCTCTCTTAGGAAGTTCATTGACTACACCTTTAAGATTCTCCTGGTCTGACTCTAACCATGCTGGTACAGTACGTCCACCAGTTACTTCCATAATGTCCTTATATCTCTGAGAGTCTTTGCAACCCTCTTTGATTTCAATTGTATCACCAGCGCTTATTAAGTATGAAGGAATGTTAACTAACTTTCCATTAACTAATACATGCTTGTGATCTACGATCTGTCTAGCTTCTTTTCTTGTTCTTGCAAATCCAAGACGGAAAATTACATTGTCAAGTCTAGTCTCTAACATGATCATAAGGTTTTCACCTGTCTGTCCAGGCTTTCTCTGAGCCTTCTCATAGTAATTTCTGAAAGGCTTCTCTAATACGCCGTAAATGAATTTAGCTTTCTGCTTTTCTCTTAACTGAAGACCATACTCGCTCATCTTCTTACGACCTTTATTTGAATTTCTACGTGATTTTTTATCTATTCCTAAATATATAGGATCTAGATCTAATGATCTACATCTCTTAAGAACAGGCGTTCTATTTACTGCCATCTTATTTCCCTCCTAAATTAAACTCTTCTACGTTTTGGTGGGCGACATCCATTGTGTGGTACCGGTGTTACATCCTTGATACTTGTAACTGTAAGACCACATGTAGCAAGCGCACGAATAGCTGCTTCTCTACCTGATCCCGGACCCTTAACCATAACATCAACTGACTTTAATCCATGTACTAAAGCTGCTTTTGTAGCAGTTTCTGCTGCCATCTGAGCTGCGTAAGGGGTTGATTTTCTTGAACCTCTAAATCCCAGTCCTCCGGCACTAGCCCATGACAAAGCATTTCCCTCAGCATCTGTTAATGTAACAATGGTGTTGTTAAAAGATGCCTGAATGTGTGCCTGTCCGTGTTCAACGTTTTTCTTAACACGCTTTTTTGTCACTTTTTTTGTAACTTTCTTAGCCATATCTTAAACTAACCTCCATTATAGGTTTTAATCTTATTTCTTCTTGTTTGCTACTGTTCTCTTAGGTCCTTTTCTAGTTCTAGCATTGTTCTTTGTGTTCTGTCCACGAACTGGAAGACCCTTTCTATGACGAATACCTCTGTAGCAACCGATTTCCTGTAATCTCTTGATGTTTAAAGCGATTTCTCTTCTTAAATCACCTTCAACGATCTGACTCTCATCAATTACAACACTGATTTTCTTTACTTCTTCATCTGTAAGATCCTTACAACGTGTGTCAGGATTAACTCCAGCCTCTTCAAGAATTCTCTTTGAGCTTGAAACTCCAATGCCGTAAATATAAGTCAAGCCAATCTCTACTCTTTTCTCTCTTGGTAAATCTACACCTGAAATACGAGCCATGTGTATAAACCTCCATTAGTTATTATGTATGAACATGAAAATAACGTAGCCCGTGCAATGCACGTCTGAAATGTTGTACGCACCCACATATTCATAGTTTAAAGTTTCTAAATCGAAAAATTAATTCAGCAATATTTTTCGATTTTATGTAATAGTGACATATGTCACTGCAGCCGCATAATTGCACACAAAAAAGGTAAATATACATTTACCTACCTGCCAGATTATCCCTGACGCTGTTTGTGTTTAGGATTTTCGCAAATTACTCTTACGATTCCTTTTCTCTTAATGACTTTGCATTTTTCGCAAATTGGTTTAACTGATGATCTAACTTTCACAGTAAACTCCTCCTTTCACAAA
>CACZSI010000123.1 GCA_902783775.1 uncultured Lachnospiraceae bacterium
GGCGATAGCCCATCATTGTGAAGGTGGCCGAGGAGATTCGAACTCCCGGTCTCCAGAGCCACAATCTGGCGCGTTAACCAGCTACGCTACGGCCACCACACTGTTTTCTCTGAATACTATATTCAGAAACGTACCCGGAGGGATTCGAACCCCCGACCCACGGCTTAGAAGGCCGTTGCTCTATCCAGCTGAGCTACGGATACATCCTATACTATTTACATAGTATAAAGCGGGTGATGGGAATCGAACCCACATATCCAGCTTGGAAGGCTGGTGTTCTACCACTGAACTACACCCGCAAAGCGTCGGGGTGACAGGATTCGAACCTGCGACCTCCTGATCCCAAATCAGGCGCTCTAGCCAAGCTGAGCCACACCCCGTTTTGCTGTGTTGTGTGTGTTTTGTTTTTCACACGCAAGAAATATAATACTATATAAACACCCTAATGTCAATCATTTTTCTGAAAAAATTTTAATTTTTTTAAACTATTTTATTTTTCCTTATTTTATGGGCATTTGCACACTGTTTTTTTAGAGTATTTTTTTATTTTTTCTCTAATTTTTTTTAAAAAAATTTTTAAATTTTATAGATAATGCACCTTACAAGTCACCTGATTTTCATCTAAATAAATCACCCCATAAGATGGTCTGTGATTCATCTGTCTAGGTAAACTAATGCTTCCTGGGTTCATTACAGTAACTCCTTCTATCTCAAGGACCTCAGGCACGTGTGTATGGCCGTATAAAGCTATATCGCAGTCATTTATAATAGCCATATTAACTAGTCTCTCTAAGCCGTAATTAACGCCGCATTCGTGGCCGTGAGTGGCCAGTATTCGTAAGTCACCCACCTCCACTATCTCATATAAATCTAAACTATTATTTCCAAAGTCGCAATTGCCCCTGACAGCCTTAAACTGCCCCTTACACATCTGACTTATTTCTTCATAGTCACCTAAAATATCCCCTAAATGAATAACATCCTCCACATCCGGATATCTGTTAAATAACTCTTTTACATTAGTTAAAATTCCATGACTATCACTGATTACTAATATTTTTTTCATATCTTATTTCCCAAATCTTCTTGAAATAATATCCTTCATCTGCTCTAATGCCTTACCTCTGTGACTGATGCTATTTTTTAATTCCGGCGCCATCTCCCCGGTAGTCATCTCATATTCAGGCACATAAACTATTGGATCATAACCGAATCCATTAGTTCCCTTCTGCTCATATGTAATTAATCCCTCGATGGTATCATAGCTAGTCTCCACCTCGCCATCAGGCATAGCTAGCGCCATTGCACAAACGAATCTGGCACTTCTCTCATCACCCTTAGCATCTTTTAATTTATCAATAATATAATTATTTTTCACATCATATGACGTATCCTCACCTAAAAATCTGGCAGAATAAATTCCTGGTGCCTTATCCATATAATCCACCTCTAGACCTGAATCATCTGCAATAGCCATCTCCCCTGAGATCTCGGCAATAGCCTTAGCCTTAATTATGGCATTCTCCTCAAATGTAGTTCCATTCTCCTCTATATCCACATCTATTCCTGCCTCAGACATTGTCACAAGGTCAATATCTAAATCCAGATCCTCTAGCATCATTCTAACTTCTCTTACTTTATTCTTATTAGTTGTAGCAAAAATAATCTTCATATTATAAATAGCCTCCCCGGGCTCTCCTTTCCCTTTTTAATCTCTATTAACACTGTATGCCTTTAAGCAAATATTACAGTTTTTATCTTTAGAGGAAATCCATGCCTTTCCATCGGCACTTATATATCCCTCTCCATCCTTTAATATAGGCTTTTTAATATCGCCATCATCTAATTCCACAGCCACTAATTTAGTCATATCCAATGGATTTTTATTAACCATCTTTACGATAACTGCATACTTCTCCCCTTCTTTTAGCATGTAATCTACATTTAGATTTACAGTATAAAAACCTCTGCAGGACACTTCTCCCTTAACATCAATCATCTTACTGTTAGCTAGAGAATCTAATCCCTCATAATCCTTAACCACGCTAACCTCATATTTTACATCCGGAGTCGTAGCATAAAATCCCACAGCCTTAAGCATCTCTCTACTCTTAGCCGTATAAATATTAGCCATATATGTTGTATCACTACCATCGAATCCAATAGAGCCTTTCCAGCCCAATAAATCCGCCTGGTAAATATTATCGTAATTACTAATCTTTTCTACTTTAGAATAGCAAACAGCCACCTTACCGATATTAGTATCCTCATAGGAAACATAGAAAATTCCATTCTTTCCGAAACTTT
The DNA here is from genome assembly GCA_902783775.1 of uncultured Lachnospiraceae bacterium. Lineage (GTDB taxonomy): Bacteria > Bacillota > Clostridia > Lachnospirales > Lachnospiraceae > Eubacterium_G. The sequence goes on from CACZSI010000123.1 coordinate 2,308, forward strand.
CCCCCCAGCTGTTTACACAAATAAAGGCGCCATTATCCTCAATCCCTTTATTGTCAAAGTTCTCCTTAGGATAATCGTCATCCCATCCTATAATTACAATCTCGTGATTGGCCTCCTCATGCCCTAAATATGCATAACTGCCATTCTTTTTATTGTAATTCTTTATCTTATTTTTCTTCCCGTCTTCTAAATAAACAGAGCTCTCTACGCCGCCGAACTCTCTTATGCATTTCTTAATATCAGCGTACTTCTTCTCAGAAATAATCCTAGCTTCCTGAACATGCTTAGCCACTTTCTTATCCTTTTTATTAACCGGACCTTTCCATGACAAATAGTACGCTAGAGACATCATATGGTTTCCCATCCTGTCTTTTTTATTAGTCATTTTCTTAATCATATGCTCCTGAGAAAAGAAATATTCCCTCTCCTTAAGCAATGTACTCTCTAAGGCAGAAACCGCAGCATAAGCCCAACATGTCTCTCCTGTCCCCTGATTTTCAATATGGTGATTTTTATCCCCATCATATATACAATAATAATCCGGCTCGCCATTTTCTTCTAAATTTAAATAACCGAATTTATCTAATTTATCATCGTTTTTTTGCACTGTTTTCTTAACAGTAACTTTAGACTCTTTTTCAGTTTTATCATTTTTAGCACATCCCATAAGACTAGCTAAAGCCACGCCTAAAACCACTATTTTAAAAACAACTTTTCTCTTTATCTTATATATCATTTCTTTCCTTTTTTAGGTGGTTTTGGTCCCATAAAACTATAAAAATATGTCTTTAACATTCCATTATAAATCTTACGATTTTTCGTAGCCTTAACTCCCATATCCTGCTGAGTCTTCTCGTAGGATGTAATAACAAAAGCAGACCATGAATCCAATGCCTTAAACTGTCTGCCAAAGGCTTCATAGACCTCTCTTAGTTCATCCTCATCAGCTAATCTCTCCCCATATGGAGGATTAGTGATAATAAATCCATACTTCTTATTATGGCTAAGTTCCTGCACAGGTCTTTTCTGGAAGTGAATCAATTCTTCCACCCCTGCTAACTCAGCATTCTTTCGACAATACTTTATATTCTCCTCATCGATATCATATCCCTGAATGTCCACTTCCACATCCATATCCATCATATCGTAGGCTTCATTAATGGCATCATACCACTCTTTTTTCTCAATAATATTAGTCCAATTTTCCGCAGTAAAGCTTCTATTCATCCCCGGCGCAATATTAGCCGCAATCATAGCCGCTTCAATTGGAAATGTACCACATCCGCAAAACGGATCCACTAAAATTCTATCTTTTCTCCAAGGAGTAAGCATAATTAAAGCCGCCGCCAAAGTCTCGGAAATCGGCGCTTTAGCCGTAAACTTTCTATATCCTCTCTTATGCAATGACTCCCCTGTAGTATCCAATGCTATCAAGGCCTCATCCTTATAAAAGAACACGCGGATAGGATACTCATTACCACTCTCCTCTAACCATTCAGTCTTATAAACAGGCTTTAAATTTTCCACAATAGCCTTCTTTACAATACGCTGAATGTCCGTAGGACTGAAAAGTTTACTCTTTACAGAAGTAGCCTTCTTCACCCAAAACTTAGCATCCTCAGGTAAATATTCACTCCAATTAATGTCATTTACCTTATCAAATAATTCAGTAAAAGACGTGGCCTTAATCCTAGCCACCTGCAATAAAACTCTCTCTGCAGTTCTAAGGAAAATGTTAGCTCTAGCAATAGCCTGACTATCACCAATAAAAGTCACTCTACCATCTTCCACCTTCTCTATTTCATATCCTAAATCGTATATTTCTTTTTTTAAAACGGCTTCTAATCCAAAATGACAAGGAGCCACTAATCTCATTTCTTTCATATATATTAATTAACCTTAATCGCAAAAATACTGTATAAATATCCACTTCGTGCTAGCACAGATTTTCGCTTGGCTCGTCGTGGATAACAAAAAAATCTCTGAATCGCTTCAGAGATTTTACAAAAGATGTACGTGAAAGGATTCGAACCCTCGACCTTCTGGTCCGTAGCCAGACGCTCTATCCAGCTGAGCTACACGTACTTATTAAATTTGATAATCGCTTAAGCGACATTAAATATATTACACTATAAGAATATATTTGTCAATCGCTTAATATCAAATTTAACAAAAATATATTAGAATTTATAATTCATATCACAGTTAGTGCCCATTCCCTTAACACGGCCACAGTCAGAATACTGCCAAATCTGTACATTGTCTATTCCACAATTACTAAATTTAGAGCTCCACTTAGCAAGCCAAATTCCATATTTAGAAATCTTCTTATGATAAACCGCCTTCTGTAGAAAATCAGCAAAAGAATAAACGATAGTGTCATATCCTTTCTTCTCCACATATGAGCAATAAGTCTTAATAATATTAGTATTAGAACTCTTATACTTAGTTCTATTTCTATAAGTCTCCTCGAAGTCAAAAGCCACAGGATAATCTAACTTATTATACTTTTTAAGCATCTTACAAGTAAACTTAGCTTCATTCTTAGCCTCTTTTTTATTATCAGCGTAACTATATAAGTAGATTCCTACCTTGATTCCATTCTTTCTGGCATTCTTATAATTTCTAACAAACTGTCTGTCCACGATACCACCCTTAGTAGTACCATATCCCACTCTAATCATGGCAAACTTAATGCCTGCCTTCTTTACTTTCTTCCAATTAATATATCCATTATGATGTGAAACATCAATTCCTCTCTCATCAAATCCATACTTATATTCTCTAGCAGCATCTGATGAAATAGCACTCTCATATGTATTTCCATTAATATGCTCATATGAAACTATTCTGTATTTATATGAGTAACCAGGAACAATATCTGTATCCTCATAATCAGTAGCATTAGTCTTAATTATAGAAACCGGGGAAAATTCTGATCCATTTACACTTCTATATACAATGTATCCTGAAACAGAATCTCTACCATTCCAAGAAATATGATTTCTAGAGTCAGACTGCTCATTTAAAATAACAGTATTAACGCCCTTAACCACACCGTTTACACTGTCAAACTCAACCTTATTAGCGGCATAAGCTTTTTTACCTTTTTTATTTTTAGTATATGCCTTTACTGCATAAGTATATACTGTCTCCGGATCAGCATCCTTATCAATATATGTATTAGATGAAGTAGTATCATACTTTACATAGCTTCCTTCACCTTCTTTTCTATATATAACATATCCGTTAGCTTTTTTAGAATTATTCCATGAAATCTTTAAACCATCCACATGTTTAGCGTATGATTTAAAACTAATATTCTGTGAAATAGTTTTAGCACTAACCTTATTTCCAGCTAATAAAACAAATGAAAAACAAACAAATAATACAATCGCAACATTCTTAAAAATCTTCAAAACCTAACTCCTTTTTTAATTTCTTTTATTATTGTGATACTGTTATTTGTGTCAAAAAAATAAATAGCAAAAAAGGTAGGGCTTAATGCTCTACCTAATTCATGCCGGCGATCGGAATCGAACCGATACTGTATTGCTACAACAGGATTTTAAGTCCTGCGCGTCTGCCAGTTCCGCCACGCCGGCATATTAACTTAATTATCTGAATCCCTTTAGTAAAGAATCACACCTCTACTATTATAACCTTTCTCTTGAAAAAAATCAAGTAGAAATGGACCTGCGGGGACTCGAACCCAGGACCGTCCGGTTATGAGCCGGATGCTCTAACCAACTGAGCTACAGGTCCATAAAAGCCGATGAACGGACTCGAACCGTTAACCTGCTGATTACAAATCAGCTGCTCTGCCAATTGAGCCACATCGGCAAAGTGACTCCAAGGGGATTTGAACCCCTGTTACCGCCGTGAAAGGGCGGTGTCTTAAC
>CACZSI010000124.1 GCA_902783775.1 uncultured Lachnospiraceae bacterium
GATTAAATCAAAGGTGTTAAAGAAGATTGGTAGTAAAGCTTTCAAGGGTATCAATGCAAAGGCTAAGTTCAAGGTATCAGCTAAGAATAAGGTTAAGAAGTATAAGAAGATGATCAAGAAAGCTTGTGCACCAAAGACGGTGAAATATAAATAGATAATGTGGTGAGTCACGCATCCTGTAATAAGGATGCGTGGTTTTGTTAAATAACTTCTTGTATGAGGAGTGAATATTATGATAAAATATAAGAGAATTATATATTGGCAAATCAAAAGAAATTTTGTGACGCAAAGCTATAGGGCCTAAGAATAGATATTTATGGCAGCCAGTTGCATTTGATTATTCTAAAAGTATAGATGGTAAAGATTTAAATATCTAAAAAGCGTCACTTGTGGCGCTTTTTTATATTTCGTAGATAATTGTAAGGAAAAGGAGGACATGTTAAATGAAAAAACAATTAATAAATTTTAAATTACTATATTTTTTTACTTTTATTGTATTAGCTGTGTCAAGTTTTAGTGTTTTGGAAGTATATGCTGCGATCACGCTTCCAAGTTTTAAAGAAGAAGAAATTGAATTATATGATGGAGAGAAAAAAACAGTACATATTTATCAAGGTTCTTCATATACAAAGTATAATTTTGAGGTGGATGATGAAGGGATAATAGAATATGACTATTGGTCTAGTTCATTAGATATTACAGGACTGAAGGAAGGAAAAACTAATATTAGGCTTTATGATTCTTATAATAGAGAGTGTGATGTATTAAAAGTAATAGTGAAAAAAACAACAGCAAGTTTTGAAGAAAATGAAATTCAGGTAGATGCAGCTCAATTTTCAAATAAACCTGAAGTGAAATTTAGTATTACTGGAAATGATAAAATTATTGGTTTACGTTCATTAGATCCTACAATTGCTAAAGCTGAGTATTCTTTTATAAGTTTAGGAATAATTAGAATTAAAGGATGTAGTAAAGGAACTACTAAAATACAGTTATATAATAAAAATACAGAGGAAGTGTTTAGCGAGCTTACGGTAAATGTTATTAAAACAATTAAATCTATTAGCTTAAATGACGATTCAAAAAGTGAAATATATGTTGGACAGACTGTTCAGAGGTTTATAAAACAGGATCTGTCTTCAATATCTGATGTTCCAATATGGAGTTCTTCAAATGTTTCTGTGGCTATAGTATCAGAGAATGGAATTGTAACCGGTGTTGGAAAAGGAAATGCAGAGATTACTGTTGCTGTCGGAAAGGCTACTGCTAGCTATTCTGTTAGTGTAAAAAATATAGGTATACAGAAAAAAACATTTAAGATTCAAAGGTATGGAAAACAAACTATAGAATATGAAGGGGTTTCTGGAGGGGTAAGTTGGAAAATATCAAATAAAAAAATAGCAACTATAAAGAAAAAGGGTAATAAGTGTATAGTAACTGGAAAGAAAACTGGAAAAACAAAACTCACAGCTACATATAAAGGAAAAAAACAGGTGATTACAATTAAGGTTATTAAACCCCAATATGATTTAGTTGTATTTGCCGTTTCACCAGATTCAAAAACTAAGTATTCAGATGTCGTATCTGTTTACTTTGAAAACAAATCTACAAGACCTATCATTATTCACAAAGATGCTAGGATAACTTCGAATAAAAAACTGTTGAGTGGAAAAGCATCTATGGCAAAAGATTATAAGATTAAACCCGGTAAAAGAGTAAATTTATCTTTCAAATCAGATCAGATACTAAAGATTAATGATGAGACTGCATTTACAATGTATTTTACTTTTGAAAAAAAGACTATGAAAATTACTTATCGTGGTGTCAACAGTTTAACAGGAATAGTAGAATATACACCATAATATCTAACAGTTATACAACATAGTCGATAAATTGACAATAATAAAAAAGCTAGTATATATAAAAAACAAGAAATTCGACGAACCAAAGACAGTAAAGCACAAATAAATAACTATATTAAAAATTCACGTATCCATACTGATATGTACCCTCATTATTGGTTTGTCCAGTAAAGAGGGTACATATCATATTTATGTAGCGCTGATTTATTTGAATCAAAATGGTATAAATGCTAAAATGTCTATATATTTTTAAAAGAGAGAATCACCTATGAACTATGATGAAATGAATTATGCAAAACTGGATACTGACAGGGAAGATCGAACAGGTTTTCCTGAGGTTGTTTTCTGCGAAGGAAA
>CACZSI010000125.1 GCA_902783775.1 uncultured Lachnospiraceae bacterium
ATTTTTACATTGAAATAAACTGCTCATTATTATTCTCCCTTCTTAATTAATTCAATAATCTCTTCTTTAGAAAATCCCATTTCCTTCATCTGAGATATATAAATTTCCGTGGCATCTTTCGCCTTATGTTCTTTTATCTTCTTTAATACTTTTTTATCTTCAGTTACCGTTCTTCCCGCTGTCCTATTAGTAATCACTAAGCCTCTGTTCTCTAATTCTGCCATAGCCCTCTGCATAGTATTAGGATTAACTGCAGCCTGAGTGGCTAACTCTCTGACTGATGGCAATTTTTCACCTGCCTTATACTCCCCTGAAATAATCTTCTGCTCCATCTGCTCTAGAATCTGAGTATATATAGGTCTTCCATTTTCGAATATCCAAGGCATGTAACCACCTCCTTTGTATTATTGTATTAACCACTTAATACAATAATACATCTCATTATATAATCTGTCAAGTAACGCCCTATTAAAAAATTTGATATACAAGTGATGCTATATCGGGTTTCTTCTAATTAATGTTGCAAATATTTATATATTTAATTACAATAACCTTTGTGGATATAATCCACTATAAAACCTACGAAGATAAATCCGGAGGAATAAAATGTCTACAAAAAAAATTGTGGCTTTAACTCTAATAACTATTTTATGTATTACAGGTTTAGCCGCAGGGTATGTTCTTATATATAACAAGCCCATCAATAACTTTGAAAAATTAATAATTAATCATACATATTTTAATTCAAATATCGTTAATAATAAGCGCGATTCCATTAATAATTTCAATAAAGCATATGTCGCTAAGCTAAGCGATTACATAATGCCTTCATCATCCAAGGAAGAGGATGAAGCTGAAAATGAATCTGTATTGACAGCTAAAAAAGCTTTAGAGATTGGTAAGAAAAATATAAATTTTAAGGCTAAAAGACCATATTCTATTATGGTAAACAGAAAAATGAATTACGTTCTTGTACTAGGAATTGATAAGCATAATAAGTACACTATTCCTTATAAGGTATTTTTATGCTCTACTGCTAAGAATATCAAGAACACACCTTTGGGTACCTTCTACATTGGCGAAAAATATCGCTGGCAGACTATGGTAGATGGCACTCATTCTCAGTATGCAATAAGAATTTTCGGACAGATAATGTTCCATTCTATACCTTATACTTCTAGACAACACAATAAGATGGAAGTATCTGAGTACAATAAATTAGGCTCACCTGCCTCTCTAGGTTGCATCCGATTAAGGGTGGCAGATGTTAAGTGGATTTATGATAATTGCCCTCAATTAACAGCGGTAACTATCTATTCTAAGAAGATAAATCCACCAATTAAATTGCCTGTTATTAAGAAAATAAATGGTAAGAAATTAACTTACGATCCTACAGATCCTAAAATCAAGTAATTTATAGGAGGTTTATATGGCCAAAAAATATTACGCAGTAAAAGTGGGTCAGACTACAGGAATATTCGATAATTGGGCGGAATGCGAAAGAAGCGTCAAAGGGTATCCCGGCGCACTTTACAAGGGATTCGAAAACAAGTACGATGCCTATGTTTACATGGGATGGGAAGGTAAGCAGTTATCTTTCTTTAACGAGACCGACTTAAATTTAGGAGATGAAGATAATTATTCTCCATCACCATTGTCTAACGAGGAGGCTCCACAGGAGGTTCCATTCTCTAACTCTGTAAAGGCTATTGCCTATGTGGATGGAAGTTATAATGTGGAAACTAAAGAGTACGGATACGGCGCAGTGATTTTCTATAATGGAGAGCAGCTTAACTTAAGCGGTAAGGGTAATACAGAAAGTTTAGCTAACATGAGAAATGTGGCTGGGGAAATCTGGGGTTCTATTACTGCAATGAAATATGCATTGGATAATAAAATTCCGCATCTCACTATTGTCTATGACTATTTAGGTATTGAAAAATGGTGTACCGGCGATTGGAAAACCAATAAAGAAGCTACCATTATGTATAAGAAATATTATGATGATATTAAAAAACATGTGGATATAAAATTCGAAAAAGTTAAAGGTCATTCCGGTGATAAATATAATGACTTAGCTGACAGATTAGCTAAGGATGCCGTGGGCGTGAGATAAAACTGATAAGGGGTTAATTTATTTTTGAGAGGTTAAATTATGGGTTTATTTTACAATGAACAAGAATGGGTCGGGGACAATCCGGTTGAGCATGATGATGAGTATGTAGAAATCTTTCATAAGGGAAAAGGTCATCCGGTTAAGACTTTTTTCAAACTTTATAAAGGAACTTATTGGCGATTTTTACTGGCTAGTTTCTTTTTTGTTTTAAAGAACAGCCCGGTATGGGTATTGCCCATTGTCACATCTAATATTATTAATATTGCCACCAATCCGGCTAAGCACTCTTCTCATGAGATTGTATTTAATATTTTAGCCATTGCCATACTTATAGCATTTAATTTTCCATTAAATTATTTGTTCAATGTATGTCAAAGCACTGCCACTCGTGCAGTGGAGGCGCATCTTAGAAGTTCGCTGGTTAGAAAAATTCAGCAGCTTTCTATTTCTTTTCACAGGGAAAATGAATCAGGTAGATTACAGTCCAAAATTATTCGTGACGTGGAGGCTATTCAGACTTTATCATCTCAGGTTTTTACTTCCCTTTTGACAATTGGACTTAATATTATTGTGGCGTTGATTATTACGGTGTCTAAGAGTCTTATTGTATTTGTGTTCTTCCTTATCACCGTGCCAATAGCCGGTGCTACTATCGGATTCTTTAGAAAAGGTATCAGAAGAACCAACCGCGCCTTTAGACAGCAGATGGAGGAGACTTCAACTAGGGTAGTGGAAATGGTTGATTTGATTCCAATGACTAGAGCTCACGCTTTAGAAAACGAAGAGATTAAAAAGATGGCCTACTACCTTAACGGTGTAGCTCACAAAGGATATAAATTAGATATTTTACATGCTAACTTCGGTGCAGTTAGTTGGTGTGTATTCCAGATTTTCCAGGTTATCTGCCTGGCATTTACAGGATATATGGCTTACACTAAGCGAATTTCAGTAGGTGAAATCGCTCTTTATCAAAGTTTTTTCACCACTATTGTTAACCAGGTTGCTTCTCTTATTATGATGCTTCCTAATATTTCTAAGGGTACTGAATCTATCAGCAGTGTTGGTGAGATTCTAAACTCTGGGGATATTGAACAATACAAGGGAAAAGAAGTTATGAAGGACGTTCGCGGTGAGTTCCTTTTTAATGATGTTTCTTTTAAATATCACGATGGAAATAGCTATGTCCTCTCTAATCTTAATATGGAAGTTAAGCAAGGAGAAACTATTGCCCTAGTAGGTGGTTCCGGAAATGGAAAAACTACAATTATTAATCTTTTAATTGGATTTTTTAAGCCAACTAACGGAAAGATTTTTATTGACGGTAAGGATAGCGCAGATATTAATATGAGATCATTTAGAGATCATGTAGCTGTGGTTCCTCAAAATACATTGCTTTTCTCAGGATCTGTTAAGGACAATATCACTTACGGAATGCCTGAGGTTTCTGACGAGCGACTAGAGTATGCCATTAAGGCTGCTAAACTTAAGGAAGTTATCGAAGATTTACCTAATGGTATGGA
>CACZSI010000126.1 GCA_902783775.1 uncultured Lachnospiraceae bacterium
AATATTCCTTACTCAATTCTAAACCCTTTTTAATACTTTTCACCGAATTTAAACGCAACTATACAACTTTATCTTAATATATTTTTTATAGTTTTTAAAGAAATCAGACTCCATTCGACCTTAAAAAAATAAAAAATGCGTACTTTGCCTAAAATCCGCACTTTTCGACACATTTACATCACTTTATTATCATTTTTACAACACATTTCAAAATAACAATGCGGCCAGATTCTTCAGTAATCTGACCGCAAATAATATTAATACTTATTTATTAATTTTCTTCTTTTTCTGTTACTTTTTCTATGACTTCATTTTCTTCTTTTTTAGACTTAGAAGAATTGCTAATCTTAGCTATTTTCTTTAGTTTCTGCCATCGTTCCTGGTGAGGATTATCTAACTTAGTCATAGGCTCAATGCCCTTCTTTTCTTCTAGCTCTAATACTTCCTCTTTTACCACTTTATAGATAGTAGCCACAATAGGTACGCCTATTAGCATTCCAATAATTCCGGCTAAACTACCTCCTACTGCTACAGCAGCTAAAACCCATATTCCCGGCAATCCTACAGAATCACCCATAATCTTAGGATAAATCAAGTTTCCTTCTATCTGCTGTAGAACAATTATAAATACTAAAAAGATTGCCGCTTTCATAGGCGACTCTGTTAAAATAATTATCGCTCCTACAATAGCTCCAACATAAGCTCCTGCCACTGGAATTAGTGCTGTAAATCCTACTAAAACACCTACCATCATAGCATATGGCAATCTAAATAATGCCATTCCTAATCCTGTTAGCACACCCATGATAACTGCGTCAACTAATTTACCTACGATATAGTTATGGAAACAGTCATTGCACACTGACATATAATGTAATAGCTTTTCCTGATACTTTTTTTTGATAAATACTCTAATTAATCTATGTCCCTGAAGTTGGAATCTCTCCTTACCAGCTAATAGATATAGAGCAAAAATAATTCCTAAGATAACAGAAATAAATGTAGAGAACACTGATCCTGCCACTGTGGCAAGATTTTCAGCCATACCTGTAATTCCGGTTTTAAAGAATTTCAATGTCTCATTAATATATGCTTTCCAATCCATATCTGTTAATTTTTTAATAGCGTCATCTGGAACAACCTTCTTAACATATTTATTCTGTGTTAATTCATTAACAGCATTTGGCAAGCTCTTTATCAACACTTTTAAACTATAAATAAGCTCCGGTAAAATAAGATAAACTAAAATACCTATAATTGCTATCAATGTAATTACCGCGCCAAATAAACACAATGGTCTTCTAATCTTATCTACTATAGGCTTAGAAGAATTAGGAAAGAAATAATCTTCGTACATATCCATCAAAATATTGACCATATATGCAATAGCTAATCCTAAGAAAAGTGGCCATAGTGCTCCAATAATAGTTGTGGCTACTCCCGCCACAGTCTTATAATAATAAATCGCTAGGTATAGTACAAATATACATACACCTATTCTTCTAAGCTGCTTCCACTCCAAATTCATAATTTTTTACCTCCACTAAATTACATCCACTAATTCAGTAAGACTTTTCACTCCCACTATTTCTATTCCGTCTAAATTATCTAAATTCAATTTATTAGAATGTGGAACTATGCAGCGATTAAATCCTAATTTTTTTGCTTCTAATATTCTCTGCTTAGTCTGACTTACCGCTCTTATTTCACCGGAAAGGCCTACCTCTCCGAAAATAATAGTATTAGAATCTATTGCGCAGTTTTTATAGCTGCTTATCAAGGCGCTAACCAAAGCTAGATCCATAGCCGGCTCGCTAACCTTCATTCCTCCGGCCACATTGACATAGGCGTCATAATCACTCATCTGTATTCCTAGGCGCTTTTCGATTACCGCCATCAACAGATTGACACGATTATAATCCACTCCCACTGCCGTTCTTCTGGCCATTCCAAAATTAGTGTGAGTAGCTAAGGCCTGGATTTCCACTAAAATAGGTCTAGTTCCCTCCATCAAACACGTAATTACTGATCCGGATGCATCCATAGGTCTGCCCTCTAGCATAAACTCAGATGGGTTAGGAACTTCCACTAGTCCCTCCTCTCTCATCTCAAAAACGCCTATCTCATCCGTTGAACCAAATCTATTTTTTACACCTCTTATTATTCTATATGAAGCATGCCTGTCGCCCTCAAAATATAGAACAGTATCCACCATATGCTCTAGCACTCTAGGTCCGGCCACCGCTCCTTCTTTAGTGACATGACCTACGATAAAGATGGATATTCCCATTCCTTTAGCTATCTGCATTAGAGAATTTGTGGATTCTCTAACCTGGCTAACTGAACCCGGAGCAGAAGAAATATCTTCTCTAAAAATAGTCTGAATAGAGTCAATAACCGCGCAATCAGGTTTTTCCTTTTCAATAACAGACTCAATAACATCTAAGCTAGTCTCGGATAATAATTTTAAATTATCACTAAAGTCTCCTATTCTCATTGCCCTGATTTTAATCTGTGCCAATGACTCCTCACCGGAAATATATAAAACCTTCTTTCCACTCTCGGCAATATGTCTACAAACCTGTAGTAAAATAGTGGATTTTCCGATCCCCGGATCGCCGCCAATTAACATTAGCGCTCCTTCCACTACACCGGATCCTAAAACTCTGTCAAGCTCGCTAAAGCCTGTACTTATTCGCTTTTTAGTATCAATCTTTACTTCATTAATTGAAACTGCCTTAACATCAAATACATTTCTAGCTGACTTTACAGTGCTACTTTTAGTAGCCGGCGCCTCCACAAAGGTTCCCACACTTTTACACGCCGGACATTGTCCTATCCATTTTCCGGATTCATAACCGCACTCATTACAAAAGAATAATGTCTTTTTTTTCATGTATTAAATTATGCTGGCATTACCTTAATCTGTGCCAAAACTCCCTTCTCTAAATCAACATCAAATGTTAACTTTCCACCGATATCAGTTTTTGATACACCTAAATCTCTATCTCCAACTAAAACCTTATATTCCTTCTCAGGCTCTAACTCTAAAGTAATCTGTGTACTAGCATTACCATCAACAAAGAATTCTACTTCACTATCAGTTTCCTTAAATAGATTTACAGCAGTTCCTGGAATTGACTCATATACGAACCCCTCGTTTTTCTCTAACTTAGTCATTGCATTCCAAGTTTTAACTTTGTATAAATCTCCTGCCACCTCGAAATCACCTAATTTTTCCTTAGCAGGTAATTCATAATTACCAAAACTGATTGTACCGTTGCTCTCTTTTCTGATTAATTCTTTTACTAATGCCATTTTACTCTTTCCTCCTGCATTACATTTTATTTTTTTGTAAATATAACATTTCCGTTTTTATAACCTACGTTTACCACATCTCCCTCAGAAATTTTATCAGCTAAAACTTCATCTGCTAAGGCATCTTCGATTCTTTGCTGAATCATTCTTCTCAAAGGTCTGGCTCCGTATTTCTTATCATAGCTTTCACTAGATAGCATATCCCTTAGTGGATTAGAATATTTCAATCTAATTCCCATCTGCTCAAATACCTGCTTATCAAGGTTCTTAAGCATAATATTAACAATATTTCTAACCTCTTTCTTAGACAATGGGTGGAATACAATAACCTCATCTATTCTATTGATAAATTCCGGTCTAAACATTCTCTTAACTTCATCCATTACATTGGATTTCATATGCTCGTAATCCTGCTGTTCAGATTCTTTATTGCCAAAGCCTAATCTCTTAGGTTCTGTGATTCTGTTAGCTCCCGCATTGCTAGTCATAATAATTATAGTATTTTTAAAACTAACTTTTCTTCCTTTAGAATCTGTTATCTGTCCGTCATCTAAAACCTGAAGTAATATGTTAAACACATCAGGATGTGCCTTTTCTATCTCATCAAACAATATAACTGAATATGGATTTCTTCTAACCTTATCACTTAACTGTCCGCCTTCCTCGTATCCCACGTATCCCGGAGGTGAACCAATTAATTTAGAAACGCTGTGCTTCTCCATATACTCAGACATATCTATTCTAATCATAGAATCTTCATTGCCAAAGACTGACTCAGCTAAAGCTTTAGACAATTCCGTCTTACCTACACCTGTAGGTCCTAAGAACATAAATGAGCCAATAGGTCTGTTAGGATTTTTAAGTCCCACTCTTCCTCTTCTCACCGCCTTAGCCACTGCATTCACCGCATCTTCCTGGCCTACTACTCGCTGATGAAGTTCCTTCTCTAATTTAAGAAGTCTCTTCTGCTCATCTCTTCCTAGTTTATTAACCGGAATCTTAGTCCACATAGAAACCACACTGCTAATATCATCTTCCGTGATAGTCGGTCTGTTTTCTACGCCTTTTCTCTTCCATCTATCCTCAGCTCTCTTTAGCTTCTTTTTTGCTAAATCTAATTCATGTTTAACCACTACAGCGTTTTTGAAATCGGAATGCTTAATATTCATCTCTAATTCTAATTTGAGATTTTCTACCTCTAATTCCTTTTCAATAACAGCCTTAGGCTTAGGTGTCTCAGTTATTCTAATCTTAGAACAAGCCTCATCAATTAGATCAATCGCTTTATCCGGCAATTTTCTGTCATTAATATATCTTACTGCCAATGCCACCGCTGCTTCCACAGCATCTTCGCTAATATTTACATCATGGAAATTTTCATATGTTTCCTTTAAGCCTCTGATAATATCCACAGCCTCTTCCTGGGTAGGTTCCTCCACACTTACAGGCTGGAATCTTCTCTCCAATGCCGCATCCTTTTCAAAATACTTTTTAAATTCATCGGCGGTAGTAGCTCCTATAACCTGGAATATTCCCTTAGCCAATGCCGGCTTTAAAATATTAGAAGCATCCATAGCTCCCTCTGAATTTCCGGCACCTACCATAGTGTGAATTTCATCTATAAATAAGATAATGTTTCCGTCATTTTCTACTTCATTCATTATCTTTTTAAGTCTCTCCTCAAACTCACCACGGTACTTAGAACCGGCTACCGTACCTGATAAATCTAATGCCACTAATCTCTTTCCCATCATAGTGGATGGCACCGTACCCTCATTAATTCTCTGGGCAATAGCTTCCACGATAGCAGTTTTTCCAACACCGGGATCGCCAATAAGACAAGGATTATTCTTTCTTCTTCTGCTAAGAATCTGAATAACTCTCATTATTTCATCATCTCTGCCAATAACCGGATCAAAACCACCCTGCTTAGCAATCAATGTCATATCTCGTCCAAACTTATCCACAGTAGGTGTGGTATTTTCATCTCTATCATTTCCATTAGCATAGTCATTCCATTCGGACTTAGGCGCCTCAACTAATGCCATAATTTCCTTTACCATGCTTCTTATATTACAGTTTAAACTCTTTAATATATTAAATGCTTCGCTGTTTTCTGACGTACAAATAGCTAACAATAATATTTCTGTACCTATTACATTTAGCCCTAATCTCTGTGTCCACTCCCAAGCTTTATCTAAAACCATCTCGGCCTTAGGACTACATCTTAACTCCTCCTTTTTTACATTAGGAGACAATAAAATATGAGAATTAAAAATTCTACCTTCAATCTCATTAACAATATCATTGTATAAAATATTATAGTTAGATAATATAGACAATGCTGCTGTCTGCTCAAATGCTATTCCAGCTAATAAATGCTCACTGCCTATATATTCCATCCCTAGGGATGAGGCTAAAATCTTAGCCTGATTTATAGCATCCATCGTCTGTATTGAATATCTTCTTTCACTCATGTCTACCTCCTATAATGTCATAAATTTCAAATACACACCTTAATTAGTGATTATCATCTATGTCATCGATTGGATCAAATCCGTCGTTATCGGAATAATCCATACTCTCTCTGGCAAATACTCTATTACTTTTTCTAGCCTTCTCTACTAATTCTGATAATTCTTCTTTAACTTTATAAGGATTTTTAATATTTTTAATATCAAAATTTTTCATAGTTTTATCTACAGAATCGCAGTGAATAGTTCCTGTACCTATTACCTTCTGCCATAGGCTTCTAGTAAGTGTTAAATCTACTACTCTATATAATCTGACTTCATCTTCTCTAGAACTAAAAAATCCAGTTTCAATAAACAATCTATCATTATCATATGCATATTTAGTAAATGTCCAAGGTAATCCTAAAAAGTTTCTTTTTCTATCATTCCAACATACATTTTCTCTTTTCATTTTTCCTCCGTCCAACGCAAAAAATTTATTTATTTCCTAATAGTTATTTTATCATATATTGTGTTTTGTTGCACATACAAATGGGATTTTTTTAATATAAATTTAAAGGTGCGTTAGCCATAAGACTAGCGCACCTAATTAACAATATTATTCTAAATCGATAAATTCAAAATCCTCATCATCGTCCGGTAACATTGACTTAATTGTCTCACCAATGTTCTCAGAATTCTGAGTGTTATATACCTCATCATCAAAAGCCTCATCGCTAGAATCAGATGCATCTGTAGTATATCCATTGTCCGGAGTATTTACAATAAATTCATCTTCTTCCATCTTACCTTCCATTTCAGGCTTTTCATTTGATTTATTTTTCTTAGCAGCCTTTGCCGCAGCTTTTTCAGCCTTCTTAGCCGCTTTAATTGCAGCCTTTTCAGCTTTCTTGGCAGCCTTGATTTCTGCCTTAGTAGGCTGTTTTACTTCCTCCTGTGATTCTGGCTCATTAGTTGTAACAGCCACATCACTTTCTGACTCATCAGTGAAATCCACCTGAGCTACTGCTTCATCACTAGGAGTCTCTTCTTCAGCTTCCTGCTCTGTCTGCTCTTTTACTTCAGGCTCTGCTTCAGCTTCAACCTCAGCTTCAACCTCAGTTTCTGTGTTTTCCTGATTTTCTTCTGTTTCAGTTTCTACTACCTCTGCAGTTTCAGCATCATCAGTTTCTTCTAAAACATCATTTTCAGTGTCAATAGCTTCTGTCTTTTCTAAATCATCCTCAGCATTCTCCTGAGATTCATCATCCTCAGTCATACCAGTGATATCTATAAAGAAATTATCTTCATCGTAATTATTGTTTGTGCCATCATCCTGTAATACAGACTCTGCATCACTAGCCTCAGTTTCAGTTTCATCAGTTTCCTCTAAAACTTCTTCTGTCTCATCTTCCGGCTCTTTAATATCTTCATCTACAGTTTTTTCTGTATTGTCCACAGATTTTTCTGCCCCAATAGCACCTGCTGCCTTATACTTCTCAATCTCTGACTCTGCAGCCTTTAAGATTCTCTCTTTTTTATTAATTCTCATATTGATAACAATGAAAACTAAGATTACTAATACTAGTAATAAAATGCATAAAGCCTTAATTAAGAAATTATATTTATCAACTAATTTATTATATCTGTTATGAAGAACATCGTAAGCTTCATTGGCTGCCTTAACCTGGCTTCCTGCATCAGCACTTACAATGTATCTCTGCAATGCTTTTTCTTTATTGTCATACTGGTAAAGAGCTTCCTCTCCATCCCAGTTCATAGCGTAAACTAAGTACATCTCATTGTCTGCATCAAGAACCCAAACCTTAACGTCCTTATCGTCAATCTTAATTTTCTTAGTTTCATAGCTATCTAAAATATCATCAGTCTTTTTAGGTTTAACGATAGTGAATAATCTACTGTGAATCTTAACATTCATCATCTTATAAAACTTCTTTGAAGAAGAATTATAAATATAGAATCCGTTAACTTTTCCTTTTAAGAAAAATGCTGTGATATCTTTTTCGATACCCCTTATACAAGCGTACTCTTTTCCGTTGTACTTAGCTGTAGTTTTCTCAAAACCTGTAGGAACATATTTCTTTTCAAAGTTTTTTAAGATAACATATTTTTCTTTTCCGACTTTTACTATGCCGGTATTCTTATCTGCTTTCTTTACTGACTTTTTAGATTTTTCAGAAGTTTTCTTTGTCTTCTTTTCCTGATCCTTAGTTAACTTAGTTGTATTGATAGTATATTTACCTATCTGACCTGTAGCAGATGTAACATCTACTATAGTTAGATTTTTACCAAAGTCCATCTTTGTGTTGATGCCCTGCTTTTCAACTAGAACTTTTGAAGTATTTACAGATGGTGTACCTACAATCTCAATTGAAGCAACATCTGAATTTACTTTAATATCATATGTATACTTGTTGGACTTAAATTTTAATTTAACCTTCTTCTTAGCTCCTGTAGTATCTACTGCATAGATTTTTAAATCTTTTAAATCAGTAGTCTGATCTGCCCCGGCTGGAACAGTGATTGAACCAGCAATAACTAAAACAGATAAGATAAGTAATAACGCTCTCTTTATCGATTTCATTGTCTATATCCTCACTTTATAAAACTATTCAATTAAGCCTCGTCAATAGCTTTTCCAATATCGTTTCTCTTATATTTATTTTCAAACTCGATAAGCTCTGTAGCTTCATATGCGTTAGCTCTAGCCTGTTTTAAATCATCACCCTTAGCAGTAACACCTAAAACTCTTCCGCCGTTTGTGACAATCTTTCCATCCTTAAGTGCTGTTCCGGCATGGAATACATAATAGCCTTCCTTGTTATCAAACTTCTCAAGACCTTTGATTTCAAAACCTTTGTCATACTTAACCGGATATCCTTCGCTGGCTAATACTACGCAAACTGCTGCATTGTCCTCGAATTCTAACTCTAACTTATCTAATGTTCCGTCAACACATGCTTCAACTACGTCGATAATATCATTCTTCATTCTTGGAAGAACAACCTGAGCCTCCGGATCACCAAATCTGGCATTGTACTCTAATACCTTTGGTCCCTCTTCTGTTAGCATTAATCCAAAGAAGATGATTCCCTTAAACTCTCTTCCCTCGCTAGCCATAGCATCAACAGTCTTCTGGAAAATATTTTCCTTACAGAATTTATCAACCTCTTCTGTGTAGAATGGACTAGGTGAGAATGTTCCCATTCCTCCTGTATTTAAACCTTTATCTCCGTCTAATGCTCTCTTGTGATCCTGAGCAGATGTCATAATCTTAATAGTCTTTCCGTCAACGAATGATAAAACTGATACCTCTCTACCAGTCATAAATTCTTCTACTACAATCTTATTTCCGGCATCACCAAACTTCTTATCCTGCATAAGTTCCTTGACACCTTCCATAGCATCATCCTTAGTCTCACAGATTAAAACACCTTTTCCTAATGCTAAACCGTCAGCCTTAAGAACGATAGGATATTTAGCTGTCTCTAAATATTCCTTAGCTTCCTTAGCAGATGTGAATGTCTCATAACCTGCTGTAGGGATATTGTATTTTTTCATAAGGTCCTTTGAAAAAGCTTTAGAACCCTCTAAGATAGCTGCATTCTTTCTAGGTCCAAATGCCCTTAATCCAGCCTTCTCGAATTCATCGATAACACCGCCTACTAAAGGATCATCCATTCCCACGATAGTTAAGTCGATTTCCTTTTCCTTAGCGAAATCTACTAATTTATCGAATTCCATTGCACCGATATTAACACACTCAGCTAACTGACCGATACCTGCATTACCTGGTGCACAATAAATTTTATCTACTCTACTACTTCTTGAAACTGCCTCTGCAATAGCATGCTCTCTTCCGCCGCTTCCTACAATAAGAACCTTCATAATTACCTCTTTTCAAAAATTATTTATTAATTCTTCTTACAATATTATCCTGTACTTCAATTCTGCCATTGGCAATATCGTCGATGGCCTGTGGCATAATAATCCATTCAGCCTGCTCCATAACTCTTTTCTGCAATACTTCAGGGGTATCACCATCCTCAATATATACAGCCTTCTGGTTAATAATTGGACCAGTGTCTGTTCCCTCGTCCACGAAATGTACTGTAGCGCCTGTAACCTTTACTCCGCGCTTTAGAACTTCCTCGTGAACCTTTAATCCATAGAAGCCATCTCCACAAAATGATGGAATAAGGCTAGGATGAATATTGATAATCTTGTTTTTATATTTCTCAACAAGGCGCGCTGGCAATACAACTAAAAATCCGGCTAGAACAATTAAGTCTAGATTATATGAATCTATAGTTTCAATTAAAGCATCGTTAAACGCCTCTCTGCCAGCATAATCAGATTTAACTACGCTTACAGCCTCAATGCCATTGTCCTTAGCTCTAGTTAAAGCGTAGGCATCAGCCTTGTTACTAATTACAACTTCGATTTTTGTGTTAGTAATTTTATTTGCTTTTAAAGCGTCGATAATGGCAGCTAAGTTAGTTCCGCCGCCTGATACGAGCACACCTACTCTTAGCATAAATCTACTCCTTTATCTCCAGCTACAACCTCACCGATTTCATAGCAAGTCTCTCCAGCTGCCTTTAAAGCTTCCATTGTCTTTTCAACATCAGCGCTGTCAACTGCTAATACCATACCGATACCCATGTTGTATGTATTGTACATCATATCTTCCTCGATACTTCCCTTTGAAGCTAATAATTTGAAAATAGCTGGTACTTCATAACTGTCTTTCTTAACTACAGCTTTAACATTGTCAGGAAGCATTCTAGGAATATTCTCATAGAATCCACCACCTGTGATATGGCTGCATCCCTTAATTGTAACTCCTGCATCCTTAACTGATCTTAAAGCCTTAACGTAAATCTTAGTAGGTGCAATTAATGCCTCTCCTAATGTTTTACCTAACTCATCATAATATGTATCTAAGCTCTCCTTAGTCATATCAAATACTTTTCTAACTAATGAGAAACCGTTTGAATGAACACCTGTTGATGCGATACCGATAAGCTTATCTCCTGCCTTAATATTCTGTCCTGTAATTAAGTCCTTTTTATCAACCACACCTACAGCGAATCCTGCTAAATCATATTCATCTATTGGATAAAAACCTGGCATCTCAGCTGTCTCTCCACCAATTAATGCTGCATTAGACTGCTTACATCCCTCAGCTACACCGCTTACAATATCAGCGATTTTTTCAGGATAGTTCTTTCCACATGCAATGTAATCTAAGAAGAATAATGGCTCTCCACCTGCACATGCAATATCATTAACGCACATAGCTACACAGTCAATTCCCACTGTGTCATGCTTATCCATAATAAATGCTAATTTTAATTTAGTTCCTACACCATCAGTACCTGATACTAATGTAGGCTCCTCCATATCCTTAAATGCTGCAGCGCTAAATGCACCTGAGAATCCGCCAAGTCCTGTTAAAACTTCCTTTCTCATTGTGCTTTTAACGTGCTCCTTCATTAACTCTACTGACTTATATCCAGCTTCAATATCTACACCTGCGTTCTTGTAATCCATAACATACTCCTTATTCTTATTAATAATTTTTATATCCTACTTCTTTTAATCTAGCGTCCTTTGCCTCTACTTCCTTCTTAAGGTTTTCTGAATAGGCAATTAATTTATCTAAAAGTGCGTCATCGCTAGTAGCTAAAATCTTTGCTGCTAAAAGTGATGCGTTCTTGGCTCCGTCAATAGCTACTGTAGCTACCGGAATACCTGATGGCATTTGTACAATTGAATAAAGTGAATCTCTTCCGCCTAATGATTTAGTGTGCATTGGAATTCCAATGACTGGAAGTGGGAAAATAGCTGCGCACATTCCTGGTAAATGAGCTGCCATTCCTGCGCCTGCGATAATAACCTTTACTCCTCTATCCTTAGCAGTTTTAGCGTATTCAAAAAATACATCCGGTTCTCTGTGAGCTGAAATAATAGTCATCTCATACTCAATTCCTAACTCCTCTAAAACATCAGCTGCCTTACTCATAACCGGCATATCTGAATCGCTACCCATAACAATACTTACTTTTGCCATCTTATCCTCCTAAATTCTTCATAAAATAACTATAGTGAATACTAACCCACTATCTTTACATTTTACCCTTTAAATCATACATAGTCAAATATTTTTAGGCTATATCATTCAATAAATAAAACTTTTATTCATCGAATGGTTCATTCAATAATTCGCATCCCTCAAGAACGAATCTGCCCTGACTGATAATGTGATATTTTTCATTATTTTTATCCACCACATAGATTTCTTTTAACTCATCATATGGGATGGTGATATCGGTATGACATCCAAAATATGCCTTGCTGATATCAGTTTTTCTGTTAAGAGTTATCTCATTGTCCCTAGCTACAATTTCCTTTCCATCAGGATTATATGTTTTTATATCCTCCTCGAAACTATAACAGGTATCCCCCACTGCAAAATGTGGTCCCATTTTTTCTACGATTAATATCGGCAATTTATAAACCACATCATACTTATTAGCAATAACATAAGCTGTAGTGTTTGTACCAATAGCAAACTCACCGATAGGTAAAGTATCATGATTAAACATTACGTTTTGCTTAATATACTTTTTATTTTCTTTTTCATCCTCAAAGTTATCGCAGGTGTAATCCTTAATTTTTCCATCCTCAAATGTAATCTTTAAATTTTTAAAATTAAGACCATTTAGATAAACATTGCTGACATTTAAGATGCCATTGGTTCCTGTAAGCTTAGGGGATGTAAAAACCTCACCTAGTGGAATATTTACATCTGCTAAACAGTTTTCGAAATTTGTTTCCTTCTCAGGATTCTTTAATTCATGAAGCATAACTTTGATATCAGTCTCATTGCCATTCATTCCCTTGACTACCACATACTCTCCTTTATCTAGAGTATCAATAATCTTTTTTTGAACCTTTCCGTATGCCACCTGATCTAGAGTATTAATCTTTACAGTCTCTCTAAACATCTCCTCAAAATTATCGCCAAACTCCGGTATAGGGAATGCGATAATAGTAAAGCTTCGCTCATCGCCCTTAATATATTGATTAACCATATTCACATATTTAGTGCGGTATTCTGACTGTATTTTCTGCTGTTCTTCATCTAGTGAGATAGCGCTTGATTTACTAACCGGCTCAAATGGTGTCTCGCCGAAAATCTCGATAACGGCTGGACCTGCCATTAACAATGCTTTCTCTTTCACATTCTCAAAAGCTGTTTTAGTAACCTCTAATTTTCTCTTAATATAGGCCTTGTCAATAAACAATCCCTCATCATTTTTGTGATCGTAATTAAACTGTCTGTTAATGGATGTAGAAGAATATCCACCAGTGTATATAACAGGTTTAAGTCCCTCTTTTTTAAATTCCTCAAAAGAAGCCTTTACGATTCTCTCAAAGCCGATATTATATCTAATATCAACGCTTTCCTTAATAGATAAGTCTTTTCCTGTAAGTTTAAAACCTCTGATATATCCGCTAGCATAGACATGAGCTAGTTTTTTTATCTCTTCCCCCGGTAATTTATCTAAAAATTTAGCCATCTCTATTTCATTCTTAGAGATATGCTCACCGTAGAAATACAGATATCTGTAATCGCCACCTACACACATATTTACCAGGTCAATGGCGAATGTATTTTCATTGTCCACTAACTCTCTAATTCTCTTCTCGGCAAAAATTTCTGAATTATCTTTTTCGAAATCGTATATTACCTCGTTTATATGTTTTGGCTTAGGTAGCTCATCTCTAAATCGACCGTAAATAGAATTAAATAATTCCATATACATAGTTATCTCTTCGAGATTCTTCTTATAGGCGTTTCTAATCTGAGCTCTAAGTTTAGTGTAGATGTAACATAACTCTTTATAATAATCCCCCAACTTTTCCTTAGCATAGTCAGGGTTTGCAAAACTGGTTTCATAATTATCTTTTTCAAGCTCCTTATACATCTTTTCATTGATTGCTTCAAGCTCGTTCATTGATAAACTTCTTATGTCAGTCTCATAAATATCTTTTATATCTAAGATAAGATTAATTCCTGCATCAAAATATTCCCGGAAAAATTTCTTATGCTCATTTTTCATTTCCTCGATACGCTCCACTGCCATATCATATCGCATCTTAATAATCTCCAACTAATTCACCTCTTCTTTTAAACGACAAAATCACGTAGGCTAATGTAAGCCTGCGTGAATTATTATATGTAACTAATGTACATCAAGAACATGCCAATCCATATAAACGCATTGGCGATAGTTCCTAAATATGAAAATTTTAAAAATTTGTTTTTTCCTTCTGAAAAACTTTTTAGTCCAATGGCAAATCCCACTAATGAAATAATCCAAACTGCCATCATACCAAAGCCTGCAAAAATTTCTGCATGACCTCTTTTATATATTGAGTATCCAGCGAGGCAAAACAATATAATATATGCCAAAATAGCTATTAAAAAGGATGTGATTCCTCCCTTTGTATAGCTTTTAAGAGGAATCTTAGGCACCTTCTCATCTTCTTTATTGTTTATTCTCACTACTCTTTGTTTTTTCTTAAGTTTTTTCTGAGGTGATAAATCAAAATCTACTTCCTGATTCTTACCACCGATAGTTTTTTTATTTTCAGACATTTTATTACTCCAAACATCAATTGATTATGTAGCATTTTTTCTTTCTTTAAAAAACCTAACGGTTTTCATTAAAAGATATCCTATGGCACCGCCCAATGTATTTAATATTAAATCATCCACATCGAAAGCTCCCACCTTTAGGACTAATTGGATTGTCTCAATAACCAGACTAAACATAAAAGTCAGCGCCATTACAACCACAATATTAGTATTTTTTATGTACTTTATCATCTTTGGAATCAGATATCCAAAAGGTATAAAGCACACTACATTGCCTAAAAGATTTATAATTGTAACCGCTATTCCATAGTTCTTTCTCATAGCCCAAAATCTTTTAATTTCGCTAAAAGGAACTAAATTATATCGGTACTGACTGCTTACTTTATTTCTGTCTAGCCCTTCCGAAAAAAACATAATATAGCATGCTACTGCAATATATAGCAGGAATAGTAATGTCGCTACAATCCTTGATTTTCCTGAATTTTTACTCACTACTTCATTCCTTTTATTATTACAATTTATTTAGCACCATACTGTTCATAGTAAGAATCGATAGCACCCTTTAACTGGTCATCGATAACTACCTTACCGTTCATTTCCTTGTTATATAAGCACTCTACTACATCATCCATTGTAACAATGGCATTGGCATCAAATCCATATTTCTTCTTAATCTCAGCTAATGCACTCTCATCGCTGTCTCTTCCTTTTTCCATTCTGTTTAATGAAACCATTAAACCTAGAATTTCAACATCTCCCTGAGCCTTAATAATTGGAAATGTCTCCTCAATAGATTTTCCTGATGTAGTAACATCCTCGATAATTACAACCTTATCTCCATCCTTGATGTCGCTTCCTAAAAGAATTCCTACATCGCCGCCGTGATCCTTAGCTTCTTTTCTATTTGAACAATACTTAATATCTTTTCCGTATAAGTCACTAAAAGCGATACATGTAGCCACTCCTAGTGGAATACCCTTATATGCAGGTCCGAACAATACATCAAAATCTGTACCGTAATGCTCTGCGATAGCCTTAGCATAGTACTCACCTAATTTCTTTAACTGTGTTCCTGTAACATATGCTCCTGCATTCATAAAAAATGGAGATTTACGTCCACTCTTTAATGTGAACTCTCCAAACTTTAATACATTACTATCTACCATAAATTCTATAAATTCCTGCTTATATGCTTCCATCTTAAATCTCCTTTTCCATTTACTTTTTCATTTACTTTTAAACTATTTTTGAAACATCATCTTTATTTGTTTCACTGATAACAAATATTGGTCTTCTCTTTACCTCCACGTATGTCTTTGCTAAGTACTGTCCTATAATTCCCATACAGAACAACTGCACTCCACCGATAAAGGTGATAATACATACCAATGAAGGCCATCCGGAAACCGGGTCTCCCCAGATAAACTTTCTAATCATAATAAAGGCTATAGCTACAAATGCAATAAAGGTAAATACAAACCCCATAACTGAAGCTATAGACAATGGCGCTATTGAGAAGTTTACAATTCCGTCAATTGAATATTTAAACAATGACCAGAAGCTCCACTTTGTCTCTCCTGCCACTCTCTCCACATTTTCATATGGTAACCACTTTGTCTTAAAGCCAATCCAACCAAAAATACCCTTAGAGAATCTATTTCTCTCTGATATTTCTATAATAGCCTCCACCATACTTCTCTTCATCATTCTGAAATCTCTAGCTCCGTCTACCACATCTGCATCTGAGATTTTATTAATGATTCTATAAAACATTCTAGCGAAGAATGATCTAATAGGTGGCTCACCTTTTCTGCTTACTCTTCTAGTAGCTACGCTATCATATCCCTCATTCTCAATAATCTCTATCATTTCAGGAATTAGAGATGGCGGATCCTGCATATCGGCATCCATAACCGCTACATAATCTCCCTTTGCATTGCAAAAGCCAGCATACATTCCTGCTTCTTTTCCGAAATTCTTAGATAATTTTAAGTAGAAGACTCTTTTATCATCCTCAGCCATCTCTTTTATAATATCCACTGTCTTATCAGTAGAGCCATCGTCAATAAACAAGAATTCGAAATTGTAATTTGGCATCTGGCCAGAAACTCTTTTTAGTTCATCATACAAATAGGTAATCGCTAATTCTTCATTGTGACATGGAATAATTAACGATATCAGTTTTTTTCCCATTTTTTAACCTCTAATCTAATTTCTATTTAACTAAACCAATTAAGTCATTTATATCTTTAACATTATGTCTAATCATATAATCTTCAATTCCCTTAACCACTTCCATGGTAGCATTTGGATTAAAGAAGTTAGCTGTTCCAACAGATACTCCTGTAGCTCCAGCTAAAATAAATTCAATGGCATCCTCAGCTGTGGCGATTCCACCCATTCCAATAATCGGAATATCAACTGCATTAGCCA
Organism: uncultured Lachnospiraceae bacterium; assembly: GCA_902783775.1. Lineage (GTDB taxonomy): Bacteria > Bacillota > Clostridia > Lachnospirales > Lachnospiraceae > Eubacterium_G. Next base: position 16,897 of record CACZSI010000126.1, read on the forward strand.
CCTGATATACCATTCTTACCGCAACCGGCTTAATGGCAGGACCTGAAAGTCCACCAGTCTTATTAGCTAAAACAAAATTCTGTCTTTCTATATCAATCTTCATTCCAGTCAATGTGTTTATAAGTGATAATCCGTCAGCTCCGCCAGCCTCTGCTGCCTTAGCCATCTCTGTGATATCAGTTACATTAGGGCTAAGTTTCATAATAATAGGCTGCTTAGCTACTGCCTTAACACTTTTAGTTATAGCTTCAACTGCCTTAGGATCCTGACCAAAGGCAATTCCACCTTCCTTAACATTAGGACATGAAATATTTATCTCTAATAAATCCACATCTTCCTGGCCTAACTTTTCTACCACATCAATATATTCCTCTGTAGAATGTCCACATACATTTACCACAATATTAGTGTCATACTGCTGTAAAAATGGAATATCTCTTTTAGCAAAAACATCATATCCCGGGTTTTGAAGTCCCACTGCATTTAGCATTCCGCCATATGTTTCTGCTACTCTAGGTGTGGGATTTCCAGGCCAAGGCACATTGGCCACACCCTTTGTCACTACTGCACCTAATTTATTTAAATCTACGAATTCGCTGTACTCACTTCCTGAACCAAATGTTCCTGAGGCTACCATTACCGGATTTTTAAAATCCACACCAGCGATATTTACGCTTGTATTAATATTACTCATTATAATTCAACCTCCATTGCATTAAATACAGGACCGTCCTTACAGATTCTCTTATTGTTAACGTTAGAATGATGATCTTTTTCTTTAGTCTTACATACACAAGCTAAGCATGCTCCGATTCCACAAGCCATTCTCTCCTCAAGTGAGATAAAGCACTCAATGTCATTGTCTATAGCATACTGCTTTACAGCCTTTAGCATTGGTGTAGGTCCACATGAACAAATCAAATCACCCTTTATATTGTTTTCTTTTATTGCATCTATAACTGTACCCTTTGTTCCGGCGCTACCATCCTCTGTGGCAATAAAGAGTTCACCGCACTCTTCCATCTCCTCAGTTAAAAATAATTCATCTCTGTAGCCGGCTACCATGATAACTTTTGAAACATCCTTAAGTTCTCTAGCTAACTCTACCATTGGCGGAATTCCGATACCACCTCCGATTAGGATGGCACACTTTCCTTCGCTGATAGTATATCCATTGCCCAAAGGTCCTAAAACTCTGATGTCGTCGCCAGCCACCTTCTTAGAAATTTCCTCAGTTCCCTTTCCGGCTATTCTGTAGACGATTCTCAATCTATTTTTTTCTTTATCAATCTGACATATACTAATTGGTCTAGGTAAAAGTTTTGACTTATCATCACAATAAACTGATATAAACTGACCTGCCTTAGCATCCTTTGTCAAACTTTCACTTTCCATCCACATACTAAATATGCCTGTGGCAATCTCTTTTTGTTCCACTACTTTAGCTATCTCTATTTTTTTCATTTCAATCTCCAATACAGTTATTTAGATTTTATTCCTAGAATATAGAATTGATATCTGCAATCATATCTTCTACAGCTTTTCTTGATGCATCCGCATAATTTAACTCACCGAATTCTTTATAATGCTCATTCTTATATGCGCAGATAATTCCCCTAGATGAGTTTACGATAGCTCCTAAACCATCCTCATTAAAGTATGGCTTTAAGCCCTCAGCTGTTCCACCCTGCGCACCGTATCCTGGCACTAAGATAAAGCTCTTAGGCATAACTTTTCTAAGAACCTCACCCATCTTAGGGTATGTAGCTCCAACTACCGCTCCTACATAGCTGTATTTATCTCCCATAACTTCTGATCCCCATTTATCTACATGCTCACCAACCCACTCATAAAGTGGCTTTCCATCGATAATTCTATCCTGGAACTCTCCACTTGATGGATTAGATGTCTTTACTAAAATAAAGATTCCCTTTTTTTCTTTCTTACATTCATCTAAGAAAGGCTTGATACCGTCAGTTCCAAGGTATGGGTTAACTGTGGCAAAGTCTTCATCAAATAATGAATATTCCTTACTTCCCACTTTAACTTTTCCTAAATGTGCTGTAGCATAAGCCGCACTGGTAGAGCCGATATCTCCTCTTTTAACATCTCCAATTACCACTAAGTCTTTAGATTTACAGTAATCTACAGTTTTCTTATATGCCTCTAATCCTGGTATTCCAAACTGCTCATACATAGCAATCTGCGGCTTAACTGCCGGAATAATATCATATGTAGTATCCACGATTCCTTTGTTATACTGCCAAATAGCCTCTGCTGCTCCCTCTAATGTCTCTCCATGTTCCTCAAAAGCCTTTTTCTTAATATGCTCTGGAACATAATCTAACATTGGATCTAATCCTACTACTATTGGTGCATTTGTCTTCTTAATTTTTTCAACTAACTTGTTAATCATGATATACTACCTCTCCATCTAAAATTGTAAATTTAACTTTTCCATTGACCTTCCATCCTTCAAACGGCATATTTGTACCCTTTGAGACGAAATCGCTAGCATGGATTTCATATTCAGCATCCGGGTCAATAATAGTTATATCAGCCACAGCTCCCTGGTCCAAAGTTCCTCTGTCAATTCCTAATCTGTTAGCTGGATTAAAACTCATTTTTTCCACCATCTGCATCGGTGTTATTATACCTTTTTTTACTAGTTTTGTCATCGTCAATGCCACAGAAGTTTCTAATCCCACAATTCCAAAAGGTGACTTAAATCCATTCTTCTTCTCCTCTGTGCTGTGAGGTGCATGATCTGTAGAAATTACAGTAAATACATCATCCTTTAATCCCTGGATTAACGCCTCCATATCCTCTCTACTTCTAAGAGGAGGATTCATCTTAAAGTTACCGTCATCTCCTGTTATATCATCTGAACACATTGAAAAATGATGTGGACAAACTTCGCCGCTGACATCTATTCCATCTTCTCTAGCTTCCTTAATCATTGTCACGCTGTCCTTAGTAGAGCAATGACATAAATGAAGTCTGGCTCCTGTCTCCTTAGCTAGAAGAATATCTCTAGATGCAATGATATCTTCCACTGCATTGCTGATTCCCTTCATACCTAATTCCTCAGACTTATCTCCCATATTCATAACACCGCCGTCCACTAAATTAATGTCCTCGCAGTGTGCTAGCACAGGAAGATTAGCCTCACAGGCCTTCTTCATTGCCTTTCTGTATACTGAAGAATTCATTACAGATTTTCCATCCTCGCTGATGGCGCAGATTCCTGCCTCTTTTAGCGCAAAAATATCTGTAACTTCTTTTCCTTCCATTCCCATTGTCACGGATCCTACCGGCAATACATTTGTTTTATGTATCTCTTTAGATTTTTCTACAATATACTTAACCACATCCACACTGTCTGTTACAGGCTTAGTGTTAGGCATAGCACAAACTGTAGTAAAACCGCCTCTAGCTGCTGCATTGCTTCCGCTTTCAATATCTTCTTTATATGTGAATCCAGGATCTCTAAAATGCACATGCATATCGATAAGTCCCGGTGTAACCCACATTCCTGATGCATCAATCTCTAAAGCATCATCTATCCCCTCTATTTTTTCTGCCTTTTTTGTTATTTTCCCATCTTCTACTAAGACGTCCATAACCTTATCTAATTTTTCAGAAGGGTTGATAACTCTTCCATTCTTAATAAGTATTTTCATTGAAATCCTCCATACTTATGCGGCTATTTCTTATAAACAGCCATAACTCCATCTACCTTATATATCTTTTTATAGTTACCTGCCTTAACAGCATTATTAACCACATTTCTCAATTCATCTTCTATTCCCAGATGCTCATCTACCACGATGTAATCTGTTCCAATAGTCTCTCTAGCTTCCTCATCCATATGATAAATATCATAAACTTCCTTGTTCTTATAAAGCTTAGCTGAGACATAGCCACCTGCTACAGCTACCGATGAATTTTTATCAATCTTAGCCACTCCCTCATCTAATTGATCCACAATAATCTTCTGATTTTTAACCTTACTTGTGTAATATGAAAATTCAGGGAGAGTTAGACCCACAAATAATATTATAACACAGATTAAGCTAGTCCACAGTGTAACTCTGCGTTTTTCTTTAGGCAAATCTGAAACATTCATAATAATCAAATATATAATTAAAGCTATGTTGCCAAAATTATATTGAAATGTTATCTCATGTAGATATGCATATGTAGTTACAAAATTTAATAATAAAAACGGCAATAACAATATCAGTCTGGAATATTTTTTTGCCACGCTAAACATTGGCACTGCAAAAGGCACTAGCATAATTATGGAATATCTGACTTTATCCATATCATAGTCCACATCATTTCCAATAATTTGGCTTATAATATATGCCGGATTTCCCAGTATAGCCGGAATAATCTGTGCCATACTTCCATTTTCATTCTTATAAAGATTAGCAAATCTATCATCTAGAATTCCTAATCCAAAACTTTTCACCACATAAACTTCAATGAAAAATGCTGCGATTGCCACAGCCATCATTATAATGCCACGCTTCTTATCTTTTTTAGAAAATAAAAAGTAAAGTCCTATTACAGCAATGTAGATTGCCGCGTCCTCCTTAACCATAAATGTTAGCAACATAAAAATCCCTAACATTATATTCTTCTTTTTTTCCACTGCATATATTGCCATCAACAATAAAAATGTTAAGAAGCAATTCTCATGGAAATCATAAAATGTTCCCTGAATGGTGGCTGGGTAAAGAGCGAAAAGCGCATTAATACATAAAATCTGCTTGTCACTCATTTTATAATGCTTAGCCAACATTGTTATTGGAATAATTGGCAATGCCACCATAACTGCTTGGATAATCTGAATAGTTTCAGGTCTAGGGAAAATCATGTAAATTGGTAGCATAATATAAAATATCGGAGAAAAATGCACCGCAAAATGGGATAGAATTATATTTCTCTCCAATGTAGTTTTCATAGAAAAATCTCGTTTCATGCTCTCAAATATCTGAGAAAAAATACCAAAATCAAAAGTGGTGGTGCTAAATGTCTGATATCTTAAAACAGTAACCGTGGCAGAAATTGCAAATATCAATAGTCCAATAAAAACTACGCATATCTTTACCTGAAAGTAGCTTAGACTGGCTATTCTATCCACCAACTTATATATATCATTTCTTACATACATAAAAATACCTATATTGATAGCAATTAACACTACCATATAGAATATGCTTCCTAATATATTTTTTGATAGCTCTTCCCATAACACATAGTATGTTTTTAATGTAAGCATAATTGAAAAACACATACTCTCTGCAAATAAAAGAACTCTTATCATGCTGTCATTTACACCGTATAAAAAAAGAGCTACCAACATCACTGCAATTATTTGTATACACAGTAATCCAAAGTTTTGATTAAATGCAAAACTCTTATCACTTATGTGATTTGGCACTCCCTTTATGATAGATATTATTATCCAGGATATAAGAAAACTTATAGTTATACCCTCAAATATTTTCTTTTCATCTTTTAAATTTGAAATACATGACTTTAAAACTTTTCCCATTAACAGTTCCTCGTTTTTATTTTATATAATGATAAACTTACTATCCGAAATTAATCGGATAGTAAGCCTATTATTATTAATATTTAATTATTTAGCTTTAGCATTCTTAGCAGCACTCCAATTACCGAAAACAATCTGGCCATATGAATTTTTAGCGAAGCCTCTCACCTTGAAGTAATAGCGTTTCTTTCTCTTTAACTTCTTCTTAGTAAATGAGCTAGCGCTTGGTGAATGAATAGTCTTGATTATCTTATAGCCTTTCTTCTTTTTCTTAGACATACTAATCTGGTATCCTGCAGCACCTGCTAATTTCTTCCATGATACTTTGATTTTCTTCTTACCGCGTTTTAACTTAGTAATTTTTCCTTTTATTGGAGCATAAGTCTTCTTTCCGTCAGGACCTACGATATAGTACTGTCCTGAGCCGCTACCTGCGCCGCTGTTGTCTCCACCACCTTGTATTGCTTTTACGATGGTAACTGTAACAGAACCGGACTTCTTTACTTCATCTCCATTATAAGCTGTACACTTAATAGAAACAGTTCCTGTAGCTGGAATAGACTTAGCTGTAACATTACCGTATTTATCTACTGTAGCTACAGTAGGATCACTTGATACAAACTCAATTCTATTATCAGTCAATCTTCCAAATGAATAGTCATTGGCCTGAGAAATTTCTGTTCCAAAAACATTCTTCATCAATCCAAATATTGACTTAGTACTTCCCACAGGAATCTCCTGTCTTACTAAGTTAATATAGTTAACATCTCCCACAACCTTTATAATAACTTTAACTCCATTCTTCTCAGGAGAACCAGCCTTAGGATAGATTGTTAATCCTGTTGTACCCTCAAG
>CACZSI010000127.1 GCA_902783775.1 uncultured Lachnospiraceae bacterium
ATGCTCTTTACCTTTTTTATAGCCTCACCAATCTCCTCTACAGAAAATGATGGGCGCTGATCATAACCTCTAGAGCGCTGAATTCCCACAACTTTAACTGAGTCATCTATAACTTTATCAAAGCTGTCTAAATCAAATTTATTATCCTTTAAGTCAACCTGGTCATATAAAACGCCATACTCCTTAAGGCTTCCCACAGAATCTCTGATTCCAATAACCTCCTCTAAGGTGTCATATGGTTTACCTGATACATAAACTAACTTATCATTAGGACGTAAGTTAGCAGAAAGTGCTAAGCTTAAAGCATGAGTTCCGCAGGTAATCTGTGTTCTAACTAAAGCATCCTCAGTATGAAAAATATCAGCATATACCTTTTCTAGGGTATCTCTTCCAATATCATTATATCCATATCCTGTAGTTGTATTAAAGCAAGCTTCAGAAACCTTATTTTTTTGCATTGCTCTTAAAACTTTCATTTCATTGTAAAAAGCAGTGTCGTCGATTTTCTTAAATCTCTCTGATAAGTCACTTAAAATAGAGTTAGATAACTCTATAACTTCATTGCTTATTCCCATCTCGTTTAATAAATTATTCATAACCACTCCATCTATATAATTGATTTGTTTTTCAAAAGATTAATTACAGCCTCAAAGATTCTTTCCTTATCATGATCTAGCTTGTCATAATCAATAAAATCCGTTGACTTTTCTCTTCTAAACCAGGTCAATTGCCTTTTAGCAAAATGTCTGGTATTTTTCTTAATAAGTTGGGTAGCTCCTTCCCTAGATAATTCACCGGAATAATAAGCGCATACTTCCTTATAGCCAATTCCCTGCATTGAAGTTAATTCTCTAGAATAACCCTCATCAAGCAGCCCCTTAACCTCAGAAAACAAACCTTTGTCTACCATAATATCCACTCGTTTATTTATTCTGTCATATAATAGTTTTCTATCATCGTTTAAAACAATATAACTAAAATTATATGGGGATACATTTTCTCTTTGTTCTTTATTATGAACTGAAATAGGATATCCATTCTCATAGTAAAACTCTAAAGCTCTTATAACACGTTTAACATTGTTTGGATGAATCTGTTTAGCAGATGATTCGTCCACCTTTTTTAATTTATTATGCAAATATTCATTGCCAAACTCTTTAGCTTCATTCTCTAGTTTTTCTCTGTAGATGCTATCACTACTCTCGTTTTCAAAATCTATATCATATAAAACTGATTGGATATAAAAACCAGTGCCACCTACTATAATAGGAATTTTACCCTTAGCATAAATTTTCTCTATAGCTAAAAGTGCCATTTCCTTAAAACGGTAAACATTAAATTCCTCATCCGGCTCTAATTCATCCACCAAATAATGCTTAACATTGTCCATCTCCTCAGTGGTTATTTTAGCCGATCCAATATCTAATTTTTTATAAATCTGCACCGAATCAGCGCTGATTATTTCACCGTTTATAGCCTTAGCTAACCTTATGGATAATTCAGTTTTTCCCACCGCTGTGGGGCCGGTTAAAACCACTAGTTTCTTCATATTTATCACCTTAAATAATTCTCTTAAACTTCTTATCTAATTCATATTTAGACATAGAAATGATAGTCGGTCTTCCGTGAGGGCAATTATATGGATTCTCGCATTTTAATAATTCTCCCACCAATTCATCCATCTCAGCAGCAGATAAATAATTATTACCCTTAACTGCAGCCTTACAGGACATTGAAGCTATCTTATCATTTACCATATCAGGCATCATTTTTCCACTTTCTAAAGTTAAATTATCTATAATCTCCATTAAAACATCTGTGGAATTAAGGGATAATAAATCTGCAGGAACGCCTCTTACTACAAACTCATTTTCGCCGAAACTTTCTATATCATATCCAATATTTTTAAAATTCTCTAAATATTTATTAACCAATATAGTCTCACTTACTGTTAGATTTAAAACTAAAGGTGGATTAATCATCTGTGTAGATGCCTTATTTTCTCTTACTTTCTTCATTAGTTTTTCAAAATTAACCTTCTCGTGAGCTGCATGCTGGTCAATAATATACATTTTATTTTCATATTCTATAATCCAGTATGTCTCAAATACCTGACCTATTAACTTATGCTTAGGTTTAGCATATTCTGTAATAAATTCATCAAACTGAGCATCAATCTCCCTCTGAATATATTTATTATCTGTAGTTAAACTTTTATTAGCCTCTACCTCTTTAATCTTTTCTATAGACTTAAT
>CACZSI010000128.1 GCA_902783775.1 uncultured Lachnospiraceae bacterium
ACCTGTCTTTTTAAATCTCTTTGCAGCTGCTCTGCTTGTTTTAATCTTTGGCATTTCTCATTCCTCCTTAAATTTATCAAAAGCTTAGCGCTTTTTTTCTAAAAACATTGTCATATTACGGCCCTCTAATTTAGCCTTCTTTGTAACATCTGCTACATCCTCTAAAAGAGCGGCAAATTCATCAAGAACCTGAGCGTTACTACTAATGTGAGCCATCTCTCTTCCTCTAAATCTGAGAGTAACCTTAACTTTATCACCCTTGGCAATAAATTTTCTGGCATTATTGGCCTTAGTCTTAAGATCATTAATCTCTACATTCGGAGATAGTCTGATTTCTTTTGTTTCAACAATATGCTGTTTCTTCTTAGCCATCTTTTCTTTCTTCTGCTGTTCATATCTGAATTTACCAAAATCCATAATACGGCAAACAGGTGGCTTTGCTTTAGGTGCTACTAAAATTAAATCCATATCAGAGTCATCAGCCATCTGCTGAGCATCCTTAGTAGCCATAACACCTAACTGCTGTCCTTCATCTCCAATCACACGAACTTCTTTATCTCTTATTTGTCCGTTGACGATGTACTTTGTCTTACTAATAGTAGTGTACCTCCATTTAAACATTAAAAAAGTGGATAACCTGACAGATTATCCACTAAAATACATAATTTCTCTAAGAAAATAATATTTAACCTCGAATCACTCTAGTGTCTGGGTGAGAGCGGATACTCTGCTTTGTTTTACCTCATATATATTACCATCTATAAATCTTAGTGTCAAGACTTTTTATGATAATTTTTATTTAGAAGCCTTAGCTTTCTTCTCTTCTTCAGATAACTCGACTCTGATTTCTTTAGTGTCAATTTCTTTACAAATCTGCTCTATAAACGCATCAACACTCTTAACGCCTTCGTTACCTTCGAATCTACTACTTACAGAAACAGTACCATCTTCCTGTTCCTTTTCGCCTACTACTAACCAGTAAGGAAGTCTGTCTAATCTAGCATTTCTAATCTTATATCCTACCTTTTCTGATCTGTCATCTACAGTAACATCAACTCTTCTAGCCTTAAGCTTAGCTGCCACTTCATTAGCATAGTCAACATACTTATCTGACAATGGTAAAATTCTAACCTGCTCTGGACATAACCATGTAGGGAATTTACCAGCGTAATGTTCGATTAACCAAGCCAATGTTCTCTCGTAACATCCCATAGATGTTCTGTGAATTACATATGGTCTCTGCTTATCGCCATTTTCATCAATATAATACATATCAAATTTATCTGCGATAGCGCAGTCTAACTGGATAGTAACCATTGTATCTTCTTTTCCATAAACATTGCTAGCCTGAATATCAATCTTAGGACCATAGAATGCTGCCTCACCATCAGCTTCAACAAAGTCAACATTCTGGTTGATAAGTAACTGTCTAAGAGCATCCTGTGTTGTATTCCAATACTCTTCATCACCTAAATACTTTTCTTTTTTGTTAGGATCCCACTTAGATAATCTGTATGATACATCCTCTTCTAATCCTAATGTTTTAAATACGTATTTAACTAAATCCAGACATCTTGTCAATTCATCAACTGTCTGATCCGGTCTAATCATCAAATGAGCTTCTGTAATAGTAAACTGTCTAACTCTTGTAAGTCCATGCATTTCTCCGGAATCTTCATTTCTAAATAATGTAGATGTCTCTGAGTATCTACATGGAAGATCTCTGTATGATTTCTGTGAATTTTTATATACGTAATACTGGAATGGACATGTCATTGGTCTTAGGGCCAAAACTTCATCATCATTTTCTTCATCCCCTAATACAAACATTCCGTCTTTATAATGATCCCAATGTCCTGAAATTTTATAAAGATCAGACTTAGCCATCAATGGTGTTCTTGTTCTTTCGTAACCCCACTCATTATCTTCTAAGTCCTCAATCCAGCGCTGAAGTTTCATAATCATTTTTGTTCCCTTAGGTGTAAACAATGGAAGTCCCTGACCAATTACATCAACTGTTGTGAACAATCCCATCTCACGACCAAGTTTATTATGATCTCTATTCTTAGCATCCTCTAATCTCTCAAGATGCGCCTTTAAATCCTCTTTATTATCATATGCTGTAGCATAAATTCTCTGAAGTCTGGCCTTGTTAGCATCTCCTCTCCAATATGCCATTGAAGATGAAATTAATTTAAAGGCCTTAACTGATTTTGTGCTAATTAAGTGTGGTCCTGCACAAAGATCAACAAACTCGCCCTGGCTAAAGAATGAAATCACTGAATCTTCTGGAAGATCCTTGATAAGTTCTACTTTATATGGCTCGTTTCTGTCCTCCATATATTTAATGGCATCTTCTCTAGGAAGAGTAAACTTCTCTAGCTTAGCGCCTTTTTTAATAATCTTTTTCATTTCAGCTTCAATTTTATCTAAATCTTCTCTAGAAAATGGCTTGCTGTCGAAATCATAATAAAAACCATCTTCAATAGCTGGTCCGATAGCTAATTTAGCTTCAGGGAAAAGATTCTTAACAGCCTCTGCCATAATATGGCTGGCAGTATGTCTGTAAACCTTCTTTCCTTCCTCATCCTTAAAAGTTAAGATTTCAACTTCAGCATCTTCACTAACAATATATCTTAAATCTACTACTTCGCCATTAACCTTTCCTGCACAGGCAGCTCTACCTAAACCTCCTGCAATATCATAAGCGATATCATTAACAGACATTGCTTCTGAATATTCTTTTACGCTTCCATCTTTTAAAGTAATCTTCATATTGTTTCCTCCTTCTAACATTTATATTAAACTCTTTATCATATTTTCCAAAAGCTTTAAGCCATAAAAAAAGCCCCTGCTTATGGAAATCCATAAACAGGGACGTTCAAAACGCGGTTCCACCCTGATTGCCACAATAGTGGCCTCTCATTTGGACTATAACGGAGTCACCGGACCGGATTAGGGTCACTCAGAGGTAGTCTTCAATAACACTATTGTTAGGTGCTCTCAACCGATGACACCATTCTCTGTAACAAGGAAATGTTATCTACTCGTCTCTTCAACGTGTTAAAATATGATTTGATTATAAGCAATGGGAATAGAAATGTCAACCTACGTTAATTATTTAAAAGGAACATATAACTCGAACGCCCAAAATGTTTGCAAAAAGCGTTCATAGTTTACTACAATAAAATCTTTCGCACCACCAACACCAATGTATTGGAAGTCCTTATCTTCGAATATAGCTCTATGAGGAGGATCGTCCATTAACAACTGATAAGCAACTTTAGCCTGCTCATCAACCTGAGACTCTTTACTCCAAGTATAAGCCAATTCTTCCCCTGCTTTGCTTGCTGTCACCAATTTCATATCTTCATACAAAACGGATGAAAACCACTTACCGTTTGGTCTGTAATGTGTTTTAACATTAGGATCAGAATAATACTCTTTAACTCTAATAAAAGCTGCATCAACCAATTCAGGTCTAACAACAAAAGGATTATATCCTAATTCTAATATTCTATGCTTATTAATCATACTTATCAATTCATAAGTCTGTCTTGTAATAGCTGCATAATAAATGTCAGAATAATTTTTTATAACAACTCTACACTTTAATGTCTTTTTATTTATCTTAACAACAATATTACACTTTCCAGGATTAACTGCTGTTATAACACCATTGTTAGAAACTTTAGCTACTTTAGTATCGCTACTAGAGAATGTAGCATTAGTTAATTCTTTTTTAGTCTTAACATTATATACATTTAAGTCAAATGATGACATATCACCGCTTTGCTGCTCTTCTCCATCATTTACAAATATAACTTCATTTTTATTCATCTCAAGATAATACATATTTAATCTGTAATCCGTAGAATATTCCAAATATGGTAAAGCTGTATTTCTCTTTTCTGAATACTTAATATATTTATCACTACCTGGATCTAATATATCTCCATTATATTTAGACTTTTTAACAGTTACATTACATTTTAAAGTAACTTTTTTCTTTTTAGAAATCTTAACAACGGCTTTGACAACACATTTTCCTTTACCAACACCGGTTATCTTTCCTTTTTTACTTACCTTAGCCACTTTCTTATTAGAAGATTTCCATTTAATCTTATATGAAGACTTAGCATTTTTCACCTTCAACTGAATATATTCTCCAACAGACATCTTAGTCCAAGTATAATTAAGTTTTACTTTTTTACTCTTCGCAAATACATGATTACCATCTAATGAAAAGACGGTTACCAGCAACGCTGTTACTAATAATAAAATAGATTGTTTAAATATTTTGTTCAATATAGCGCACCCCCATTCACATAAAAAAAATTGGATCAAGGCATCCCTTAATCCAATTTTAACATTTTTATAAAAAATGTAAACAACCAAGACGAATTTAAAACATTTTTATTAAATAAAGTCGCTATTATTTAGGTATTTTATAGCTCTTTTTAACATTCGCCTTATTGAATACGTAATCTTTAGCCTTCTGAAGATATACAGCTTCTCTCATTTCTTTTTTATCATAGTCTTTCTTCATATCTGAAACACTATCATAACCTAGTTCTTCGCTGTACTCTTCATATTTCTGCTCGATTTCTTCATCAGTACATGTAAAATCTTTATCTTTTACTAAATACCACATTAAAATCTCTGATTTGATTTCTCTATTATACTCATCATTAAGAGTATCAGAAGTATATCCCTCAATCTGAGCTAAATATTCCTCAGCAGTCATGTTATAATCTTTAGCTCTATACTGAGCATCACCATTAAACTCATCTACCACTTCGTTATATACTTCCTGAGGATAACTGTTCATAGCTGTCTTATCTAGAGCCATTCTCCAGATTTTTTCCTTAGCTTTATCCTCTAAATCAGTCTCAATCATATTATAAAAGTCTTTTTTATTAACAATACCAATTTCTTCACCGTAGGATTCTCTAACCCATTTATTTGTAACTTTCTCTACAAATAATTCACCTATATTTTTAATCTTAATCTTAAAATCAGCCTTCTTATTAGAATAATCTGATTTATCATTAGAAATAGATGTGGCATTTAAACCTTTTACAGTGATAGTATCGCCTTTTTTGTGTCCAATAAAAGCATCGCTAAATTTCTTTAGCACATCATTAGTTTCCTCTCCCACAACAATCTGTGAATCTGGGAAACTAATATTTTTATCTTTCTTACCATTTACATATCCGGTATATGAAAAATCTACCTGATCAGTTTTCTTGATAGCTCTATTAACATCCTCGTATCCGTTAGTTTCCTCTTTTAAAGAATCATCGAAATCCTTCTGAGTAATTTCATAATCAAACCCTTCAAGCTTATGAGGATTAATATACTTAGATGGATCATATCCCACCATCTTAATAAACTTCTTATTTGGTAGATATACACTGTTATAGTAAACAATGCCGCCAAAACCAGCTAAGATAAGAGCAATTACAATAATTGTAATAATTCCGCCAATCTTAGACTTTTTCTGGCTAACGTTTTCGCTAACATTTTCACTACCAGTATTTTCTGATATGTTTTCTGCTGTATTATCCTTAATTTCTGTATTAT
>CACZSI010000129.1 GCA_902783775.1 uncultured Lachnospiraceae bacterium
CATATGTGGCTGAGTTTCAGGGAGATATAGAAGAAAAGGACGTAGAAAAAATTCTAAGTGATGCGAAGGCGGCAGATAAGAGAGCTGCTGATAGAATATTGATAAAGGGTAATGCAGTGCTAACGGCAGGTGCTGCTAAAGTGCTAGCTAAAGAAAAAATAAAACTTTGGGGCAATGAGTCACAGACGGTGGGACCAGAGGATACACCAAAGGAAGTGCACATGATTATGTTAGGAGCAGAAATTGTGCTTTTAGAGGGGGTAAGGCTGGATTCTGTAAAAACTGGAGTGTATTTATTAAATGCCGCACCCCTTAACTTAGGTGGGGCAGACGGAGCACCCTGCAGAGCAGTTTTAATTGAAGAATAAAATGAACGGATTAGTAAAAAAGTGACCTCAGAATTAAAAAAGGACGGATAGAGGAGGTAGAATATTATGTTTGATTGGCTAGAATTTGACAATAGTGTTAAGCAGGGATACGAAGATCAGGTAAAGCAATTAGGGGAATTCCTAAGAAGGTATATTGATAAGAATGCTCAGATTAGGGAATTATCATTGTTTGATAAGCCTAGTAAGGAAACTTTAGATAAGATAGAGGCAATGGAGATTCCGGCTAAGGGACGAAATCCTATGGAAGTAGGAGAAGAACTGGTCAACGATGTTTTCGAGCATGCAATGCTTATTCAACATCCTAGGTTTTATTCATTTGTGGCTTCAGCTGTATCGCCATATTCCATTGCAGGAAGTATCTTAACAGATATTTATAATCCACATGCGGGAGGATTTGAACTGGCACCGTGTGCAGGCCTTATCGAAGAAAAACTGGTTAAATGGATGGGACAGCGTGCTGGATACAGTGGCGATACTATAGGCGGCGTGTTTTTATCCGGTGGTTCAATGGCTAATATGAGTGCAATGGTGGCAGCTAGAGATTCCAGATTAGAGCCTGAGGAATTTTTTAAGGGAACAATTTATTTTTCTGATCAGACTCACAGTTCTAATGAAAAAGGTCTTAGAATTATTGGCTTTAGAAATGATCAGGTGGTAAAGATTCCTACAGATGATGATTATAAGGTGCGTATTGATTTATTAGAGGAGGCTATTGTTAGGGATATTGAAGCTGGTAAAAAGCCTTTTGCCATTGTAGGAAATTTAGGAACTACTAACACAGGTAGTATTGATCCCCTAGAAGAGATGGGAGCGATTGCTAAAAAGTATAATCTATGGTTTCATATTGATGGAGCTTTTGGAGCATCCATACTTTTATCACCTATTTATCGAAATCATGCTAAGGGCATTGAGTTATCGGATTCATTTTCTTGGGATACCCATAAATGGCTGATGCAAACATATAGTTGCTCTACATTATTAGTGAAAGATAAGTCCAATCTTTTAAATTCATTTACGGAGCATCCGGAGTATTTAGCAGATGTTAATTCCAGTGAGCACAATGACAGCTGGGATTTAGGACCGGAGATGTCTAGACCACATAGGGCAATTAAGCTTTGGTATACCCTTCAGGCTACTGGAACTGATCTATTAGCGGAATTAATTGAATATTCATTTTATAATGCTAATTTAGTAAAAAAAGAATTAGAAAAAATGCCGGGGTGGAAGATTATATCAAATCCATCCTGTGGAACTATTAATTTTAGATATGAAGCTGAGGGACTGTCAGAAGAGAAAATAAATATTTTGACGGATACTATTTCTAAGGAAATTATAAAAAGTGGTTTCGCTTATATTGTCACAACTACTTTAAGAGGAATGAAAACTCTTAGAATGTGTATTATAAATGCTAATACCACAGAAGAAGATGTTTATAAGACATTAGAATTATTAAATGAGATAGCCATAAGAGAAGCTAAAAATTTACGATAGCGGGTGTGGTTGACGTCAAAGTTATACATGTTGTAAAATAATAGTATATGTAGTTTAATCAAATAATATTATAAGATTATTAGGAGGAATTCGTATGAATAAGAGAATATCAGTAATACTAGCGTATATGCTGACATTTTTCTTAAGTTTTAGTATATTCCCAGTCAGTGCCCTAGGAAGTACTGATTATGTATCTAATTGGGATGAACTTAAAACTGCACTAGAAAGTGGTGAAACAGATATTTACATTAGGGAGGAAGCACCTATTGTAGCTACTTCTGATATTAATGTTATTTTAAAAAATAATGAGACTGTTCGCATATATTCAGCTAGTGGAAAAGATGTAATTAGTATGGATTATACTAATTACAGTATTAATGTATCCGGAAAAGGAAATATAAGATTTGAAAATATTCCTTTTAGTGATTATTCTAATCCATGTATTGTGAATAAAGATTCTAAGAACGCTAAGCTAGTTTTAAGTAATTGTGGATTTTTTAATGGAGATGGTGAGACTGTAAAGGGAGATTATTTAATCGAAAATATTAAAAAACCTACCAATGAGATTAAAAAAACAGAGCAGAAAAAATTAGTTGGCTTAGTGCCATGGATTCCTATAGGAAATGAAACTGACATAAATTTAACTGACATAAATGAAAATGGCTATAATTTAAGCGTCATTAATAATTCTGGTCAGATTGAACAATATAATAATACAGTGATTAATATTTCTGGTCAGACTGAACAATATAATAATACAGAGACTAATTCTACTATTTCACTTAATAATTGCGTGGATGCAGAGCATGAACCGGTTTATAAATATGGAGATAGTGTAGATGTTAATATAACACTTTATGATCCAAATATTAATGGCATTGTTTTAGTAGATGTTTATTCTATTAACGATATAGATAGATTTGGCGATACAATTAATAACGCATCAAAGTATTTTGAACCAGTAGGTGGTGGATCAATTGATGTTGAGCCTGTTATTAATACATATAATAGGACATCTGACGGATTATTTATGCCAGCATTCCTTTATAGAGATGATATGGTTGATCCATCAATATCTTTAACTAATGACAGCGGAATTCAGAATCATGTTGAATATTTTACTGAAATAGAAAAAGGAAAAGGAAGCATAAAATTTTGGGATGTATCTGGTGGTAAATATTGCATAATATGCACATATGTGGGTGATAATGTGTATGAACCATCACAGTATATAGGTTTTTTTGAAGTTGAACCAATAGACACTAATACATATATTAGTGTGAGTGATTTAACCTATGGTGAAACAGGAATGGTAAATTTTGATATTTCAGTGCCAGTAGATAACAATACTAACATTGATTATTTGCCATCGTTAAGTGAAACCTCTGGTGATGCCATTATAAATGTTTATGAGAAAGAAAGTTTTGGTTATGATCCATGGGAACATGAAGTTGTAAATGGAACATTAGTTAAAACCTTTAATGGTAGCATAAAAGATGGAAAAGGAAATGTTGAGATATATGATTTGGACCCGGGAGATTATTATTTCCATGCTATATATTCAGGAGATGATTCTTTAAAAGGTAGCGATACTGTTGAGGCTGTTTCTGTTAAGAAGGCAAGCGCTAATTTAACATGTGATAAGCCTAATGGTTATTTATTTACCAGTGAAAATCCGGGAGTGGTTGGATGTCACATGGGAGATAATGTAACAGGTGAAGTTGCCGTTGTTATAGATAATGAAACTTACGGTTTATTAGTAGATACTTTACCTATAAAAGATGAGGCTGTTTCTTATAATCTTTCATATTTCTCAAACTTAACAGTGGGACTTCATAATTTAACATTTGCTTATAAAGGTGATGATTATTATGATGAAGATATGATAACTGTTCCTTTACAGGTAATAGATAAAATTAGTAATAACTTAACTATGAATTCTGAGAATACATTAGAGTATGGAGATGATGAACCTATTTTGGTAAATATATTTAACAGTAATGGTCTAGATGATTATATTTTAGATGTAGATTTAAATACCAGCGTTAATATGAAGGTTACAAATCTAATTACTAATAATACTGTCTATGATAATAATATAATGCCAATTAATGGAAATGCTGGTTTTTCATTACCATATATACCGGTTGGAAATTATGTTGTAGATGTTCACTATTCTGGAAATGAATATCATTATGATAATGATGCTAAATCTTATTTAAATATTATTAAAGCTAAGCCAAATATTAGCTTAAGTACGGAAATTGATACTCAGGAACAGGCTGCATTTTTATATGTTGATGTAACAGATAAGAGAGAAAAACCGGTTAAAGATGGTGTGGTTAATGTTCAGGTATCTAAGGAAAATGGAGATACACTTTTAAATGGAAACTATAGCATTACAAATGGTTCAGCAGAGATTGTGGTAAATAATTTATCTTCAGATAATTACACTGCGTCCGCTAAATATGTAGAAAATGATAACTACACTGACAGCGAGATTGAAAAGGTTAATTTTTCACTCTCAGAACTAGAGGAAGCCACAACTACTAGCCAGCAAGTGACAACTAATAGACCTACAGCAGTTACTACAACTAAAAACAATGCAGAGACTACTAAGGCTAAGAAGGTTAACTATGAGAAGGATGAAAAGTATTCTAAATATTGTGGATTTAAATTAAAACAGGCTAAGGTAACTAAGAAGTCAATTAAAATTAATTGGAAGAAGGTTAAAGGTGCTAAAAAGTATGAAATCTACTATAGTGAGTGTGGTAAAAACAATAAGTGTAAGAAATTAACTACTACTAAGAAGAATGTTTACACAATTAAGAAGTTGAAGAAGGGAACATACTATAAGTACAGAATTGAAGCAATTAATGCTAATGGAAAAGTTATTTCAATTTCTAAGCTAGCACATATTGTCACAAAGGGTTCAAATAAAGGAAATGCTAAAAAGATTAAGGTAAATAAGAAAAAAGTTATCCTTAAAAAAGGCAAGACCTTTAAATTGAAGGCCAAGGAAATAGCAGAGGCTAAGAAGCGCATTAAAATACATAGAAAGTTAAGTTACGAAAGCAATAATAATAAGATAGCCACAGTAACTAATAAGGGTGTTATTAAGGCGAAAGCTAAGGGTAAATGCTTTGTTTATGTATATGCGCAGAATGGTGTTTCAAAGAAAGTTAAAGTAATTGTAAAATAAAAAGTTATTAAGGGTTTTGCATTTTGATAATGTAAAACCCTTATTGATAGAATAAATAGTTAGGAACGGATTTAGTAAATGTCAAAGATAAAGGTAGTTTTTAAAAATATAAGTTGGCTTACAGTATCTCAGATCATTACCAGTGTTTGCGCTTTTTTCTGGACTATTGTAATAGCTAATTATTTAGAGGTTGAAAAGTATGGAATAATATCTTTTTCGACTTCTTTTATTGGAATAGCGATAGTTCTAGTGGACTTTGGAATGACTACCTATGTTACTAGAGAAGTGTCTAGAAAGCAGGAGAGTTTAAGGGATTATGCTAACCTGATATTTGGTCTGAAGTTTATTTTATCCCTAATAGTTTTGATATTAAGTCTGGGAGCATTATGGATGTGGGGGTGTAGTAAAACTACCATTTTAGTAACCCTTATATTTTTAAGTGAGATGATTATAATGTCATTTACACAATTTATTTGCGGTATTTTTCAGGCATATGAAAATTTAAAATATCAGGCAATAGGAGGAGTGATTAACTGTATATTACTAATATCAGGCGTTTTAATTACTATTTTTTTAAATTTAGGAATCTACGGCATTGCCCTATCCTATGTGATAGGATACGTGGGATTTGGCACATTTATGTCCACTAAATATTTAAAAAGATTCGGATGGCCTTGCCCTTATGTGGATATAAAAAAATCAATATGTATTATTAAGAAGTCATTGCCGTTTGGTATAACAAGTTTATTTAATACCATTTATTTTTGGATAAATACAGTGATGCTATCCACCATGAAGGGAGATTATGAGGCGGGAATTTACAAAGCAGTTTTTAATATAATTATGGTGTTTACCACATTATTTTCAGTCTATGAGTTGGTTCTTTTTCCTGTAATGAGTAAGTTTTATGTTAATAAAAAAGAACTTATTCAGAAAAGCTATGAGAAGTCGATTAAATATCTTTTATCTCTTAGCCTGCCTATGTGTGCGGGAATATGTATCTATGCTAGACCGATTATAGAACTTATTTATAATAAGTCATATTCAGCTACTGTGGTACCTCTTAAAATCTCTGTTTGGACAGTGGTTATTTTGTTTTTAAACGGAGTGACAATGATGGTTTTGAATGCCGTTAACATGGAAAAAAGAGTGACCATTATCTATTTGATAGGGACAGTTATCAATGTTTTATTAAACCTAATATTGGTGCCTAAATATTCCTATAACGGAGCGGCATATGCTACTTTGATAAGCGTAACGCTGATATTTATTATATTATTTTTGCAGATTGTAAGAACTAAATTTAGACCGAAAATAGCATTGGTAATTAGCACAGTAAAAATACTTAGATCCACGACTGTGATGGTTATAGTACTTCTTATATATGAAATACCTATGTGGAGTGGAATAATCGTTGGAATACTGATTTATGGAATAAATTTTTTGGGCCTGGGTATTTTAGATGAACAAGATAAATATATTTTCAAACATTTGATGCATAAGGAAAAATAGGATGAATTATACTGTTTACGAAGAGGAAACTCTTAAAAAACTTCAGGATATGGAGAGGAAAATATTAAAATATTTTGCCGGGATTTGTGAAGAGAATAATATAGATTATTATGTATACGGTGGCTCATTATTAGGAGTGATTCGCCACAAAGGGTTTATTCCCTGGGATGATGATATAGATGTGGCAATGTTTCGTGATGATTATGAAAGATTCGTAGAGGCATTTAATAAAAAGAAGAGTGAAAAGTTTTATTTAGTTTCCCCTGAAAGTGAGGATAGCTATTTTCTATATTTTCCGAAACTAATGATGAAGGAAACGAAATTTAGAGAATGGTGGGCAGACCAGGTAGATTTTGAATCAGGGATTTTTATAGATATTTTTATTTTAGATGGATTGCCTAAGAATAAGTTGCATCAAAAATTGCATATTTTAAGATCCAGATTTTTAGTTAGATTACTTTCTATATCGCAGTTGAAATTTAGGGGTTATCCAATGTTTACCCAGATTGTGGTAAACATTTTACACAGGCTTTTTAAGGTCTTTAGAATAACCAATGAAAAGTTAAAGAAAAAAACTTTTAAAGTTTTTAAAAAGTATAATGCCAAGGATACAAAGCAGTGCTTTTGTGCTAGTACAGTGGTTTATCCGCCGATATTTGAAAAAGCCCAGCATTGGCCGGCTAGAAGAGCTAAGTTTGACGGGATAGATGTCAGCATTCCTAATAAAGCAGAAGAGATTCTCACAATAATTTATGGTGATTATATGAAAATGCCGCCAGAGAGTGAGAGATTTAACCATATGACCAGCGAGATTGATTTTGGGCCATATGATAAAAAGGAGATTAATCGTTAGTTAAAATGAATTTGCTAGTAATTATACCTGCCTACAATGAGGATAAATCCATTGTAAGTACTATTGAAGATTTAAAAAAAGATAATAATTATGATTTCTTAATTATAGATGACGGATCCACAGATAACACTAAACAGGTGTGCATAGATCATGGATATCCCCTAATTTCTTTTAATGAAAATAAGGGATTAGGCTACGTATTTAGAGAAGCTATTTTATATGCCCTAGATCATGGATATGACGCCATTGCCCAGTTTGATGCAGATGGGCAACACAGAAGAGTGGATCTTATAACTATAGCTAGGGAGTTTAAAAAGACTAATCCGGATTTCTATATTGGTGCTAGAAATCCTAAGGGAATAAAGAGATTTACCCCTCGAATGGTGGGAAGTAAGATTATTAAAATATGCATTTATTTAAAAACAGGAAAGATGTTAAAGGATCCCACATCCGGCCTTAGAATATTTGGACATAGGGCAATGAAGCGATATTTAAAAGGTGATTTTAAAAGGCCGGAGCCTGATATGTTAACCAGACTAATTTTAGAGGGATACACCTTTAATCAGAGTCCAATTATAGTGAAAAAAAGATTGTATGGCGAGTCTTTTTTAAAGGGATTTAACGGCTTTAAATTTTTAGTGGACATCTGCATTTCGATTTTAAAAATGCCTAAAGAATTAGATAAAAAGAAAGTGAATAAATATGGAGAAAGTAAAAGTTAGTTTTATTCTTCCTGTTTACAATGTTGAAAAGTATTTAAAAAGATGCTTAGATACGTTAATAAATCAGACATTAAAAGATATAGAAATTATTTGTGTTCATGATGGCTCAAAGGATAACAGCATGGACATACTAAAAGAATACAGAAAAAATCATGATAATATTATAATTTTAGATAAAGAAAATGAGGGAGCATACAGAGCCAGAGTAGATGGCATAAAGTTAGCTAGGGGCGAGTATATAGGATTCGTAGATCCTGATGATTATGTAAGCAATGATTATGCCGAAAAAATGTATTTAAAGATTAAGGAAAGTGGCAGTGATATAGTGTGCTGCGGTTTCGAGCGAATCGATGAGATAACAGGAAAAATCTATTCTAGGGAGATGGATCAATATTCTAAAAAGTTTATAGATGTTTCTAAAAATCCTGAAGGGTTATTGGCAGTAAATACAGCAGTGTGGAATAAGTTATATCGACGCAAGCTTTTAGAATCTATAGATTGCTTTAATGAAATCACACCGGTAATTTTAGATGACTGTAATCTTCTAATGCTGATTTATATGAAGGTTAAAACTATTTCGTTTATCGACAATATTTTATATTATTATATCGTAAGACAGGGCGGAATTATAAAGTCTATAAACAATGAAAAAATCCATGGCGCTAAAAATGCCATGCTTAAGATTAAACAGCTCTATATAAAGAATACGGACAAAAGTCTTTTAGAGATAGTGGATTTAATGGTATTTCTTCATTTAGGAGTAAGCCTAATGTATTTTATCTCTAACACAGATTCTAATTTTAAAAAGACTCTTAAGGAGACTAGAAATTTTTTAGATAAAGAGTTTCCACTATGGAAAAAGAGCAGATATCTAAAACTTTCTTATGCCATAAAAAGTGGATTTAATATAAAACTTTCTGTGGTAAGACTGATTTATAAATGCCATCTATTTAGAGCATTTATGGCGGTGTATAGATGCATGATTAATAGATTGCATATAGATATTAAATGGTAGAAGGAAAGGTAATATGAAAAATTTTAAAATACATAAATTAGATATATTGTGGGTAATTATTATAATAGTGCTGACTTTTGGAGTTCGTTTTAGCCCGGTTTTAATTAACGACTATTCTAAAAGTTATGACAGGATGTATTCAGATTCATCATATACCCCATATACTAATGATCCTGGAGATACATTTTACTATGCCAGAAGAATCCAGGATTTTAGCAATGGAAAGAATGCTCTTAAGCCTTTAAGTAAAATGGGCTTTGATAAAAAGATGATTAATCTAAGCGCGACTAGAGATGAGTCCTGGGCTAGAAATATGTTTCCAATTATCGGAGCAGGATTTTATAAGGTATGTTCTATCGTTGGTGTGGATGACATAATGGTGGTAAGCACCATTTACACTTCATTTTTAGTGGCCTTAGCAGCGGTGCTACTTTATCTATTTATAAAGAATACGACTAACAGATTAGGTGCCATGGCAGCAGCTGTGATGATTTCTGTAGCCACACCGGTTTTACTAAATACCAGCTGGGCTCACTGTGATACAGACGGAATTCTAATATTATTGCCTATTGCAATGATATTATCCTTATATAAAAGTTTAGAGAGTTTGGAACTTAAAAATAAGATTATTTGGAGCGTCGTATCAGTTCTTATGTATATTCTTATTTGCCTTTCATGGACTTCATATGAGGTTTACTATTTAGTATTATTAGGACTTACAGTGGCAGTTATAGCAGGCTCATTTATCTTTAAAAATGTATTTCCTAAAAAAATACGCTTAGTAATTTTAGGACAATTAATTTTTGATACAATATTTAGTTTAATAATAGATGGAAGCAGATTTATTAAAGGTGTTCTAAGTATTTTTATTTCATCGTCTAGCGGAATTGGTGCTAAGGGGAACGGATATCCATCTGCATCAAAGTACATAAGCGAGTTAGCTAAATTAAAATGGGTTACTACGGACATAGAAAATATTTTCAATACGGCAGTGGGAACTAATATTAATATGTTAGGCGGAATCGCCGTGGTTTTAATTGTAATTTTTACTTCAGTTACCCTTATTATTATGTGCTTTAGAAAGCGAAATAGCGAGGATGAAAAATATAGAACCATTGGATTACAGGCTATGATTTTTGTGTCATGGCTTATTGCCACCATTATGATGCTATTCCAGGGCCAAAGATTTTTAGAGTATATTTTAATGCCATTATCTATTTTATTCGGGCTGGGATTAGGATATATTATAAATTATATTAGAGAGAAGGATATTAATTTTACCGGTGCGGTAATTATTTATGGCATCTGCATTATAGTAGTGATAGGAACATTTATGTCCGCCGATACTATTTTAGGAATAGTGGCATTTATTCTGGTTATTATCTGCGCGATTATTGCCAGAAATAAGAATAAAGAGCTTATGGCGATTCTTTTAACTGTGGTATTAGTTATCACACCGCTAAATGGTGCCTATAAGGTAGTTAAAACCTACAGACCGGGACTTACAGACATTTATTATGAAACTGCTGATTGGATTAGGAATATGACTCCGCCTGATAGCTTGATTGCTAGCTGGTGGGATTACGGATACTTTTTCCAGTGTCAGGGCGATAGAACTACTATTGGTCACGGTGGTGTCTTTGATGGCCAATACTTTTATTGGCTAGGAAGAGGGTTATTGACCTCAGATTATAAATTGTCAGCCGGAATATTTAGAATGCTGGGCAATGGCGGTCTGGCAGCTCAAGAAATCTTAACAGAACAGTTTAATGATTCTAAAAAAGAATCAGATATTTTAGCTAAGATTTTAGCGGTTCCTAGAAAAGAGGCGTTTAAAATATTAACTAAAGATTATAAGATTCCACAGGATAAGGCAGAAAAGGTAATTATGCGAACACATCCTAAAAAGAACAGGCCTATTTATCTAGTGATTACTCAGGATATGTTTGCTAAGATAAATGCCATTGCATACTATGGTAAGTGGAATTTTGATGATAAGCACAAGAATTATTTTTATGCGACATCCATGACTTCTAGACAGGTTAAAAAGGGCCAAAGCGCCCAGGTTAAACTGGTGGGCAATGGCGCCGATGTTAGAAGTATTCGCTACGACGTTAAAAAGGATGGAAAGATAAGTACTCATTTAATTAACGGCAAAAATTTAGAAGTTAAAGTGGGACGCTATGTGTTAATAGAAGATGAAAAAGTTAAAGAGGATAAGAAACTATTTAATAATGATAGCGCTTTAGTAATTTTTAAGGAAGGGGATTATTATTCTGCCATAGTTCTTAATGACGAGATTTATGAAAGTGTAATGTTTAAATTATTCTTTGCCTTTGGAGTGAACCAGAATTCTTATTTAAGGGTAAATTCTAGAGAAATCTCAAAAGAATATTTTGGAGATCACAGTGAAATCCAGCATAAAATATTCTGTCCGGGACTTAAAAATTATATGGGTGCATCAGGAGTATATTATGTTAAAGAAGATTAAGTGAAAGGAGGTGCTGTATGGAGAATAATAAGATGTATCAGGTTTCAACATTACAGGCACTGTCGCTAGGCTACACAAAGCCGGTTATTAATGTTTTAGAATTAAAGAAAAATGGAAACACGGGGCTAGGTACATATGAGGGCGTCAACGGTGAGATGATTATGATTGACGGACAGGCCTACAGAGCTAAGGAAAATGGAGATATTGAAAAAGCAGCGGATGATATGGGGGTTCCTTTTGCATCAGTATCGAATTTTAAAGCTGATAAAAAGTTCGAAGTGGGAGAGTTTAAAAGCATTGATGAATTAAAGGTGTATCTTAATAATTTAATTGAAGAGAATTTCGGCTTAAACAGTATGCATATGGTAAGAATAGATGGTGACTTTAGTTTAATTGATGCCAGATCTGAATCAGGTTATTATGCAATCCATGTGCCACTTAAGGACATGTTAGCGAAAACTCAGAAAGCTTTTGAGATAAAGGATGTAAGAGGAAGTTTAGTTTGTGTTTATTATCCTGATTATATGGATGGAATAAATGCAGCAGGCTGGCATCTTCATTTTATTTCAGAAGATCTAAAAAAGGGCGGACATGTGTTTGAATTAAAAATGAAAAATGGAATTGGATGGGTGGATAAGATTAACAGTATAGAGATTAGACTGCCTATGGAACCAGGATTTGACACCTATGTATTAAAGGGCGCATCAGAAGATGATATTAAGAAAGTAGAGCAGGGGAAAAAGTAAGACTTAAGGAGGATGACTATGAGCATAAAGGATGATAATACTAAAAAGATTAAGAATTCTTATAAGTTTTATGAAAATCGTGATTGCCAATATTTTCCATGCCATAAGGGATTAGAAAATTTTAACTGTATGTTTTGTTATTGCCCAATGTATGAGAAGGATTGTTTAGGAAATCCTAAATTCATAGAAAAGGGAGATAGAAAGATTAAGGATTGTTCTAATTGTACATTCCCTCATAGACCGGAAAATTATGAAAAGATTATGGAGTTTTTAAGAAAAAATATAAAGTGACACTAAAACAGATTTGCACAGAAAAGTGCAAATCTGTTTTTTAATTAGAATCTTAAATTTCTTTAATTAACTCAGTGGCTTTTAAGTCATTTAAAAACTTAACAACTAAGTTATTAAATATATCATATTTTTCGATACTACATACATGGCCACATTTTTCTATAAAGTAAACTCTAGCTTTTTTTATTCGCTTATGAGTTCGCTTAGCACAGTTTACAAAGAAGTAGTCTTCCTTTCCGGAAATAAGAAATACCGGTAGATTATTATCCCTAATAATACTTAAATAATCCTTTAATTTAAACTGTGTTTTAAAATATTCTGAAAGCCACATTCTAAAAGCGGCAGATTTCATCTTCAATGACTCTTTAATAAAAAATTCTCTGGCCTTTTTATGGTTCTTATGTGGCATCATAAGATTAGCAAACATAGGGTAGAAGAATTTTTTAGGGATGATATACTTAAAACCTTCCACGAAAGCTAACAATGTTTTAAATCCTAAATGGAGATTTAAAACATAACCTGCCATAATAATTGATTTCACTTTCTCTTTATAAAGATATGTGAATTCTAAAGCCACGATAGTTCCCAATGACATGGAAATTATATGGACTTTAGGGATATTCTCCTTTTCTAAAATATCATTTATGTCAGATGCTGATCTGGTTAATAAATTCTTATGCTTCTGAAAAGTAGAATCACCGTGTCCCTCTAAATCAACGGCTATTATATTATAGTTTTCGAAATCATTAATCTGGTATTTCCATGTGTTTATGCTTCCACCTAAACCATGGATTAAAAGTAGCCATTCAGTAGAGTTATTATTATATATTTTATAATTCATATTTTATTCCGTTCCTTAAAGCTGTGTATTACACATTTAATAGTCTCTAAATTACATAATACATAAAAAAATTGTATATTGCAAGAAAAATGTTAAAAGAGTAAAATAATAGATAAAAGGAAGCTTTTCTAAGGATTTAGGGAGCTTCTTAAATTGTATACGGAAAAAAGCCTGATAAAAAGCATCCTTTTGGATACGGACGAATCGGTTATTTCTGCATCAACATTGGTGGCGGCAATTATCTTTATGACATTGCATATTTCATTAGAAGCATGGCTTGGTGCAATTATCTCTGTGGTAATTATTAAATCAGGATTAGATATGCTAAAGGAAACTATTTCCCAGATTTTAGGGGAGCAAAATGACATTGAGTTAGCTAAGGCTATTAAGAAAACAGTTACTAGCTTTAAAGATGTGGAAGGTGCCTATGATTTAGTATTAAATATTTTAAGGAGATAAGAGTATGAATGTGTATGATTTTGATGGGACAATATTTCCTACAGATTGTTCCATAGGATTTTGTATATGGTGTATGAAAAAACATCCTAAAATGTGGTTTTCATTTTTTCCTAAGTTAGTTAAAGCATTGATTCAAAGAAAAAGAGGTAAGATACCGGAATACCTTATTCAGCGTAAGTTTTTTAGCTATCTTATGCATGTGGATGATTTTGATGTGCAGATTGAAAAATATTGGGATAAAAATGAAAAAAAGATAGCGGCATGGTATCTAAAACAAAAAAAGCCGGATGACCTTATTATTAGTGCATCGCCTGATTGTATAATAGGTCCTATTGCCAATAGATTAGGTGTAAATTATATGGCCACAGAATTTGATCGGGAGTATGGCATTTTTCTAAATAATTTAATGTATGCAAAAGAAAAGGCCAGATATATTTTTGATCATGGTTTTCCTGTAATTGATAACTTTTATTCAGATTCATTGGCGGATACACCACTGGCTTTATGTGCTGAAAAAGCACATCTAGTTAGTAACAAGGCTAGGACTGTAAGTGATTGGCCTAAGTTAGACTCAGAAACTATGAAAAAAGTAAAGGGGAAAATAGATACCGGTTGGGATGTTCATTTAAAGGGGGATTAAGTATGAATATCATTATTTATGATTTTGGAACTAGTAGTGTAAAAACTTGTTTATTTAAAATAGATTCTAATATTAATTTAGTAGTCAGATCCAGGGCGACTTATAATCTTTATACAACTAAAAATGGAGGAGTAGAACAAGATACAAAAGAGTGGTGGGATGCCATTTGTTCTAGTACTAAAAAGTTGTTTAAAAACTCCAATGTAAAGCCTGAAGAAATAAATGGCTTGGCATTTTGTTCACAGATGCAGGGAACAGTTTTGGTGGATAAAGAGGGCAATGCCGTAAGACCACCTATGAATTACTTGGATCAAAAAGGTGTCAAAGAATATAATGAATGTATGAGAAAGGGAATTATTAAAGTTTCCGGTTGTAATTTATTTAAGCTTTTACGAAACCTTAGAGTAAATTATGCTGCATCCGTAAGCGCCAAAGATCCGGTTTGGAAATATAAATGGGTAGAAAATAATGAGCCGGATGCTTTTAAAAAGGTGTATAAATGGCTTGATATTGGAGATTATTTAGTATTAAGATGTACTGGAAAAATGGTGAGAACTGCCGATACAGCATTTGCCACATTTCTCTATGATACACGAAAAGGTAGGGAAGGCTGGAATAAAAGTTTATTAAAAATGTATAAGGTAAAGCCTGAACATATGCCAGAAATTATTCAGTGTCATGAGTTAGTAGGTGGATTAACTAATAAGGCTGCTAATGATTTAGGATTAGTAGAAGGGACTCCTGTTTACGGAGGCGGTGGTGATACCACTTTTGTTAATATTGGCGCTGGTTGTACCAGACCAGGAGATACACATATATGTATTGGAACATCAGGTTGGGTATCCACATATATGGATCATCAGACAGCAGATATTAATTCGATGATAACCGGAGTGATGTCGGCTAAACAAGGTTATTTTAACTATTATGCTGAATTAGAGACGGCAGGAAAGTGCATTGAGTGGGCGCTAAATAATATAGTGTTAGATAAATTAGATTTATATTCTAATACAACTAAAGTAACAGATATGGATGACAATGCCAGTCTTTTTGATTTTTTTACTGCTCAGGCAGCTAAATCTGTACCAGGGGCTAATGGTATTATTTTCACACCGTGGCTTCATGGCAATCGCTGTCCTTTTGAGGATTCAAAAGCCGGTGGAATGTTTTTTAATATAGACATAAAAAACGATAAGAGGGATATGCTTCGTGCGGTGTTAGAAGGTATTTGTTATCATCTGCGCTGGTTATTAGAATGTGAGATGAAAAAAACTAAAACTTCAGATACAATTAGATTGGTAGGTGGAGGATCATTGTCATCTCTTATTGGCCAGATGCTAGCTGATATTACAGGAAGAACAATAGAAACCGTGGAGAATTCCAGAATAGCAGGAGCAGTAGGGGCAGCTATAGCAGTAGCGGCAGGTATTAAGCAGGAAGATATGCTTAAACTCTCCCGTCAGTTAGTAAAGGTTAATTATACCTACTATCCTAACCTGAAAAATAAAGAAATTTATGAAAAGAATTATAAAGTATTTAGAAAGCTTTATAAGAGCAATGCAACAAATTTTCATAAAATAAATTAAAGCTTAAAATTGAAAGGGAATAAAAAAATAAAAAGGAGCAGAACAAATGAATAATTATGTAACGAAGAAAATTGTAAGTTTTATTTTAGTTATTGCCTTGATATTGATGGGGCCGATACCTGATAGTGAGGTTCTAAAAGCAGATAGCTTAGTCACGGATTTTAGTTATGATTTTGCATATACTACTGCCGGCTATGCCTGTGGAACTATTAGAATTAACGCTAATGAAGACGGAGTTTATAAAACTTTCTGGGGAGATGAGAATGGAAAAAAATTATCTAAAAATGGACATGAATACACTTATTTTGCTAGGGTAGTGGTACAGAACAATGAGGGTTCTTTTAACATAACTAATAAGCAAACTGCTATTCCTAGTGGTGCTAAAAAAGTATTAGTTTATAAAAAGACTGAGAAAGTTTATGAATATAATTTACCGGAATCTAAAATTTTTGATGAGGCAGAAGGATATTCTTTTGGATCATTATCTGATCCACATTATGGCAGATATAATGCATTTAACAATGAATATAATGATGATTCAGTACTATCAGTTAACGCTGCAATGGATTTTTTCCACAGTGACGGAATAAAGTTTGTGGGAGTAGCAGGAGACTTGACAGCTGGAGGTGAACAGTCATCTCTAGATAAGTATAATGCTGCAGCATCTAGATATTCAGATATGACAGTTTTAACATGTATAGGAAATCATGATTCAAGAACTACAGTATCAACTAGTGATAAAAAAGCATTAGTGACTTCAGCTACCAGATTTTATGATTCAATTTTAGGAAAGTATTATACAGTCGATGCTGATGGTGAAGTGCACAATAACTTGCCATATCCTATTTTGGCTAATGATGCTTTGACTAATCCTATACAGACACAGTATAGAGAAGAGGCAGGAGGAGAAGTATTAACTAAGAATTTACCTGGATTTGATTTCGTGACAGAAGCAGGAGGAAATATATTTATTTTCTTTAATGAGATTGCAAAGACTGGTGAGACATATGATACGGATAAACTTATAACTACTGGGCAGTTAGATTGGTTGCAGCAGCAGTTAGAAACATATAAAGATAGAAATGTATTTATATATTTCCACTCATTTTTATGTGTTAACACAGATAAAAATGATGCTGTAGACTATAATAATTGTGTGGGCGATCTTAAGAATGCAGGTGGATATTCATATGACTTAGATTTTAAAGATGTAGTTAAAACGAGTGATGGTTTAAATCTTCAGGCATTGTTAAGCAAATATTCAAATGCAGCTATGTTTACAGGTCATTCACATTGGCAATATGCAGCTCAGGATATCAATTCATGCCTTAATATAGGACGATTAAAAGATGGAGCAGGAGCTACTTTATTGCATGTATCTAGTTGTGGTGCGCCACGTTATATAGGTGAAAATGATACAGCGAGAACTGAGTTGAATGGTTATTCATCAGAGGGAACTGTTGTAACAACATATGATGATTGTACTATTTATACAGGTGCAGAATTCTTGAAGAAAGAATATGAAGCATATGCTACATATATTGTACCAACTAAAGGCAGTACTAAATATGCGCCTGTAAAAAATGAAAATTATAAAAAATCTACTACATCTATAACAGGAACTCAATATTTAGAGTTAGAGGATTTAACAGATTTACAGGTGGCCGGATCTTCTTATAATTTAACTCTTGGTGCAGGATATAAATATACTTCTAAGAGTGATGAGAATAAGGATGGAACACTTACAGACGGAAAGATAAGTGGTGGAGAATATGCTTCAAAGGCAGGAAAGGATACACCACAGGAAGTTTATATTACATTAGATGGAGAGCAGGAAGTCTCTAATATTAATAAGTTTTTAGTTCATTTTTCATCAGGGGTATCTAATGCAGATACATTGAGAATTGAATTATCCAATGACGGTGAAAATTATCAGAGTGCAGGTTATTATACTAACCATAAATTCACAGAAACATCACTAGTTCCGGATTTAAGTAAGGTGACTATTGATAAATTTAAATATGTTAAATTAGTTTTAATCTCAGGGGGAAAAACATACGGATATCATATTAAAGAGTTTGCAGTAATAGGAAATGAGCGTAATCTGATTCCTAATACTGCTAATAGTGAAAGTTCTCTGATAGATGGAATAATTGATGAAGAGGATTTTATTGCCACTGATTACAATATGGTTTACTGTGCTGATTATGAGCAAAGCAGTACCGGCAATGAAAATAAAGTAGGAGCATTAACAGATGGAAGTTTAAACGGTTACATGAATACTGAAAGAAGTTCATCTGCTACAAATCAAAATATTATAATTGATTTAGGCATTGGCACTCAATATGATGTAAGTAATATAGACTATTTCTTATTGTATTCACAAAATGATGCGACCTATGTATCAGCTTTCGATGTTTCTGTATCATTAGATGGAGAAAATTATGAAAGCGTAGGAAAATATAATAATGCATCTATGAGCGTGACTCATTTTGATGCAGACTTAAGTAAGGTTACACTTAATAAATTTAGATTTATTAAATTACATTTAACAGCTGGAAAAACAAATTATGGTTATCAGGTAAAAGAGTTTGCAGTGATTGGAAAAAATCCGATAACAATTGAAAAGCCTGAAGATCAGTCATCAAATGTA
>CACZSI010000130.1 GCA_902783775.1 uncultured Lachnospiraceae bacterium
ATTATAGAAGATGCCAAAGAAGTAAAGTAAAATGTGTTGGAATTTTGAAGAAACTAAATATTGAAATGAAAATCTAAAAAAATATGTTATAATTAGATTTGGTGAGAAAATTGGGAACGTTCAAAAAAATTGAAACAAGGAGTAGATTATGAGAAAAATTGGTACAAAGATTTTTAGCATTGTAATGGCTGCCACTTTAGTGACAAGCGTTATACCGGCTAATAATTATTTTAGCAATGTAAAGACTGTTAAGGCTACATCTGACTATACAGAGTATAGAGATTCACAAAAAGTAGATACTTCTATCTTAAAAGATGGAAATTTACTTACAGCTGTAAGGGAGGCTATTACAGGTAGCACAACTGCGGACTTTACAGTAAAAGATATGAAAGAGTATACTGGTAATTTAAATCTTAATAAATATGATAAAATCACATCATTAGAAGGATTAGGCTTTTTAAGAAATGCTGAAAGTATTGATGCATCAGGTTTGACTGGTGTTAAAGTTATTGAGGAAAACGAATTTAGAGAGTGTAAATTTTCCACTTTTAAGATGCCACCTAATGTTACTGAAATTAAGAAACAGGCATTTGTTATGTGCGAAAATTTAAGGACTATTAATTTACCATCTACACTAAAATATATTGGAGTTGCGGCTTTTCAGAACTGTTATGAGTTAAATAACATAACTATCCCAACAGGTATAGAAAATATTTTAGATAATGCCTTTTCTGGATGTACATCACTTACTAGTATAAAGATTCCGGATGGGATTAATGCTATGGTTGAAACCGCAGGAGAGGAACAGGGAAATGGATTAGGAGCAAATGTATTTGCTGGTTGTACAAATCTTAGTAGCGTAATAATTGGAGATGGAATTACAACTATTCCAGCCGGAACATTTAATGGATGTTATAGTCTTCATTATATTAATATTCCATCAAGAGTTACAAGTATTAGAAGTGCGGCATTTGAATCTAGTGGATTAAAGTCTATTGATCTATCTGAGAATACTGGAATGACGACTATTTCATCTAACTGTTTTTCTAATTGTCAATTATTATTATCAATTAAATTACCAACCAGTATAGTTGATATAGAAAACTACGCATTCTCACATAATGTTTTATATACTAAAAATGCAGATTTTTTAGAAAATTTAACTAACTTAAAGAGAATTGGATCATATGCATTTAATGGTGCAGGTTATACCAGTGTAGCACTTCCTAAAAATGTAGAAAAAATAGGTGAGGCTGCATTTAGTGGATGTTCTAAACTACAAACTGTGGTTATAGCTGATTATGATTTAAAAGATATTAGCGGTGGAGAAGGAGTAGAAAAGAGAATAGGCGAAAGAGCTTTTGCTGAATGCCATTCGCTAAAAAATATTGATTTACCTGTTGATAATGAGAATAGTGCAAAGGAAAATGTAATTATTGAAGCTGAGGCTTTCGATGAAGATGCAAATATTACAGAGATTAGATTCCCTAAAAACACATCATATATTGGTGATAATGCATTTAAAGATTGTGGATATACTATAGAAGATGATGAAAAAGATTGTCCTTACGGCAGTTACTCAAGTGTAAAGGCTTCAGTTAGATATTTAGATCCTAAATATATAAGGATAGTAGATAAAGATACTCCTGGTGCTGTATTATTGGCGAGTAAAGATAATGATTATCAACCATATGCTTTATACGGTATAATTGAGAATGGAGCCGATACAAGTGATACTAATGTTCAATATTTAGTGGAGGATCCTGACGGAAAGTCTAAATTATATAGACAGCATCATATTGGATTAAAAGAGGTAGATTTATCTGAGTGTGAGCGTCTTTCAATGGGAGAAGGTGTTTTTGAGAAATGTGTTAATTTAGAGATTGCCAGACTTCCAGAGCATATGACAACTATCCCAAAAGCAACATTTAAGAATTGTGTAACTAAAACAATGACAGGAAGTTTAAGAAGTTATGTATCCAAAGAAAAAACTACACATACAAACGATAACTGGTATAATGGAGGACTACTCAGAGTATACATGAGTTCTAATACTACTACTATTGGTGTAGACGCGTTTTATGGATGCGGCCGTCTGGAGATGACCAATAACTTCCCTACTAAACTTGTTAAAATAGAAGAGTCTGCATTTGAGGATTGCCATAGTTTAGGAGAAATAGTATTACCATCCACATTGGAATATATTGGATATAGAGCATTTGCTAATACAAGTAGAAGGTTTAGCGGAGTAGAAATCTATGGAAAAGGATTATATAACGTTGATGCTAGTGGAGCTAATAAACTTAAATATATTGGTGGATCAGCATTTAATGGTTCTGCGATAAAAAAATTCTCAATGAATGCAAATGCACCGGTTAAGAGAATTGGAAACAGTGCTTTTAATAATGCGCAGCTTTTATATACTGTTGATTTATCAAGAAATGTTCAGTATATGGGAGATTGTGCATTAGCATGTTGTTATAGATTAAAATCAGTAACTATACCTGATATATGTACATTATCAGATATTGTATGTAAGGGAAAAACAAACTCATCAATTAAGAACTATGATTATCTTATTCCACAAGGTGAATTATCAGGATATGCAGTTCTAAATATTAATAATGTACCATACTACACTACTAGAGCATTCGCGTTAACTATTGTACCTAATAATAGTAAATTAACTGTTAGAGAAAATAGCGATTATGTAATACCACTTGCTACAATTCATAACAGTGA
>CACZSI010000131.1 GCA_902783775.1 uncultured Lachnospiraceae bacterium
CTTCATTACTTCGATTTCGTAACCTGTTAACTTTCCTGACTCATCTTCATATGCTAATGGATATGAATTAATCTGATATGCTACCTTAATTACCTTTTTTCCTTTAGCTGCTTTATCTTTATCTGTGTCTGATTTTTTGCAACCTGAAATTAATCCTACTGCTAATACTAAACTTAATACTAATGATACTAATTTAAACTTTTTCATCTTTATTCATCCTTTCTTTACATTTTATTTATTAAAATAATGAGCTAAGCGGTTAATGGCCTCATCAATAGAAAAATCTGTTTCTAAACAATTGATATCGTATCTTAACAATATCTTTTGAGGTTTTGGCCCAATCTTTTTAACGAAAACATAATTGCAATCAGATAGCTGTTTAGCTATGGCATTAATCTTTTCGTCATTATGTCCAGGACATCCACTGCGTGCCTTTGTACTTTTATGATCACAGCACTTTCTAGTAGTTGTGTCCTCTAGAGATTCATCCTGATTATCTATAACAATATTAATGTTATCTTTTCTTTCAACTACCCCATTTTCAGTATTAATCTCATATACTAAATAGTTTCTAGCCTCACCGAAATGTGTATCTACATTTTCCTCATCTCTAGAAGCCACTGCCACTTTTAATAAACTCATTTTTTTCACCTTTTCCTACACTTTTTAATGGTCTGCATGAGTAGTATTTGTTATCATACCCTCATTGAATAAACCACTATAAAGATCTTCTAATAAAGTTAATGCTCCATTGTAACCTACATAACTTTTACTGATTATTACCTTATCTGAAATAGGTAAGCTTAAATGAACTAAAATACTTTCATTGTTCTTGGCTGCCAATTCCTTATCCCAACTACTTCCTAAAATTACTGAGCGAACTCCACTTTCCTTTAATTTTTCTCTAATCTTATCTTGGATAACTCGGTTATCGCCCTCGAAGTGAACATCGCCCTTATATCTAGGATCAATTTCTGTAAGTAATTCTTCTATATAAGCCTGATTCTTTAGATCCGGAACATCAATATCGTAAAATCCCTTAGGTGTAAATCCTAATTCTTCTACTAAATATTTAGTAACTCCCACTCCGTATAGACTATCAGCAATTGTATATACGTGATATGGTAGATAACAGCCAAAATCTGCTACTAAATCACCGAAGGATACAAAGTATTCTTTAAATCTCTTCTCCTCTGTTTCAATAAACTTATTTACCTTTTCTTCATCTAATTTAGCAAACTCGGCTACCTTTCTTAAGAATCTGGTAGTCTCCTTTAAGCCTACCGGCAATACAGGAATATGTAGATATGGTGTCTTATATAACTGCTCTAATTTCTTAGCTGTTGATACACCTACCCAAGGTCCAATTACTAAGTTAAACTCAGCATTAGGAATATCGAGCCATTCCTTAAAGCCCTTACTCTGTGAACCATAAAGGATATTGACCTCTAATCCGATTCCTTCAAGTAGTCTCTTTATTTCCTCTAAGTCACCTCTCCAATAAGCATCCTGGAAAGGAACCACGCTAAAGACATTTACCACGCCTTTTCTAGGGTTAGCGTTTGGCACCTCAAAGGATATATATTGATCGATAATTGAGTTAACAATTAACTCATGACCTAGGTAGTTATTGCCCTTAAAACCTGCTGTGTCCACGCCCACTACCGGGTATCCCTCATCAGCGAACTCGCAGGCTACCTGTTTTACATCATCTCCAATAATTCCGGCACTACATCCTGCCTGAATTACATATAAATCTCCGTCAATTACCTTCAATGTTCCCTCGACTGTAGCACGAAGTTTTCTCTCTCCTCCGAAAATAACCTCTGTCTGAGTAGAATTGGTACATGAAATCTGTCCGCCTCCGGCATATCCTTCTCCCTGATATCCGGCGCCTGTGCTAGCGAATGAAAACTGTCTGGCTGCACAACCAGGTCCTGCATGAACTATTGGGATGCCCTTAGGTATAGCTAACACTGTCTGCAATGCTCCTAATGCACAAGAATATTTAGCCTGTTCTATTAATTGACTCATTACTTATTTCCCCTTTCAAAATAAAATGGATTTTCCTGGTCTTGCCACCACTGGCTGTACGGGAATGTATTGTATTCAGCTAGAGTTTTAAGAATTCCTCTAGTTTCTAATAATGCTTTAATTCTCTTACCTGTTGTAATTACTCCGTCATATCCGGCACTGATATTAGTCTCACCTTCTAATAGACTAGGTATACCTAATTTTCCACCTAAGATAGTCATATTCATATGACGAACAATCATAACATCAGGTTTAGCTTTCTCTAATATTTTAAGAACCTGATATGGCTGTTTGTTACATACTGAGAAGTTTTCAATGTCATTTGTTTTATCAACCAATGCCTTTAATGTGTCCTCAATCTCATCTCCGGAATCGTTCTTAACATCGTGGTGAAGTGTTGTTATTCCCACAATCTCCATTCCTAAATCTTTAACCACACTACCTACATTGTGAGCATAAGAATCACCGGCAAAAATATATACTTTCTTTCCCTTAAGTGATGCTCTAAGATCCTTTAGCTGGTCGTGTATTCTCTCATGCTCTTCTTTAATAACCTGCTCGACAATATCTTCTTTCCCTGTGTATGTGGCCACTTCTCTTAGCCAGTTATCAGTCCAATCAATGCCAAATGGGGCCGGACTTTTAACTCTTGGAACGCCGAAGTCTTCCTCTAAAACGCTAGTTACATATGTTCCCAATGTCTCACAAATATGTGATGAACAAGCAGCCTCAGGCATTCTCTTTAACTTCTCTACATCAGCTAATGGAACTAAGTAGTTTGGTCGCAATCCTAATTTACCTAAAAGCGGTGTAAATGTATCACTTCCTAAGAAATTAAAGATGTTTACTAAGTCTTTTTTCTTCTCTATTCTCTCCTGATGTCTTACTAATTTTTTAAGTATTCCGTGATAAGCTGCATCAAAACCTGATGACCAGATTTTTGATTTAAATCCCTCACAGTACACTGGAATAACGGGGATGTTATACTGGTCTTCCGCTTCAATTGCAGTTCCCTCTATATCATCACCCACGATTCCAGCTGCACAAGATGAGTGAATAAATATTGCAGAAGGGTTAAAACGTTCATAGGCTTCCTTAATGGTCTCCTTTAACTTTTTGACACCACCATATACTGTATCTTTCTCTGTGATATTGCTACATAACACTCTAACCTTATCCGGTTCTTCGCCTCGCTCTAATGCTGAGTTGCGAAACTGTGTGTTATTAAGAGGTGTATTGGCAAAACATCCCATTGGCGAATGAACTACCACAGCCGCATCTCTGATAAAGAATGTTATGGTACTGGCAGTCATCTGAGCACAATCACTACACTGGCTGTAGCTACGCTCTTTACACACAAACTCTTCATAACTGGCATTAGATAAATCACTAGCTTTTCCATCATAATAAATAATGGATTTCAATCGATTTTCTCTAATAGAAACTTCTGTTTGATCTAGTTTAGAACTCATTAGTTTTCTCCCTTCTGCTAAATCTGGTAATCATCTGCTATATCCATTAAACCGAACTCTAAAAGAATTTCTTCTAATCTTTCCTGAGTCATCGGTGTTGGTACAACAAAGTCTTTATTATTGATGACTGCCTCAGCTAAATTTCTATATTCCTGAGCCTG
This sequence comes from uncultured Lachnospiraceae bacterium, assembly GCA_902783775.1. GTDB lineage: Bacteria > Bacillota > Clostridia > Lachnospirales > Lachnospiraceae > Eubacterium_G. The sequence continues at coordinate 3,668 of CACZSI010000131.1, forward strand.
GTTTGATTCAGGATTATATTCAATAACTGTCTTTTTGTTAATCTCTGCTCTCTGAACAATGTTATCTCTAGGAACGAAGTAAATAAGTTTTGTTCCTAGCTCTTTTGAGAATGCTCTAAGTAGATCAAGCTCGCGGTCTACATTTCTGCTGTTACAGATGATTCCACCTAATCTAACTCCTCCACTTCTAGCATATTTGCGGATACCTTTTGAAATATTATTTGCTGCGTATAATGCCATCATCTCTCCACTGGCTACAATGTAAATTTCCTTAGCTTTTCCTTCGCGGATAGGCATTGCAAATCCACCACAAACTACGTCGCCTAGTACATCGTAAAATACATAATCTAAGTCCTCTGTGTAAGCACCTAAGTTTTCTAATAAACCGATACTTGTAATGATTCCTCTTCCGGCACATCCTACTCCCGGCTCAGGTCCACCTGACTCTACGCATCGTGTGCCGCCGTATCCTTCTTTTAAAATCTGATTTAATTCAACATCCTCTCCCTCTTCTCTTATAGTGTCTAATACAGTTTTCTGTGCCAGTCCACCTAATAAAAGTCTAGTAGAATCAGCCTTAGGATCACATCCTACCACCATTACTTTTTTTCCATGTTCTACTAATCCAGCTGTTAAATTCTGTGTAGTAGTTGATTTTCCAATTCCACCTTTTCCATATATAGCTATCTGTCTTAATTCACTCACTTTTCTTCATCCTTTCCTAATTAAATAATTCTTTTAACTTTATATACTTAATTAATTTCTTTATCGATTCTGTTATAATTCCCGGGATTTCATAAGGTTCAATCCCCTTTTTTTCTGCAATGACACTGGCGCCATATCCTATCCTACTTACTAACAGATAAGAACAATCCTTAATTGCGTCCATATTATTTTCTAACTTTTCATCATCATGATCTTTTCTATTGCACACAGGATTAACGCTTCTAGTCTCCACATAACTTATATTTTCATCACGTATTTCGTATATTAAAAATTGATTCGCATGTCCGAAATGTTTATTGACTACGATTCCATCGCCAGAAGCCACAGCCACTTTTAATATGTTATCCATGTGAAAAAGTCTCCTTAACATTTAATCTTCTCTGGTAAATCTGATCTCCAAATTCTGATTTTCCAGGAACTCCTACGGCATCAGCTCTACAATGCTGACAATGTCTAAATACATCTATATGCTTAGATGCCTTGCTTCTTGCTGCATCAATTTCAATACACTTAGGTGCTCTTTGATCTTTTAGTTTATGCTGAGGAATTAAAGGAATAATATTGTAAATAGTAGCTCCCGCTTCCTTTACGGTTTTAGCAATTTCTTCTATATGATCACCGTTTATATCCGGCACTAAAACTGTGTTAACCTTAATTGTTATTCCTGCTGCAGCTACCTTTCTTATTCCCTCTAACTGATTATTTATAAGAATTTCTGCTGCCTTAATGCCTTCTATTTTTTCACCGTGATATATAATGAAATCATTAAGCTTTGCTTCTATTTCAGGATCAACTGCATTTACTGTCACTGTCAAAGAATCAATTCCCACACTAATCACATCATCTGCTCTTTCATTTAGTAATAATCCGTTAGTGCTCATACACTTAATTAAATTAGGGAATTTCTCTTTCACTATCTTAAATGTCTCAAATGCATTGTCACTGGCCAATGTATCTCCCGGGCCGGCTATTCCGGCTACTTTTATATCAGGACAAATTTCTATGGCTTTTTCTAATATTTCTTCGCATTGGTCAGGTGATAATACCTTTGATGTGACACCAGGTCTCTCCTCCACGTCATTAATTGTTCTGTCACAAAATTTACATGCAATGTTACATCCCGGACTTACAGGTAAATGAATTCTTCCTGCGTTATTTTTGTGCCCACCAAAGCAGGGATGATTATTCTGTAAGTTTTCATATGTATTCCTCATAAACTCCTCCAAATCAACTAGTTATTAAACAATGGTGTTGATAGATATCTATCTCCTGAGTCAGGAAGTATAACAACAATTTTCTTTCCTTTATTCTCAGGTCTCTTCGCTAATATCTCTGCTGCCTTTAATGCTGCTCCTGATGAAATTCCCACTAAAATTCCTTCTGTTAATGCGAATTTTCTTCCTTCCTGGAATGCCTCTTCATTATCAATAGTAATAATTTCATCGTATAATTCTGTATCTAATACCTTAGGAACAAATCCGGCTCCGATTCCCTGAATCTTATGTGCGCCGGCATTTCCTGTAGAAAGTACAGGGCTTGTAGCTGGTTCAACTGCCACTACCTTAACGTTAGGATTCTTCTCTTTTAAGTAAGTTCCTGCTCCGGTAATTGTTCCACCTGTTCCAACTCCAGCTACGAAAATGTCTACCTCTCCATCTGTCTGATCCCAGATTTCAGGACCTGTTGTCTTTTTATGTATCTCAGGGTTTGCTTCATTAACAAACTGACCTAATATTATAGAACCCTCAATTTCCTTATTAAGTTCTTCTGCCTTAGCAATTGCTCCCTTCATTCCTTTAGCTCCCTCAGTTAAAACTAAGTTAGCACCATATGCCTTTAATAATGTTCTTCTCTCAACACTCATAGTGTCTGGCAATGTTAAAATCGCTTTGTATCCCTTAGCTGTAGCAACTGCTGCTAAACCGATACCTGTGTTTCCGCTAGTTGGCTCAATAATTGTAGCCCCCGGTTTTAACTGACCTTTTTTCTCTGCATCTTCAATCATTGCTAATGCAATTCTGTCCTTGATGGAACCTGCCGGATTTAAGTACTCTAGCTTAGCCAATATTGTGGCATCCTCAATTTCATTTTCCTTAGAGTAGTTGTTCACCTGCAATAAAGGTGTGTTTCCAATTAACTCCAATACATTCTGTGTTATTTTACTCATCTTGTTTCCTCCTGTTTAATTCCTACCGGATTAGTATGATTTAAAGCGTAAAAAAAGAGCAGATACCGAATTTGGTATCTGCTCTACTTAAACAATTATACAGAACCAAATCACACGCAAAAAGAACCTGTACACATACATACAGACATACACATTGAACACATATTCATTTCAATCTGGTTCTTCTTGCAAAGTAATTTGTTCATAACTGTTTTCTCCTTTTCTCATATTATCCTATCGGATTAGTATGGATTTAATTTAGCAAAAGCTTTTAACTTTGTCAACACTTTTTTAAAAAAAATTTTTAATTTACTCTTCTTAAATTTTTAATCCCGTCACAAATTCTTCTGGCCACAACCGGATTATTCATTGTATACAGGTGGATTCCGTCTATATCATTAGTCATCAAATCTATTATCTGACTGATGGCATAAGACATGCCTGCATCAAACAATGCCTCCGTGCTATTTTCATATTTACTGATAATTTTCTGGAATTTCTCCGGCAATGATGCTCCGCACATAGTAATCATTTTTTTAATTTGTTCTGCTTTTATCACCGGCATAATTCCCGGAATCACTGGAACATTAATTCCAGCGATACGACAATCATCCACAAACCTATAAAATTTATCATTGTCGAAAAATAATTGAGAAAGTAAAAATTCTGCTCCGGCATCCACCTTCTTTTTTAAATTTCTCATCTCATTTACTCGATTATCTGATTCCGGATGACACTCTGGATAACAAGCTCCTGCCATACAGAAATCATGGTCTTTTTTTAGATAAGATATAAGATCTGATGCATGTTTAAAATCATCTTTAGGTTCTAAATTAGGATTTTTATCCCCTCTAAGAGCTAGAATATTATTAATGCCCTCAGCCTTTAATACTTTAGAAAATTCATCTATCTCCCCCTTAGAGTAGCCTAAACAGGTTAAATGTACCACCGGCTCTACATGATATTCATTCTTAATTTTTTTAGCTAATTCAATGGTGCGGTTGCAGTTAGAACTGCCTCCCGCACCAAAAGTTACACTGATAAAATCCGGCTCTAATTCGCATAAAACAGATAATGTCTCATCTATATTTTTTAATTGTTCATCCTTCTTAGGCGGAAAAATTTCGAAAGATAAACTTTTCCCCCTCTCTTTATGTATATCTGAAATCAACATAATATTTCTCCTTAATATCTTGATCTAATAATTTTAGTAGCCTCAACTAGATTAATTAAACTAGCTTCCGTCTCCGGGATTCCTCTAGTCTTTAATCCACAATCCGGATTAATCCATAATTTATCCTTATCTATTTTTTCAAGCATCTGTTCTATCGCCTCCACTATTTCCCTTACAAAAGGTACTCTAGGTGAATGAATATCGTAAACTCCAGGTCCCACCTCTGTCTCAAAGTTATTGGCCTTAAGGGCATCTAATATAGTTAACTTAGAGCGTGAAGCCTCAAAGGAAATTACATCCGCATCCATGTTATCAATATCTTTTATAATCTCATTAAACTCACTGTAACACATATGAGTGTGAATCTGAGTTTCCGGCTTAACGCCGCTGTGGCATAGTCTAAATGCTTTAATTGCAAAATCTAAGTATTCGCTGTACCAGTCGCTCTTTCTTATTGGCAATTTTTCTTTTAAAGCAGCCTCATCTATCTGAATAATTTTTATGCCTGCTTTTTCTAAATCTAGCACCTCTTCTCTAATGGCAATGGCTATCTGATATGCCATCTTTTCTAAGGAAATGTCTTCTCTAGGAAACGACCAGTTAAGGATAGTTACAGGGCCGGTCAACATTCCCTTTACAGGCTTATCTGTAAGACTCTGGGCATACTTAGAATACTCCACTGTGATAGGCTTAATCCTTTTTACATCGCTAAAAATAATTGGTGGTTTAACGCATCTAGTACCATATGACTGCACCCAGGCTTTCTTAGTAAACACATATCCATCTAAGTTCTCGCCGAAAAATTCCACCATATCATTTCTCTCATACTCTCCGTGAACTAAGACATCAATTCCTATTTCTTCCTGCTTTCTTATACATCTTTCAATTAATTCATACACTTTTCTGTCGTATTGTTCTTTTCCTATTTCTCCGTTTCTAAAACTGGTTCTGTTTTTCTTAACCTCTGTGGTCTGGGGAAAAGAACCAATGGTAGTGGTAGGAAACATTGGAAGATTCAACACCTTTTTTTGAAGTTTTTGTCTCTCACTTCTCTTAGGTAATCTTATAAAATCATCCTTATTCAATCTATCTATCTTACTAATTTCACCAGAATTTTCACCTGCAGTTTTACTGTATAATGCCCTATTTTCCGCAAACTCCTTTTCAACTTTATAATCATCTGTCTCAATTAATACACTGATTTCTTTTAGCTCCTGAAGTTTTTCTATAGCAAAGGCAAAGTACTTTTTAACCACAGGTTTTAAATCAGTTTCATGCTCTAATGTATAAGGCACATGAAGCAGTGAACATGATGTGGATAATACTATATTAGATGAATATTCCTTTAATTCTTCTAACTTAGAAAATACCCTCTCATAATTAGCCTTCCAAATATTTTTTCCGTTAATTAGTCCTGCAAATAGCACTTTATCGCTAGGAAATCCATATTTTTTTATAAGATTGATATTCTCTTTTCCCTCGATAAAATCTAGACCTATTCCATCGAAATCTAAGCTAATTATTTCATCGTAATAATCTCTTATATCCCCAAAATAAGTCTGTAGCAATATCTTAATTCCATATTTATTTCCTAATATCTCTAAATATAATTTTTTAAATAATTGCCAATCATTATCATCTAAATCTGTGACTAAACTTGGCTCATCAAACTGTATCCAAGTCGCCCCAAGCTCCTTTAGTTTTCTTACAATTTCAATATAAGCCTTTATAATATCATCACTAAAATCCTTAGCATTTTTTTCTCCATAACATCTGGCAAGCTTTAAAAAAGTAAAAGGTCCAATAAGTACAGGCTTAGTTTTTATACCCTGTTTTTCAGCCTCCTGAAATTCTTTAAATACTTTTTTTCCTGTTAACTTTATTTCTGTATCATCATATATTTCGGGAACCATATAGTGATAATTAGTATTAAACCATTTTTTCATAGCTAGGGCTGAAACGTCATTGCCATCCTTCTGATAACCTCTGGCCATTGAAAAATATGTATCTAATTCATCTAAATTAAGTTCCTTATATTTTTTAGGAATTACATTTAGTAAAACTGCTGTATCTAACATTCCATCATAGAAAGAAAAGTCATTAGATGAAATAAAGTCAATGCCGGCATCCTTCTGATTTTTCCAATGAGTAGCTCTAAGTTTACTAGCCACTTCCTCTAGTTCTTCACTGTCTATCTCGCCCCTAAAATATTTTTCTGAAGCAAATTTTAATTCTCTTAATGTTCCCACTCTAGGGAATCCTATAACTGCACTATTCATAATATACCTCCATATTTTCCTAATAGAATTTTCTTAAACATAGTATACTAGTGGGATTAATATTTGAATAATACATAAAAATAGCAGTTTGCCATAGTTTTAAACTATTTCAAACCGCTTTTTTCTTTTTTTATATATGCCGTTTTAATGCTTCTAAATATGTGGTAGCATATCTGCTTAACACTGCATTTTTAGGGACAATCACGCCAACTTTCATATACTCATCCACCATTAAAGGTTTAGCAATAATATTTTCGCCATTTAATTCCTTACTGATAATTCCGGAACTTACCGTATATCCGTTTAAACCGATTAATAAATTAAAAAGTGTAGCTCTATCTCTAACCTTAATATTTTTCTTTCTATCTAGAGTGCTTAATATCTCCTCAGAAAAATAGAATGAATTATACTCACCCTGCTCAAAGGAAAGATATGGATAATCTTCTAAATCTTCTAATGTCAGCTTTTTCTTTTTAGAAAGAGGATGGTTATTGCTTATAAATACATGAGGTTTAGCCACAAACAACTCCTGAAATTTCAGTTCATTTTGCTTTAAAATCTTCGTTAGCACCTGCTGGTTTTTAGAAGATGTATAAAGGATTCCCACTTCACTTTTCAGTCTGCTAACATCCTCTATAATCTCGTAGGTCTGTGTCTCCCTTAGCGTGAAATCATATTTATCTGCATCAAAAGTTCTTATCAAATCTACAAAAGCATTAACTGCAAAGGAATAATGCTGACATGACACTGAAAACTTAGGGCTTCTCTCCTTTTTATTCATATATTTTTCTTCTAACAGATCCGCCTGCTCTAGCACTTGTCTGGCATATGAAAGAAAAATATCACCTTCATTGGATATGGTAACTCCCTTATTAGTACGGTTAAAAATAGTGATATTTATCTCTTTTTCTAATTCTCTAATGGCATTAGTAAGGCTGGGCTGAGAAATAAAAAGTCTCTTTGCCGCCTCTGTTATATTCCCTGTTTCTGCCACTGTAACTATATATCTTAATTGCTGTAAAGTCATTTTTACTCCTAATTAAACTAACTTGTTTCTGTAAAGTCTTTTTCACTTCTAATTAAACTAGTTCTTTTCTGTCATAATGAATAGCAGCCATTGCTAAAAAGATTATGGTTAAAACTATGGCCACACTAATCATCCCTGCATTTAGGGTTTGCTTTTCAATTACATTTCTAATATCTGCCA
>CACZSI010000132.1 GCA_902783775.1 uncultured Lachnospiraceae bacterium
AAAAAATATATTAAGATAAAGTTGTATAGTTGCGTTTAAATTCGGTGAAAAGTATTAAAAAGGGTTTAGAATTGAGTAAGGAATATTATTATCGATATCGGAGAAAACTTAATATTTCGCATTCCATGGGTTCTAATAGCAGGCACAATCACACATTGGATATTGAGATTCTTATAAGGGATAATCAGGAAGAATTTGCTATGTTCAATGATAACGAAAAGATGATTGATAATTACTTTGATCAATATGAGGGAAAGTATATTAATGAGCTAGAAGAATTTATTGGAACTAATTCCACTATTGAAGATATGGGATATGTATTCTTTAAAGGCTTAAAGGCATTATTTGAGGGAACGGAGTTTGAAATGGACAATATCGCTGTCAGCGAAACTCCGTCTAGAAAATATGTGGTTTCAGATTTTTTAATTAATGGAGTTTTAAATGATAGATGTTCTAAACATGATAGAAAACTTTCTAAATTCATTGATGAGAAAAAGAATGATGTTTTAAAGAGGTATGAAGAATACAGGACAATCCGTGAAAGCAGAAGGCTGGCAGAAATCAGAAAGAAAAAAGATCGTATAGCCAGAGAAAAAATGCTTTTAATGACTAAGAAAAAGTCTGGTGTAGGGGATGAAGAATTATTTGTGGATGAGGAGTATAGTTCTGCTAAAAATAGAGAAAGATACTCGCTAGATTCTTATGGTCTGATTAAGAAACAGGGAATTAATAAGCTTGAGGTTGTTCTTTATATTTTAATAACTATTGCTTTATCTATTGGATTATTTTTCGTACTTAAGTCATCAGACATTTTAAAGAATACAGAAGAAGTATATATCCATTTAGGAAAAGCCAGATATCTACTGACACAGTTAAAGAATGGCGTGCTAAGTCCAATCTATATGAAGTCCTGGTATGATGGCTACATGATGTTTATGCACAGTGAGCCTCTTACCTACTATACATTGGCACTTATGGGCTATATTTTTAACTCAGATATGATGTTAGGATATGCAGCTACTTTATCTATTATTTTTGCTTTTACAGTCAGTGGATTTACATTTCTAGGCAGAGTTTATGATAAGGCGTTTATAGGTTTTATTTCAGGAATTCTTTGGTTTACAATGCCGGAGATAAGCAGACATTATATTATTACAGGTGATATAAAGGTGTTAGTTGCGCTGGCATTTTTACCATTCTGTTTTGCGTATATTGCTAAGTATTTTCAGAATCGTGGAAGATTTATGCCACTTAAGATTATCACTTCTATGTGGTTAATTGTGCTAGCAGATTTATCCATTGCCATTATTGTATTTATAGGTTTCTTAACTATTTTTACCATAAAAGTATTTTATACTAAGCAGGATAGGAAGCTAATCATGACAGTGGGATGCGTGATAATGTCTGTGGGATTATCAGCAGGCTGGCTATATAGTGCTTACCGCAATGGAAGTATTCCGGAATTTTATACTAATAACAACGGATACTATATTGGAGCTACGTTGTTTGTGATTCTAGTAGGATGTATTTTCTTTGCATATCAGCAGCTTAGAACATATGCTATTGCAGCTATTATCGTGGGACTTTTAGCATTATATAAATTGCCGGTTGTGGTAATAATAATGTATATTGCAATAATTTTTATTTTCCTTGAGTGGAAAAAGTGTGACAGAAAAGTTATTTTAGCACTGCTACTTATTATCGGTATGAGTAATGTATATAGATTACAGGCCAATGTCAGCACTAAGGATAATTCACTTTATGTGGAAAATGAGAAGATTAAAACTGCCGTGGAAAAGGCAGGAGTAGTTACAAATGATAATTTACTATATCTAGATATTGATAAGGAAGCTACTTATCCTGGATATTACATGGTGGACAAGAATAAGGATATAGTATTTTCTAATAAGTCTTCTATGAAATACAATGTTATCACTGATAATATTCAGATGCTTAAGTATGCAGTTTATGCTAAGCGATTTGATTATATATTTGATAGAAGTTTAGAAATGGGATGCGATACAATTCTCTTTAATTTAAAGGGATTGATTATAACACAGCAGGACAATGAAAAACTAAATATTTCATGTAAGAAATTCGGCTATGACTTAGTGGCAGGAAGTATTAATGAGAAGTATTTGATTTTCCATAAAGATATAAATAGAAAGATGGGAAATATCACAAAATATCAGGGTATTGCCATTGGAAAATCATCTAGAAATGTATCACTAATTTATCCGTATTTCGAGAATGGAATGAGTGACAGTTTAGATGATTATTCAGTAAAGAGATTATCTAAATATAAGAAAATTTATTTATCCGGCTTTAAGTATAAGAAACTTAAGGATGCAGAAAAGAAGGTTAGAACCTTAGCTAAAAAGGGCATTGATATATATGTGGATATGGATGGAATTCCGGCAGATCCACTAACTAACCGACAGAAATTCTTAGATGTTACAGCTCAGACAGTTTCATTTAAAGAAAACTTCCCAGAGTTTACATATAAAACCAGAAAGATTGTTCCTAAGAAATTCTATAAGGAGTACAGCGAGTGGAACACGGTTTATATTGAAAATGTAGACAAGGTGGAGGGGTATTGTATGGCGGCAGGAAGAACACTTCCTTATGCCGGAACTAAGATGGAACGCGTACATTTTATGGGACTAAATATTCTCTATCATGTTATTGAAGCTAACGATGTGAGCATTCAGTTTATTGTGGATGATTTCTTTAATTTAGAGGAAGGGACATCCCCAGTTAGAAGGCAAAAGAACCTTAACATTAAGTATAAATATGATAGAATAGAAATAGATAGTAGGTACGGAAATATGATTGCACCAATCTCTTATCAGAGGGTATTTAGGGGCAATAAAAAAATTAGAAATGTAAATAATATGCTTATGGTAAAAAAGGGAAAGACAGTTTTAACCTTTGACTATAAAAACTTTTATATAGGTGTAGGAATAAGTATATTTATGATCATATTTATGATATTAACATTTGCAGTTTATAAGTTTAGATTAAAGAAGCGAGACCAAGAAACTGTGAGAGAGTAAAATGAAGGTAATTAAATAAGGAGATGATGCTATGGAAAAGAAAGTTATGAAAAAAGGATTCTCAATCATTTCATTGATTACAATATTTACATGTTTATTCGCAGTTAGTGTTATGGCAGATAATATTTCAATAGACGGTAATTTTGATGATTGGGATAGTGTAAAAAAGACTAAAATTTCTAGCCTATTTTATAAGGAAGTAGCCTTTATCCAGGAAGGTGATACATTGTATATGTACGCTAAGGAAAATGCTACTAATGCATGGGAAAAATATTTCTCTAATACTTTTCCTGTTTTAATTTCAGAAAATGGAGAAGAGCATACTTTAGTTATTACAGAGGAGAGTAGTTCCGGTAATAAATCTGATTTAGTAGTGAGAAATCAGAATGGATATAGCATTATTAGTGGTTCATCAGGTAAGCGTAAAAAAGATGGAACATATGTGTATGAGCTTAAAATTCCTGTTAAGAAATGGGGAAATATAGATTCAGTAAAAATTCATACTGACTACAGCCAGACACAGACTATAAGTGTAAAATCATCTAGCAGTCAGGAGACTACTAAGGCAGTGACTACACAGGCTGCTACAACTAAACCTGCGGCTACTACAGTGGTACCAACTACTAAGCAGCAGACCACACCTAAGCCTACACAGGGTGAGAGTGCCACACCAAAGGATATTGTAGTGCCGGCATCAGAAGGTGTAGTTGTTATTGATGGACATTTTGATGAGTGGAAAAATTATCCTTTCGTATATGTGACTAACTGGAATATGCCAGAGAATCAGAGAAACGATGATAACTGCAGAAGGCTAAGTATCGTAGTGGATGATGATTATATTTATTTCTACGTTAGAATGATTGGCGGATGGAATGATCCTCTTAATGGAAATGAGTATATGTTATCAGTGGGGCAGTATGGAGTTTCCCTAAATCTTCGTATGCAGGACGACTCACAGTTACCACAGTATAATTTAGCTAATGGCAGATATGACTTAAATGTATATTATAAAAATAAGAGTGCACATCTTTCAGATGAGACATTGATAGATGATGCAGAAGCTAAAATGTTAGTTTCAGAAGATGAACCGGATCAGGTAGAGGTTAAAGTTCCTAAGGAAATCTTTAAGGTTATCCATGGAATAGATGTCAATGACGTTAAAGAAATCACATTGTCTAACCCTAACTTATTTGATCATGGAATTAGTAGCTCAGCTACATCTACAGCACCTGCAGTGGGAATTATTATTTGTATAATAAGTGCAGGGGCAGCATTCTTGATTTTCAGAAAGAAAAAATCAGCAGCTAAGTAAAAAACTGAAAGCGAAAAATTGTTATGTTATTAATTGAGGTATTAGGTTTCATAGTATGGCTTTATATAGTGTGGACATTAAAGCGAGCAAACCTTAAATTTTTTAGATATATAATCGGAACCGTGGGAGCGTTTATATTTATGCTTCTATGGGTGGAAAAATTAATAGTATTACCAATGATGAAGGGAGTGGCATTTGTCACCGGATTCATAGGGGAGTTCACAGGAATGTTTGACTCATACTATAAGTACAGTATGTTATTTATTCCTAAGGACACAGCATCAATTTCTCTGTATGTGGACTTTGAATGTTCCGGCGTAATTGAGATAATGGCCTTCCTTTCATTATTGTGGTTTTTTGAAATATATAATCTAAAAGAGAAAATAAAATATTCAATATTAGGAGTACTATTTGTTTTTGTGGCCAATGTAGTCAGACTATTAGTCATCTGCACCATAATCTATTTTGGTGGCAATGACTGGTTCTATTTTGCACATTCCATTTTTGGAAGAATAGTATTCTACGCATTGACAGTATATTTATATTTCTCGGTGTTTACAAAACCTCATATTCAACGCCAAAAAGTAGGACAGTTCTCCTACGAGAAGGAGGATGAAGATGAATGATTTTATCCTAACAATTTCTAAATCCTTCGTTTTTTGGCTGACGTGGATTATTATTCCCATAATTATGGAGATTATCCCAGCATTCTTTGGTTTCTTTATCTTGTTATTTAAGGGACGAAAGAAAAGGGAAAAAGATATAAAGGGAAGATTGCCGGAGATAACTATTATCGTACCTATCTATAATAGTGAGGCGACATTATTTGGATGTATTGAATCTATAGCGCAGTCAAGTTATCCATCAGAGTTGATAGATGTATATCTGGTAAACAACAAATCGAAGGATAGAAGTTTTGAAATATTTATGAAGGCTCAGGAAAAATATCCTAAGCTGACAATGCAGTGGATGAATGCTAAGCAGGGAAAATCTAAGGCATTGAACATGGCACTTTTCAGTGCCAAGGGAAAATATATTATCCATATTGACAGTGATGGTACATTGGAAAAAAACGCCATAATGAACATGGTTAGAAAGTTTGAAAATAATAGTAATGTTCATTGTATGACAGGTGCCATATTAATTAACCCGGATGATATCGAGAGAACAGATTCTATTTATATGAAATTGTTTAGAAGAATAGAATTTTTCGAATATGCTCAGGCGTTTTTAGCCGGCAGAAATTATCAGGCAGAGTTAGATAGCATCTTTACATTATCTGGTGCGTTTTCAGCATTTAGAAAATCCACCATCCTAAAGACTAGACTGTACAATACAGATACGGTAGGAGAGGATACCCAGATAACATTCCAGATTAAAAAGGACTTAAACCAAAAGGTATATATGTGTGAGGATGCATTGTTTATGGTAGATCCTATTGAGGATTTAAATAAAATGTACACTCAAAGACAGAGATGGCAAAGAGGTGAATTAGAAGTTTTTCATATGTTTTTTAAGAACAATATGAATATAACTAAAGGCTTCTTTTCAAACTTTATGATTAGATTAATTGTATTTGATCATACATTTGCATTCCCTAGAATGATTTGGTACTTTGCATTGATTTGCTTATTGTTTATGAATTATCCAATGAAGTTAGTAGTAGGATCTGTGGGAGTAATTTATGTACTCTATGTTATATCCTCGGCGCTTTATTACATAAACATTTTAACCTTTCTTCGATATTTTCCGAAGATTCGAAAGTATTATGCCACTAAGTGGTACATATGTATCATCCTACCGCTTTATAACTTTATAATGTTCTGGATTAGATTCGCAGGCATCATCAATAGTATAAACAGCGACGGAATGTGGAGAACTAAGAATTTGACAGAAGAGAGTGATACCTTTAAGGACATAGTTAAGAATGATTTTATGTTTGTAACCCGCGTAGTTCAAAGATTAAAAGAAAAGATAAACGGTATCACAAGATAGAAAAGTGATGGTATAGATTATGGAAAAACAAAGTGAACTAGAGGTAGTATTAAGTAAAAAAAGCATAAAAGCACTGGTGGCATTTGCTATACCAGTGCTATTTATGCTACTTTTATATTATGGTGTGGGTATTTATCCTTATAAATCTAAAACGGTTTTAACATCAGATTTATCGGGACAGTACGTAAACTACTTTGCTTCACTAAAAGATATAGTTTTATCTCACAGAGGTTTTTTCTATTCATTTTCTAAAACCTTAGGTGGCGATATGCCGGGTATGGTGGCATATTATTTGCTAAGCCCATTAAATGTATTGTTCATTCTTGTTGAAAAAAATGATCTTCCATTTGTGTTAATGTTAGTAACTCTAACTAAAATAGGTTTATCAGGTAGCTTTTTCTCCATACTTTTAGGAGAAAAGAGCGAATATTATTATAGAAATATTATTTTTTCTACAGCCTATGCACTAAGCGGTTATTCAATTGCCTTCGCATTTAACTTAATGTGGATGGATACGGTGGTTTTAATTCCGTTAGTAATTTGGGCAGTAGAGAGAATTTTCAATGAAAAAAATACCATTCCATATGTTATCACACTATTTTTATTAGTGGTAAGTTGTTATTATACCGGATATATGGGATGTATATTTGTGGCAATGTATGTTGTCTACAGAATAATTTCCGGGGAAGAAAGAGCTAAGATTAAAGTTAAGTCACTCATAAAAATCGGCTTTACTACATTGGTTTCATTGGGGATGACAGCTCTAGTTTTAATACCGGCTGTGACATCACAGAACACTAGCCGTTCCATCGGTGGTAAATTTGAGATAAGCACTAAATGTCAAATTAGTGCAATGGAATTTTTTAACGGACTATTTAGTTTTAACGGTAGTCATTACACTATAGAAGATAATTTGCCATATGTATTTTATACAGTGCCATTATTATTTTTCGCAGTGGCATTTTATTTTAATAGCAAAATTAAGATAAGAGAAAAGATAATAGTATTTATAATTAGCACAAGCTTCGTTTTAAGTACTATGTTTGTGACTGCAGATGCAGTGTGGCATGGCTTTGCCAGCCCTAATCAGTTTTACTATAGATATACATTTTTATTTATATTTATTGCCATTATAAGCGCTTGGCGATGCTACGAAAATTTAGATGGGCTAAAGAAAACTGTAGTGATTATATTGCCAATGTTAACAGTGCTAGGAATGATGGCAGCATGTATTATAACTGTAAAAGGCGGAATCACATTAACAGCCATAATTATAAACACAGTTTTAATTATAATCACCGCATATTTGGCATTTAAAACCACTCATATGGATGAGGTTTTAGTTCCTATAGTAAGAATACTTTTATTTATCGCAGTAACTGCCAGCATCTTATTTCAGGGCAATGAAAAAATGTTTAGCACTAAGTTTGCCGATAACAGTTTAAGCGGTTACTTAGATGAGATGGAACCTTGCATTAATTATATAAAAGACTATGACAAGGGATTTTATAGAACAGAGAAAACTTTTGTAAACTCATTAAATGATCCTATGCTGCTTAACTATTATGGACTTTCACATTTTAGTTCATCTGATAGTGAGGATATTATGAATCTGATGGAGTACTCAGGATATACCAGAAATCAGTATTTCTGGAGCTATTATAACCAGGGATCCACGTTGGGAATGGATTCATATTACGGTGTTAAGTATATTTTATCCAGAAAACAATTAGATAAAAAGTTGAAGCAAATAGCTAAATATGAGAATATAAATATATATGAAAATGATAATGCATTAGGCATTATATTTGCAGGGTACGGAACACAAAATTCAGTAGAAAAAAATAATGTATTTGAGTACGTAAATAGAATATATAAAAGCATTACAGATTTAGATGAAGATATCTATACTAAGATGGAAAATATAGAGGTGATTAAGGAAAGCGAGACTAAAGTTCACTATTGCTTTAGACCGTTAAATGATCAGTATTTCTATATGGCAATGCCGCTAAACCGCAATCCATCTCTAATGGAAGTAAAGGTAAATGATAAGGATATTGGAGAGTACTATGATACTTATAATAGAGGAGTGCTTTCCCTTGGATCATATAAATTAGGAAATGTGGTGGATGTCACAATTGATTATAAAGGTGGAGAGGTAATTGAACCACTTATTTATTCAGAAAACGCTGAACTTTTAAAGACTTATACTGCACAAATTAATAAGTCCACAAAGTCAGTAAAGCTTTTAACAGACTCACATATAAAAGCGGAAATTGAGCTAGATAAGCACGGTAGAATTTTAACTACTATTCCCTATAGCGAAAACTGGAAAGCTAAGTTAGATGGAAAAGAAGTGACAATTGATACACATCAAAATTGTCTGATTGCATTAAATGATGTAAAAGAAGGAAAGCATAAATTAGAATTAAAATATGTTCCTGCTAACCTAAAAATAAGTTTAGTTATATCAGGAATATCATTGGCAATATTTATTTTAATGATAGTGGTAATTGTATCTAAAAAGATTAAAGATAGATAAAGGGTATAGGTAAAAAAATGAAATACAATCAGTATAAATATAAATTTTATTTGAATGCAAATCATTCAATTATTATAAATGAAAAAATGGGTGAGATACATCCTCATACTTGGGAAATGAGCCTTGATGTAATTAAGGTAGTGGATGAGTTTATCCAGTTTTCAGCAGTTGAAAAAGCGGTGGAGGAAGTGTTGGCACCTTACCAGGATAAGTACATAAACGAGGTGAAGCCTTTTGATGAACTTAATCCTACATTGGAAAACTTAACTAAATTTTTTGATGATACTATAGGGGAAAGATTAAAGCAGGAAGGATGGTTATTAACAAGAATGGAGGTGGCTGAGACACCATCTAGAATTTATATAATTGATA
Source organism: uncultured Lachnospiraceae bacterium (assembly GCA_902783775.1). Classification (GTDB taxonomy): domain Bacteria; phylum Bacillota; class Clostridia; order Lachnospirales; family Lachnospiraceae; genus Eubacterium_G. Next base: position 9,278 of record CACZSI010000132.1, read on the forward strand.
ATTTGCAAGATGAATAATCTCTTATAAAAGGAGGGTATTTATGGGTGAAAACGAATTAAAAAACTTTGCAATTATTCTAGAGAACGAAAACTTAGATGATTCTAGAAGCGTTAATGCAATTAAGGAAATGCTTAAGCAGGAAAATATTCTAGGATTAGAGTATAAGATTTACGATATAAACTCTGGAAAATTAGAGGAGACTAGGGAAGTATTTACAGGTCCTAAAAGTAACGAAAAGCCTTTAGTTTTAGATATGAAATCTCACCGGGGAAGAATCAGAACGGAATTTAAGATTTATCCTGCAGGGGAGATAACTGAGGAAAATAAAGTGCTAATGGAGGATTTGTGTGCATCTATTTTTGTAATTTTAGAAAATGATGCACTTTTAAAAATTATTAATTCCAATAATAATTTTCTAGTGGACGGAATGCTTAGCAGGGATGTTTTCGTGGATAAGGCATTGGAGAAAATTAGGGAAAATAAGGGCGTAGAATACTATTCTTTAGTGGTGGCTATTACTGATTTCGATGCTATGAGAAGACTTTACGGTGAAGAAAAAGGTGAAGAAATCGTAAAGGGATATGCTAAAAAATTAGTAAGCTTATGTGATGAACAGGAGTTAGTAGGTCACAGAGGAAATGATAAGTTTGCCATGCTTATAAAAAAAGAAAATAAGAATAAGCTTGATGAACTTATGGAGAAGTATGAGATGAAATTAGAAATTGATGGTAAGGAAGTTTCTATTATTATTAATGCTTACGCAGGTGTTTCTACCATTGATTCTGATTCTGCTACTTATGAGAAGCTTATTGTGGAACCTAGATTGGCACTTTCTTATGGTGTAAATAACGGAATTAAAATGGTTAAAATTACCAATGAAATAAGAGATAGAATGCTTAACCGCAGAAGGATAGAAGATTCTTTTGCCGACGCGCTAGAGAAGGAATATATTAAACTTTGGTTCCAGCCTAAAATTGATATAAGAACTGATAAGATTGTGGGAGTGGAGGCGCTAGCTAGATGGATAGAGCCTGATAGAAAATATTTCCCTAATGAGTTTGTGCCGATACTAGAAGAGTCAGGCCTCATAAAGGAATTAGATTTTTATGTGCTAGAGAGAGCTTGTAAATATATGGCTGAGTGGAGAAAAGCAGGACATAATATTGTTCCATTGTCAGTAAATTTCTCCAGGGTAAATTTAGAAGATTTAAATCTGGCATATAAGATAAATGAGATTATTGAAAAATATCACATCAAAAAAAATCAGATTACTGTGGAAATTACAGAGACAGCATCTGAAAAGATGAAGGATAAGATGAGATATTTTCTTGATACTATGCATGAATATGGTATCCAAACTTCTGTGGATGATTTTGGAACAGGTTATGCTTCCCTTTCCATCCTTAGAGATTTTACTATGGACGAAATTAAAATTGATAAATCGTTTATTGACGCGCCGGTTTTTCAGAATAAATATCGAATCATAGTAGAGGGCATTGTCGAGATGGCTAAGTCTTTAGGAATGAAAGTTATAGTGGAAGGTGTGGAGACTGAGTTACAAAAAGAGTTTCTAAAAGAAGTGGGATGTTATTATGTCCAGGGATATCTGTATGATAAGCCATTGCCACGTGACGAATTTGAAGAACGTTTAGTAGTTGGTTACAACTAGGCAATGGATGGAAAAGGAAAGGGCTATGAGATTATTAATTGATTTTATAAAACAAACATATATTTATATAATTGTTTTAGGTGGATTATTAATAGCATTAAACTCAATGTTTTTAGCTGATAAAAAGTCGAAAAGGAAAATCAATACCACATTATTTATTTTATCAGCTGTAGTTTTTGTGGACTTTTTAACCGGAGTTTTAGAGGACAATAAAGATCTTATGTGGATTTACAAAGTTTTTGATTTGATATCCCAGGGATTAAAACCAGTTATTGTAATTGTACTGATTAAGCTGTTTACAGATAGGTTTAACAGAATATTTATCGCCATAGTTTCCGTTAATACCATCACATGTATGATAGCGATTTTCTTCAATGGATTTGTAAGTGAGAGAGTGGTTAAAGCCTACAGCATTCTGCCGATTGTCTGTAGAATCGTGCTATTAATTGTGCTTATGGTTGAGGGAATAAAGTACATAAGTAAAACAAATCTTAGAGAAGCGAAGCTATTGATTTATATTCTAGTTAACATAGTGGTGACTATCAGTATCGATATTATCACCACAAACGCTAGATTATTAAATCCAATCTATGCAATTAACATTATGTTCTATCTTCTTTATGTACATAATGAAAATTCTAAAAAGGATCCTCTTACTAAGGCTTTTAACCGTCAATCCTTTTATTCTGATGTTGAGTCTATTGGCTATGCCATCAACGGCGTAATTTTATTTGATGTCAATGACTTTAAAAAGATTAACGATGTCTATGGCCACACCAAGGGCGATGAAGTTTTAGTATCTATTGTTGAGTCAGTGAATAAATACTTAACTCACGGGTCTAGATTATATCGTACCGGAGGAGACGAATTTTTAATAATTAGTAGAAAAAATAAGGACACAATTATTAGTATTAGTGATAAAATAAGAAGTGAGTGTCAGAAGATGGGTTATCCTTGTGCAGTGGGAGTGTGTCTGCGCAATAAAAATATTTTATCTATCGATGATATGGTTAAGGAAGCGGATGAAAATATGTATAGGGATAAGAGTATCCAAAAGCAGAAGGCTAAAGATCAGAAAAACTCAAATTCACTCAAATAAAGAAAAAGAGGATTAGAAATGCATAAAGTGTTTATGATGGGTAATGAGGCGATTGCCATGGGAGCAGTTGCAGCAGGAGTTAACGTGGTGGCAGGATATCCTGGAACACCTTCCACAGAGGTTTTAGAAACAGTGGCTAAAAACCGAGGAGATGACTGTTACATAGAGTGGTCTGTCAATGAGAAGGCAGCTATGGAGTTAGTTACAGGTGCGGCGTATAGCGGCGCGAGAACATTGGTTACAATGAAGCAGATGGGACTAAACGTGGCAGCAGATCCATTGATGTGTGCTAGATATATTGGAGTAAAGGGCGGAATGGTTGTTCTAGTGGCAGATGATCCGGGACCAATATCTTCTCAGACTGAGCAGGATACCAGACATTTCGCAGCTTTTTCAAAGGTGCCATGCTTTGATCCGACAAGTGCTAAGGAAGCTTATGAAATGATTCAGGAAGCTTTCGAGTATTCAGAAAAGTATAATACTCCGGTATTCTTTAGACCAACTACTAGAGTATGCCATGGATATGCATCTATTGAAATAAAGGATAAAGTAGAATATTACGTAAATAAACCGGAAGGTTTTATTAAAGATAAAAAGTGGGTTATTTTTCCTAAATTATCTTATGCTAATCATTTGAAAATCGGAGAGCAAGAGGTAGCTTTAGCTAAAGAATTTTCAGAGTATAAGAGAAATGAAATTTTAAATAAGAATGCTGAAAATAAAAAGGCCATTGCCACATCAGGTATTAGTTTTACCTATGTGGCAGAGGCTTTAGAAAAAGGCGAAAAACTAAAGACATTTAAGGTAGCTACACCATATCCATTTCCGGAGCAGTTAGCTTTAGAATTTTTAGAAGGTGTGGATGAAGTTTTATGTGTAGAAGAGCTAGATCCTGTAGTGGAGGATGCTCTAGTTTATGTAGCTGGAAAATATAATTTAAAAGTTAAGATTCTAGGAAAGCGAACAGGCGATGTTAAAGCTGCCGGGGAGAATACTAGAGACAGCGTTAAGAACAGTATCGATAAGTTTTTAGGAATAGAAAACGAGATAAAAGGTCTTCAGGGATTTGAGGCTAAAGAAGCGCCTGAACTACCTGTACGACCACCGGTACTCTGCGCAGGTTGCCCTCACAGAGCATCTTTTTATGCCGTAAAAGAGGCAATGAAGGGTGAGAAGACATTGTATGCAGGAGATATCGGATGTTATACATTGGGCAATGCTATGCCTCTTGATATGGTGGATACATGCCTATGTATGGGGGCTGGCGTAAATATGGCTCAGGGAATTGGAAGAATCGAGCCTGATACTAAGTGCTTTGCCTTTGTGGGCGATTCCACATTTTTCGCATCAGCTATAACCGGTGTAGTCAATGCTATATATAATCAGGCGGATATGACTTTAGTGGTACTGGATAATTCTACTACAGCTATGACAGGTCACCAGCCTCACCCAGGAACAGGTCATACTATGATGGGTGATGTGGTGGATAAGGTAAGCATAGAGGCGGTCTTAAAAGGCTGCGGCGTTAAGACAGTAAAAACCGTAGATCCCCTTGATCAGAAATTGGCTATCGAGACAGTGAAGGAAGTAGCTAATGAAAAGGGGGTTAAGGCGATTATTTTTAAGTCCCCTTGCGTAGCTATTGTAAAGCCAAATGATTCAGCTTCAATAAATGATAAATGTATTAACTGTAAGAAATGTATTAGAGAATTAGGTTGCCCAGCCCTTATTACAGTGGATGGAAAAGTGGCAATTGACAAGTCATTGTGCACAGGCTGCGGTCTTTGTAAGTCAGTTTGTCCTACTAGTGCAATCCAGTGTCAGGGAGGTAAGTTAAATGAATAAGAATATAGTTTTATGCGGTGTAGGTGGCCAGGGAACGGTATTGGCATCTAAACTTATTGCAGCAGCTGCAATGGAGAAGGGCTTAGATGTAATGAGTGCTGAGACTATTGGTATGGCGCAACGCGGTGGAAGTGTTTTCTCTCACGTAAGAATGGGAGATAATATTTTTACGCCTATGATTGCTTATAAAGAGGCGGATATTATTATTGCCTTTGAGCCGGCGGAGGCTGTTAGAATGCTTCCGTATCTAAAGGATGGCGGAAAGATGATAGTAAGTAGCAGACCGGTTATGCCAACTACAGCCAGCCTTTCAGATTCTAACTACAATGGAAGCGAGATGATAGAGTACTTAAAAAAAGTGCTAGATGAGGTTGTGGTAATTGACACTAATAAGGCTTGCGAGGAGATTGGTTCTACAAAGGTTATGAACGTTCTTCTTTTAGGAGCCGCAGTTAAGACTGGTGTGCTAGGTATCACATTAGATGAGATTAAAGATATTGTAAAGAAAAAGGTGCCAGAGAAATTCCATGAGATTAATTTCAAAGCACTGGATTATGAAATAAACTAGTTTAGGAGGAAACGGTAAAAATGAAAATTTCTACGAAACAGATTGAGCAGGTAAACAATCAGATCAAAGCCTTAGTAAAGGCGAAAAACTTCTACGGAAAGAAGTTGGAAAATTTAGGAATCACAGGTATTTCTAGTGCCGAAGATTTTGAGAATCTTCCATTTTCCGAGAAGAAGGATTTAAGAGATGCATATCCGCTAGGATTAATGACAGCCGATGAAAAGGATATTGTAAGAATCCATTCTTCATCAGGTACAACAGGTCTTCCGGTTATCATCCCTTACACACAAAAAGACGTAGATGATTGGGGAGAGATGTTTAAGAGATGTTATGAATTCGCCGGCGTTACAAACAAGGATAGAATTCACATCACACCAGGTTATGGATTGTGGACTGCAGGAATCGGATTTCAGAATGGTGCAGAGAAATTAGGGGCAATGGTAGTTCCTATGGGACCAGGAAACACAGAAAAACAGCTACAGATGATGCAGGATATGGAAACTACAGTATTATGTGCCACATCATCATATGCGCTTTTATTAGCTGAGGAAATTGAAAAAAGAGGAATCAAGGACAATATCAAACTAAAAAAAGGTGTCATCGGTTCAGAGCGTTGGGGAGAAAAAATGAGAAAACGTATCTCTAATGAACTAGGAATTGAACTATATGATATTTATGGATTAACAGAGATTTACGGACCGGGAATTGGAATCAGCTGTAAGTATGACACAGGAATGCATTATTGGGATGACTTTGTTTACATTGAGATTATTGATCCTGTAACATTAAAGCCTGTTCCTGATGGAGAGATGGGAGAAATCGTAATCACAACATTAGTTAAAGAGGGTGCTCCACTAATTAGATATCGTACTCACGATTTATCCAGAATTATTCCAGGTGAGTGTGAGTGTGGAAGCCACTTCCCTAGATTAGATGTCATCAAAGGAAGAACAGATGATATGCTAAAGATTAAGGGTGTAAACTTCTTCCCTAGCCAAATCGAAGAAATAATAGCAATGTTCCCAGAAGCATCAAGTGAGTATCAGATTAGAATTTCTCACTTAGACGGTAAGGATACAATGAGATTATACATCGAGGCTAGCAGCGGAAGAGTAGACTTCCAGGAATTAGCACAGAAGATTACAGAAACAGTAAAGAGCAAAATAGGATTCAAGCCAATTGTAAAGATTGTAGAATTAGGATTATTGCCACGAAGCGAGAAGAAGTCAAAACGTGTAATCGACGAAAGATACGAATAAAAATAAAGCCTTCGAAAGAGAAAATCTTTCGAAGGTTTTTTAATACTTAAATTATTCAATTACTGCATCTTTCAATACGCAGAAGAAATATCCTTTTCCTTTTACTTTAGTAAACTTACCGCATACTGTAACTTTTTCTTCGTCCTTAGGATACTTTCCATTTTTTAGTTCGAACTCAAATCCCTGAGAACAACAAGCTGTGGCATCATAGATAGTACATTCATGATATGTCTTTTTAGTGGTTTGATCAAAGTACTTATAGCATACACCAGTCATTCTAACCATCTTACCCACATATTTATCAGGCTCAAGGGACATATTATAAATCTCAGTGTAGGCTACCGTGTCACCTAGTTTAGATAAATCTACGTCTACTTTTTTAGAAGAACTAGCTGATTTAGAACCACATCCTGTGACTAAAGCCATAATTAAAACCAGACTTATTGCCAATCTTAATAATCTTTTTTTCATTATTCTATACCTCTTAGTTTTCCGATAACAAAACAAATAATAAATGTAATGACATCAACTAAAACAATTGTAGAACCAACAGGTGTACCTGCAATAATTGAAACTAGGATACCAACTGCGGCACATATAACAGATAAAAGAGCTGAACAGATAGTAACGCTTTTAAAAGTATAGAAAATTCTCATTGCCGATAGGGCAGGGAAAATAATTAAAGCAGATACTAGAAGCGAGCCCACTAAATTCATTGCTAAAACAATAATAACTGCGATGATTATAGCAATCATTAGATTATATAAATTAGTGTTAGTTCCCACAGCATTGGCAAAGTTTTCATCAAAAGTCACGTCGAAAATCTTGTGATAGAAAATAATGAAGAAAACTAAAACTAAGATGGAGAGGATTGTACAAATCAAAACATCACTCATCTGCAATGTAAGAATGGATGTTGAACCAAAAAGTGTGGTACAAACATCTCCGGAAATATTAGCGCTTTTAGGGGCGAATAGGTTCATAATAAGGTAACCCATGGCCAATGCACCAACTGAAATCATTGCCACTGCGGCATCACCTTTAATCTTAGTATTCTGGCCGGTTCTCAAAAGAAGGATGGCACAGATTACTGTGAAAGGTAAAACCAACATCATATTATTAGTAAGCTTTAATACGCTAGCAATAGTCAATGCGCCAAAAGCCACATGTGAAAGTCCATCGCCGATAAAAGAGAAGCGCTTTAGCACCAATGTCACTCCTAGAAGTGATGAACATAATGCAATTAAAACACCTACGATTAATGCATATCTAACAAATGGATATTGAAGAGAGGTATAAAGTGTATCAAAAATATCTGACATTCTATTTACCTCCTTTCAATGATAAAAACAGTTTACCCTCAGGGGTATTTATAAATTCATCTTTAGTTCCATAGAAAGTTTTTTCGCTTATATAGAATATATGAGAAGCATCATTAAGTGCTACATTGATATCATGAGAAATCATAACAATAGTGATTCCCTCTTCATTTAATGACTTAATTAAAGCGTACATATCCGCTGTAACCTTAGGATCTAAGCCGGCTACAGGCTCATCTAAAAACAATATCTTTTCTGTGGCACAAAGTGCTCTAGCTAAAAGAACTCGCTGTTGCTGACCGCCAGATAAGTGTTTATAAGATTTATTGGCTAAGTCATCCACAGTCATACGCTTCATATTTTTAAAAGCCTCTTCCTTTTCCTTGGCACTGTAGAAAGGGCGAAGTCCGCGTCTGTTCTGGAAACCGGACATAACAACCTCTAAAACAGAGGCCGGAAAATCCTTCTGAACCACTGTCTGCTGTGGTAAATATCCAATAGCATTTTTATTAATATTCCAAACTATTTTTCCGTCAATAGCTGATGTAAGCCCTAAAACAGTTTTAAGAAAAGTACTTTTTCCTGCACCGTTTTCTCCGATTACGCATACATAATCGCCACTGTTAATTGTAAGATTAACATCTTTAACTAATGGATTAGAATCGTAACCTAGGGAAACATTATCTAAAACTAATTGTTCCATATATTCCTCCGTAGAATAAGGAAACTATTTTAATGCAGATTTTAGAACTTTTAAATTTTCTTCCATTATAGAAATATAATCAGTGGAAGAATCTAAAATATTAGGTGACTGCATTGAATTAAGAGTAAGTATTCCTTGATTCTTTTTCTTAGTATTACTGATAATTGTTTTAGCGATTTTCTTATCGCTGTTGTCAATTACCATTATATTAGATAAATTTGATTCATCAACCTTTTTAGCTAAAAAAGTTATAGTTTCAAAGCTGGCCTCACTCTCGGCAGAACAGCCTGCAAAAGCAGCATAACATTTAATATTATAATCATCTGCTAAATACTTAAATGGAAATCTGTCTCCGAAAAGTAAAGTTTTGTTTTTAGCCTTTGATACAGTTTCTTCGTATTCCTTATCTAATTTATTAAGCTTAGCTAAATAAGCATCTAAATTTTTCTTATATAAATTCTTATTTTTAGGATCCATTTTTTCTAATTTTTTCTCAAGTTTTTCACAAAGAGTAGCACTGCATTTTAGTGACAACCAAACATGTTCATCATATTCTATTTCATCATCACTATGCTCTTCATGCTCTTTTTCTTCCTGCATTCCCTCTAATTCTTCCTCTTCCTTAGCCTGTGATCCTAATTCCTCTAAAAGATTAAAACTATTTAAACCTTTATTAGCCTTAACTAAATCCTTAGCCCAGCCATCAGACTCACCGCCAACATACACAAATAAATCAGATTTCTTAATCTTTATAATATCCATAGCCGAAGGCTGAAAACTGTGTAGGTCAGCACCTTTCGTAATCAATGTAGTGATATCAGCATTTTTAGCCTGATCTCCCATAATAGCTTTAATCCACTGATATTCAGGATATATAGTGGCAATAATTTTAAATTTCTTAGAATCCTCTTTATTGTTTATAGGATTACTGCAACCACTTAAACTAGAAATTAACAATGCCAATGAGGCTACAACTACTATCATCTTTTTAAAATTTTTTCTTATATTCATAAAATGCTCCTAACTAAAATAAAACAAGTGAAACTGAAAATGGTTTTCATTTTCAAAATGAATTCTATCACTTTATAATTACTATGTCAATTCCTAAATGGAGTTATTAAACAAACATAATATAATTGAACGAATCATTATATAATGGTATACTTTAATAGTGTGGAAATGGACGAAAAAGGCTTATAGTAATACAAAGGAGACATAAGAAGTGGAATTATATTTTGCACCGCTAGAAGGTATTACAGGTTATATTTATAGAAATGTACATAGAGATTTATTTGGAGGCATAGATAAGTACTATGCACCTTTTGTATCTCCTTGTCATAATCCTAAGATGAAGGGAAAGGAAATAAGAGATTTATTGCCGGAGAATAATGAAAATATTAATCTTATTCCTCAGATTTTATCTAATAGAGCAGAGTACTTTATAAAGGGTACAAAGCAATTATATGAGATGGGTTACACTAAGGAGATTAACATAAACATAGGGTGTCCTTCAGGAACTGTAGTTTCTAAAAATAAGGGAGCAGGTTTCTTAAGAGAACTGGATTTAATGAGAGAGTTTTTTGAGGAAATATTTAATTGGAGAGACAGCGATTATCCCGATTTATTAATTAGTGTAAAGACTAGAATCGGCGTTTATGAGCCGGATGAGTTTCCTGGAATAATGGATGTTTACAATGACTATCCTATTAGTGAATTGACCATTCATCCTAGAACCAGAGCTCAGTTCTATAAGGATAAACCTAACTTAGAGGCATTTAAGTATGCCATCAGTAATTCTAAAATCCCACTAGTCTATAATGGCGACATTAATACGGTGGAGGATTTTAATAGAATAAAGAATTATTGTGATGGTGTGGATAAGTTTATGATTGGCAGAGGATTAATTGGAAATCCTAATTTAGCTGCTCAGATAAAGAGTGCAGCGCCGGTTACTAAGGAGGAACTTAAAACATATCACGATAGATTGTACTTAGCTTATGAGGAAGTGATGCAGGCAGACAGACATCTTCTATTTAAGATGAAGGAGTTGTGGACTTATTTATCGACATCCTTTGCGGAAGAAAAGAAAGCTGCTAAGCTAGTTAGAAAATCACAAAATTTAAGTCAGTATCACAGTGCCATAGGCGTTATTTTTTCGGATTTTACAGTCAGAGACTAAAAAAGATTTCGACCTATTTTATTAATAGGAAGAAAGGGAGATTGTAAGTAAATTTTATTAAGTGAATAGTTAAAAAAGTAAATTGAAACTGAAAATGAAAAAGAGTATAATCTTTTCAAAAGTGTCAGAAGACACTTAAAAATTAAAGCTGGTTAGCCCGCTTGGAAAGGAAGGTATTTGCGATGTTGGATGCTATGGAGACAGTTAAAAATGCAGAGTCGAAAGCCGAGGAGATTATAGCTGACGCTAAAAAGAAGGCTGAACAAAAAAAGTCAGACATTGTAAATAAGGCAGAGAAGGTAAGAGTCGAGTCGATAGAAAAAGCTAATGATCAGGCTAAAAAAGAGATGGATGCGCTGGTTTCTAAGTGTAAGACTATTGACGAGAGCACAGACAGAGAAATAGCTAACGAAGCACAGGAATTAAAAGACGAAGCGTCTAAGAAAATGAATGTGGCAGTAGATAGTATTATTGCTGTTATTAAAGGATAATAAAGTGAAAGGCTTGGTACAGATATGTCAGTAACAAGAATGAAGAAAATCAATATCTGTGCCCTGAGAGATAATCGAAAACAGATTTTAGAGTTGTTACAAAACCTAGGTGTAATTGAGATTAATTTCAATGATAAGATGCCGGAAGGTTTTGAGAGAATGAATACAGCCACTCAAATTTCTGTGTTTGATCGAAACATCACTTTAGCTGAAAATGCCATTGGCGTGTTTGAAGAGCATGTTCCAGAGAAGACTTCGATGTTTGCTTCTCTAGAGGGAAAGAAGGATGTTTCAAAAGATGACTTAAATGACATAATTGAAAGACAGACAGATATTATGTTGCAGGTCGGCTCGGTTATAAAACAGGGTAAGGACATTGAGGAGATGAAATTAGAAATCTCCAGGTGTGAAGATGAGATTGTAGCCATTGAACCGTGGACTAGCCTTAATGTGGCAATGAACACTAGAGGAACTAAGACAACGGACTTTGTGGTAGGTATATTATCTAGTCCATACACCCAGGAGCAGTTAAATAGTTTAGTGGAGGAAAAGGAATTTCCTAAGGAGTGCTATTTTAAAGTAGTATCTTTCGATGACTATCAGACCTATATCACGGTGCTGATGGATAAGAAAAATTCAGAAGAGGTAATGAAAAAACTTCACGATTTGGATTTTACGAGACCTACGATAATAACACATCATCTTCCTAAGGAATCTATTAAACGAAGACTTAAGAGAATCGAAGATTATAATAAGCAGATTGAAGAGATAACTGCTGATTTAGAAAAACAAAAAGATTTAGCTATAACCTTTAAGAGAATATCGGATTACTACCGAATAAGAGCTGATAAGTACAGAACACTAGGAAGATTAGACCAGACTAAACACACATTTTTTATTAGCGGAAGTATACCGGAAAACCGATTCGATAAGGTTAAAGAAATATTAGAAAGCCAGTTTGTGGTAAGTGTTATTGGAGAAGAATTTAAGGATGAAGAGGCACCGGTTCTCTTAGAGAACGGAAAGTTCACAGGAGCAGTGGAAGGGGTTGTAACTTCCTTTGGATTCCCTAACAGATTAGAGATTGATCCGACGGCAATTACAGCATTCTTCTATTATTTCTTATTTGGAATTATGTTAAGTGATGCAGGATACGGATTTATAATGTTTGTAGCTTGTTTCTTAGCTCTTAAGAAATTCCCGAACATGGAAAAATCTATGGCTAAGAGCCTTAGAATGTTTATGTATTGCGGAATATCCACATTGATATGGGGAATATTATTTGGTGGATATTTCGGAGATGCGATAAGTGTTATATCAAAAACATTCTTTGGAAAGACAGTAACTATCCCACCACTTTGGTTTGAACCAATTAAAAAGCCAATGCAGATGCTTATTTACTGCTTGATATTCGGTATAATTCATCTGTTTACAGGATTGGCCATAAAGGGATATATGATGCTAAAACAAAAGGATGTGGCAGGTTTTATATGCGATATCATTCTATGGTATGTGATGCTAATAGGACTTATGCTAATGCTAATTCCTACAGATATGTTTGCATCATTGCTGGGAGCTAAACTAGTATTTCCACCGGCAGTTAATATGGCTGCTAAGATTATGGCAGGCGCAGGAGCTGTGGGAATTCTTCTAACCGGCGGACGTGGAAGAAAGAATCCGTTAAAGAGATTATTGTTAGGAGCGTACAGCTTATACGATGTTACTAGCTGGTTAAGTGATTTATTATCATATTCTAGATTGTTAGCGCTAGGCTTAGCCACCGGAGTTATCGCACAGGTTATTAATACAATGGCTTCTATGGGAGGTAAGTCCATTGGAGGCGTGATTATGTTTGTATTGATATTTGTGATTGGTCATATATTTAATATGGCGGTTAATCTACTGGGAGCTTATGTACACACTAACAGACTTCAGTTCGTAGAGTTTTTCGGAAAATTCTACGAGGGCGGAGGAAGAGAATTTTCACCGTTTATGGAAAAAACTAAATATATAAAAATTAAAAATGAAGAATAAAAATCAAAAATTAAAGAAAAGAGGTAAACGATTATGTCATTAGGAGATTTTTTAAATCAGGGAACATTTTATGCACTATTAGGAGCTGCGATTGCAGTGCTGTTATCAGGAGCTGGTTCAGCTATCGGAGTAGGTATTGCAGGTCAGGCAGCAGCAGGAGTTATGACAGAGGATCCAACTAAGTTCGCTAAGGTATTAGTAATGCAGCTTCTTCCTGGTACACAGGGATTATACGGATTACTTATTGGTTTCGTAACATTATCTAAGATTGGAATTATCGGTAGTGGAGCAGGAAACCTTACTGTATTAGCAGGATTAGAAATTTTAGCAGCTTGTCTTCCAATTGGTATTGTGGGACTTATCTCAGGAAAATATCAGGGAAAAACATCTGCAGCCAGCATCGGTATTATTGCAAAGAGACCAGATCAGTTTGCTAAGGCAATGTTATTCCCAGCCATGGTTGAGACATATGCTATCTTAGCACTTCTTATTTCATTCCTTGCAGTAAACGGAATTAAGATTGGTTAATAAGAAAGATAGAAGGAAAATACTATGGGCGGTTTAGATAAAATTGTAGAAAATATTTTATCTGATGCGAATAATCAGGCCGATGAAATAATTAAAGAGGCAGATAATTACTGCGATGAGTTTATGGCCGATGTAAAAGAAAAGACAGCGCATGAGATAAAAGATATAACAAATAATGCAGCTAGAGAAAGAAGTCTCTACGAAGAAAAAATCGCATCAAGTGCAGATTTTAGAAGAAGAAATGCGATATTAAAAGCTAAGGGCGAAGTGATTGACGAGGCTATGGAATTAGCAAAGAAAAAATTAATCACGTTGCCGGATGAAGAATATTTTGAGATATTGTTAACAGTTTTAGCGGACAATATCCAAAAAGGCGATGGAAAGATGTTACTTTCATCTGATGATTTTAAAAAGGTTAATGCAGATTTTAGCCAGAAGGTAAATGAATTGGCTAGCAAAAATCAGGGACAGATAGAAGTAGTAGATGGTTTAGACAGAGTAGATAACGGCTTTATTCTAGTCTACGGTGACATCGAGGAAAACTGCACATTTGATGCTATGTTTGAAGCGAAAAAAGAAGAGATGAGAGATGTGGCTAACAAAGAGTTGTTTCTCTCAGATAAATAGTGGAGGTAATGCGAGTGGATGAATATATTTACGGTGTTGCCAGAATAAGAGCATTAGAGAGTTTTCTCTTAACAGACGATGATATTTCTCAGATTATAGAGGCTAAGGATTACGACACAGCCCTCCAATTTATTATTGATAAGGGCTGGGGCAATGGCAGCTATAACCTAGATGAAATAGTTCGCGAGGAAACTGCTAAGCACAAACGAGTCGTAGATGAAATCATCAAGGATGCCAGTGATAAGGATATTTTAATGGTGGATTATGATTATCATAATTTAAAGGCTGCCATTAAAAAGGTCTGCACAGATTCTAAGATTCCTGATGAAAGTATTTATGTGGAAGGAAGAGTTGATACAGGATTTATAGAAGACTGTATCAGAGAATCTGAATACGATAAACTTCCGGATGAAGTGTCAGATGCGGCAAAAAGAGCCACTGATGCACTACTAAAAAGTGGCGATGGACAGTTGTGCGACGTGATTGTAGATAAGGCGCTTTTAGAGCGAATTATGGAAATAAAGAAAAATCATGAAAACACTCTTATTAGGGATTATGCTGATATGAAGGTGGCTATTGCAGATATTAAGATAGCTATCAGAGCAGCCCTCTCAGGAAAGGATGATACATTTCTTAAAAACGCATTGGTGGAATGCGAAGGCATAAGCGTTACGGATTTAATTGCATCTATAAAAGATGGAATAGATGGTGTTTGTGATTATCTATCCACAACAGCTTTTTCAGATTTAGCCACTGCCATTAAGAAATCTAAATCATATTTTGAGTGCAAGTGCGATAACAAGATTATCGACAGAATTAAAAATCAGAAATATGAGTCATTTTCAGTGGGACCAATTTTAGCATATTCCTTGGCTAGAGAGAATGAAATAAAGACAGTGAAAATTATTCTTTCAGGTAAGATGAATGGATTTGATAATGATTTTATCAGAGAAAGGGTAAGGATAATGTATGCGTAGAGTAGCAGTTATGGGAGATTATGATAGTATTTATGGTTTTTCAGCCCTAGGACTTGATGTGTATCCAATATACGATGATGAAGGTGAGGAGACACTTAAAAAGCTGGCCCAGGGAGAATATGCCATTATTTATATTACAGAATCTCTACAGAAGAAATTAAGTCGTGAGATTGAAAAATACAGAGAGCGTCTAAGCCCTGCGATTATTGCAATCCCTGGAATTAAGGGAAACACAGGTGCAGGAATTCAGGGTGTAAAGGATTGTCTAGAGCAGGCAATCGGATCAGACATTCTTTTTGGTGATGAATAATAATCGAAAGGACAAATAATATGGGAAACAGCAAAGGCACAATTAAGAAAGTAGCAGGACCATTGGTCATTGCAGATGGAATGCGCGATGCAAATATGTTTGACGTTGTGCGAGTTAGTGAAGAAAATCTTATTGGTGAGATTATAGAGATGCACGGTGATGAGGCGTCTATTCAGGTATATGAGGAGACTGCAGGTTTAGGACCTGGAGCACCGGTTGTTTCAACAGGCGCGCCTATGTCAGTTGAATTAGGACCTGGTCTTATCGGTAGCATCTATGATGGTATTCAAAGACCATTAGATGATATTATGAAGGTAGCTGGAAATCTTTTACAGAGAGGTGTTCAGGTACCATCATTAAAGAGAGAATTAAAGTGGGATTTCGTACCTACAGCTTCAGTGGGAGATGAGGTAGAACCGGGAGATATCATTGGAACAGTTAAGGAAACTTCAGTGGTAACACAAAAGATTATGGTTCCATACGGTGTATCCGGAAAAATTACATATATTGAAGCAGGCAATTACGATGTTACACAGACTGTAGCTAAGATTCAGACTGATAAGGGTGAGAAGGAAATTACTCTTAAGCAGGATTGGCCAGTTAGAAAGGGAAGACCATATAAGGAGAAAAAAGCACCTAGTAAGCCATTGGTTACAGGACAGCGTGTAGTTGATACATTGTTCCCAATTGCCAGAGGTGGTGTAGCTTCTGTTCCGGGACCATTTGGTAGTGGAAAGACAGTTATCCAGCATCAGTTAGCTAAGTGGGCTGAGGCTGATATCGTAGTTTACATCGGATGTGGAGAGCGTGGAAACGAGATGACAGACGTTCTTAACGAATTCCCTGAACTTAAAGATCCTAAGACTGGAAAGTCATTGATGGAGAGAACAGTACTTATTGCCAATACATCAGATATGCCGGTGGCAGCTAGAGAGGCTTCAATTTATACAGGTATAACTATTGCAGAGTACTTTAGAGATATGGGATATTCAGTAGCCCTAATGGCGGATTCAACATCACGTTGGGCGGAGGCATTAAGAGAAATGTCAGGTCGTTTAGAGGAGATGCCTGGTGAAGAGGGATATCCAGCATACTTAGGAAGTAGATTGGCACAGTTTTATGAGCGTGCCGGAGATGTAATTACATTGGGAAGCGATAACAGAGAGGGAGCTCTTTCAGTTATCGGAGCGGTATCACCACCGGGTGGAGATATTTCTGAACCGGTTTCTCAGGCTACACTTAGAATCGTAAAGGTGTTCTGGGGATTGGATTCTGCATTGGCTTATCAGAGACACTTCCCGGCTATTAACTGGTTGACAAGTTATTCACTATATATTGACAGTATTGGACCATGGTTCAATGAAAATGTTAATAACGAGTGGTTAACAATAAGACAGAAGATGATGAGTCTGCTTCAGGATGAAGCTGAACTTAATGAAATCGTTCAGATGGTAGGTATGGATGCACTATCACCTGGTGACAGACTTAAGATGGAAGCAAGTAGATCTATTCGTGAGGATTACCTTCACCAGAACTCATTCCATGATGTAGATACTTATACATCACTTGAAAAGCAGTTCTTAATGATGA
The DNA here is from genome assembly GCA_902783775.1 of uncultured Lachnospiraceae bacterium. Classification (GTDB taxonomy): domain Bacteria; phylum Bacillota; class Clostridia; order Lachnospirales; family Lachnospiraceae; genus Eubacterium_G. Next base: position 26,476 of record CACZSI010000132.1, read on the forward strand.
AATTAGTATTAGGTTATTATGATAAATCACTAGAGGCTCTAAATAAGGGCGCTGGAATTAACAGTTTAATCAGTCTTCCTGTAAGAGAGGCCATCGGTCGTTTCAAATATACAGTGGAAGAAAATGTTAAATCTGAGTTTGACAGAATCAATGAGGAGCTAGAGCATGAAATCGCAGTAGCTTTAAGTAAGGAGGAAATCTAAATGCCAAAGGAGTATAGAACAATACAGGAAGTGGCAGGACCACTGATGATGGTCAGAGATGTAGAGAATGTCACTTACGACGAGCTAGGTGAAATCGAACTGGCTAACGGAGAAATTAGAAGATGTAAAGTTTTAGAGGTTAATGGTGGAAATGCATTAGTACAGCTATTCGAAAGTTCTACAGGTATTAACCTTTCAGATAGTAAAGTTAGATTCTTAGGACACGGAATGGAGTTAGGTGTGTCAATGGATATGCTAGGTCGAGTATTCGACGGACTGGGAAATCCTATTGACGGTGGCCCGGAAATTATTCCTGAGGAGAGAAGAGATATCAACGGTGTGGCAATGAACCCTGCAGCTAGAAATTACCCATCTGAGTTTATTCAGACAGGTGTATCTGCTATTGACGGTCTAAACACATTGGTTAGAGGTCAGAAACTTCCTATCTTCTCAGCATCAGGTTTGCCACATGCTAACCTTGCTGCTCAGATTGCTAAACAGGCTAAGGTTATTGGAACGGATGATCCTTTCGCGGTAGTTTTCGCTGCGGTAGGTATCACTTTCGAGGAGGCAGATTATTTCGTAAAGAGCTTTAAGGAGACTGGAGCTATTGATAGAACAGTTCTCTTTACTAACTTAGCTAATGACCCTGCGGTTGAGCGTATTGCCACACCGCGTATGGCATTGACAGCAGCAGAGTATTTAGCTTTTGAAAAAGGAATGCACGTATTAGTACTTATCACAGATATTACTAACTATGCAGATTCATTGCGTGAGGTATCAGCGGCCAGAAAAGAGGTACCGGGAAGAAGAGGTTATCCTGGATATATGTACACTGACTTAGCTACTTTATACGAGCGCGCGGGAAGACAGCGTGGAAAGGACGGAAGTATCACACTTATTCCTATCCTAACTATGCCGGAGGATGATAAGACTCATCCTATCCCTGACCTTACAGGATATATTACTGAGGGACAGATTATCCTAAGTAGAGATTTATATAGAAAGGGTGTTACACCTCCAATAGATGTATTGCCATCTCTATCACGTTTAAAGGATAAGGGTATTGGAGAAGGAAAAACCAGAGCGGATCATGCGGATGTTATGAACCAGTTATTCTCAGCTTATGCTAGAGGAAAAGATGCTAAGGAACTTATGACTATCTTAGGTGAGGCAGCATTGTCAGAGATGGATCTTAAATATGCTAAGTTCGCGGATGCTTTCGAAGAAAAATATGTATCTCAGGGATATGAGACTAACAGAAGTATCGAGGATACAATGAAGGTAGGTTGGGAGTTATTATCAATGTTACCTAAGTCAGAGTTGAAGCGTATTTCTGATGAATATCTAGATAAATACTATATAAGCAAATAACGGAGGCGCGTATGGTTAATCCTACAAGAATGGAACTGACTAAGCAAAAAAAGAAACTTGTTTCAGCCAGCAGAGGTCACAAACTTCTAAAGGATAAGCGAGATGAGTTGGTTCGTCAGTTCATGGAATTAATAAAATATAATATGGAGCTTCGAGTGCGCGTGGAAGAGGGACTAAAAAATGCCAATATGGAATTTAGTATCGCCAGAGCCGGAATGAGTCAGGAGATATTAAATACGGCATTGTTAGCCTCAAAGAAATCTCTAGAGATTAAAGAGGATGTGGAGAATGTAATGAGTGTAGATATACCTAAATATTCTACTAATCAAAACATCTCAGGTGGAGACATCTATTCATACGGTTATGCCTTTACTGCAGGTGACTTAGATGATGCAATGTTTTCACTGTCACAGGTTTTCGAGGATATGCTAAAACTAGCAGAGGTGGAAAAATCATGTCAGCTAATGGCATCGGAAATTGAGAAAACCAGACGACGTGTTAATGCTCTAGAGCATGTTATTATTCCTAACGCTAAAGAAAACATTAAGTATATAACCATGAAATTAGATGAGAATGAGCGAAGCACACAGATTCGTCTGATGAAGGTTAAGGACATGATGTTAGAAGAGGCTATTGAAGAGCGTAGAAAGAACGCATAAAACCACTAAACTTAGCTTGTTATAATTTAGGAGGTGCTTATGAAAATATTATTTTATGATGCAAAAGAGTACGATAAAGAAGCTTTTAACAAACAGATTAAAAATTATAGCGACCTGGAAATCGAGTATATGGAAAGTGATTTAAGAATAAACACTGTGCGATATGCTAAAGGTTTTCAGGCAGTGTGTGGATTTGTAAATTCAGATTTTTCACGCATTGTTTTAGAGGCATTAAGAGGCAACGGTGTGGAACTTATATTATTAAGATGCGCAGGCTTTAACAATGTTGATTTAAAGGCAGCAGATGAGTTAGGCATGACTGTATTGCGAGTGCCAGGCTACTCACCGGAAACTGTAGCTGAACATGCTATGACATTGGCAATGGCATCTAACAGACATATTCATAAAGCTTATATCAAGGTTAGAGAAAATAACTTTTCTGTTGTGGGACTTACAGGAATTAGTTTCTATAATAAAACTGCAGGTATTGTGGGCACAGGAAAAATCGGTGCTGCAATGTGTAGAATCTGTAAGGGCTTTGGAATGAGGGTTATTGCATATGATATCTATCAAAATCCGGATTTAGATTTTGTAGAGTATGTGGATATGGATACCCTGTTAAGGGAGAGTGATTTGATTTCATTGCACTGTCCTTTAAATGATGAGTCATATCATATGATTAATAAAGAGAGTATTTCTAAAATGAAGGACGGAGTGGTTTTAGTTAATACATCTAGAGGTGCATTAATTGATACGGAAGATTTAATAAAGGGAATAAGAGAATATAAATTCCACAGCGTGGGATTAGATGTTTATGAGGAAGAAAGTGAGAATGTTTATGAAAACAGATCAACTGAAATTCTTCAGCATTCAGTTGTTTCAAGATTATTATCTTTTCCAAATGTAATTGTGACATCTCATCAGGCATTCTTAACTTATGAGGCGCTAGAGTCTATAAGTACCACTACATTGGAGAATGCTAAGTCATTTATTGATGGAAATGTTATGGAAAATAACCAGGTGACATACAATAAGTAATATTATTTTGTTATTGGTGTAATGATTTTATAAAAAGTTGTTGGCTTTTATTTGAAATGATACAATTTACTTATCACATAGATAGTGTGATGAAGGGTGAAAAATAAAATTTATTGGAGGTATCAAAATGAAAAAGCTAACAACTTTTTTAGTGGCAACATTAAGTGCTACTCTATTATCAACAGTAGGTGTAAGTGCAAAAGTAATTCCATTAGAGGATGCAGTAAAACTTGAGAACAATGTATTTAAATTACAGAAAGATTTGTTTGAAGTTAAGTGGAGTGATGAATTTGATGGCACTAAACTAGATAGAAACAAATGGAATGTACAGGTTGGAAATGGACCTGTTGGATTACCAGGATGGGGCAATAACGAATTAGAATATTATAAAGACAGTACAGAAAATTTAAATGTTAGTGATGGAACATTAAAGATTATTGCTAAATATGCTAATAATCAGTATACATCAGGTAGAATTAACACATCAGGAAAAGGTGAAGGATCTAAAATCGGTAAAGGTTATATCGAGGGAAGAATTAAGTTACCTTCATTAAGAGGAATTTGGCCAGCTTTTTGGATGTTAGGAACAAATGGAAAGACATGGCCAGCTTGTGGCGAAATTGATATTATGGAAACATGGAATACAGATACAATGGCTGCATTTACATTGCATTATGCTGATTTAAATGGAAATGATAACTATGGTTCAGGTGCTAGAGTTAGTAAAGAGGCAGATGATGTTACTCCATTTGATAAAACTCAGTGGCATACATATGGTGTTTATAGAGATGATCAGTCATTATCATATATCGTAGATGGCAGATTGATTGGTAAATGTAAGATGACTAAGCCTGAGATGGATGAGCTATATGATGATTATTATATTTTATTAAATATGGCTTGTGGCGGTAACCTAACAGGAAATGTGGCTCCAGCTATTAATGCACTACCAGTTACAATGGAAGTAGATTATGTAAGATATTACGTTGCAAAAGAAGGATCAAGTCAGAATGAGACAAAGGTTACACCTACTCAGCAGACAACTGTAGCTGATAAAAAAATAACTGTTTCAAAAACTGCAGTTAAGAAACTTAAAAATGTTAAGAAGAGAAAATTAAAAGTTTCTCTTAAGAAAGTAAAAGGCGCTAAGGGCTATGTTGTTAGATTCTGTGATAATAAGAAATTTGACGGATATGAGGACATTAAAACAAAGAAAACTACAGTGACAATTAAGGGCTTAGATAAGAAAACTAAATATTATGTTAAGGCTAAGGCTTATGTAGTAGTGGACTCAAAGAAGTATTACAGTAAATGGTCAAGCGTTAAGAGTAAAAAAATTAAAAAATAATAATAAGGCCCACTTTATGTGGGCTTTATCTAACTAATTAATTTAACTATATGAAAGAGGTTTAATATGAGAAAAATTAAAGGGCTAGTGGCGGCAACATTATCTTTAACACTAATGTTTCAGAGTGCAGTAATGGGTGCGACAATCAAAGATATGACAGTAGGAAATAAGATGATGAATATGAATAAACTTAAATTAGCGTGGGCTGATGAGTTTAATGGAACTGAACTAAACAATAAATATTGGACACCAGAGTATGGAAACGGATACGACGGATGGGGTAATAAAGAATTACAGATATATACAGATACTAAAGATAATTTAGAGGTTAAAGATGGAATTTTATCTATCAAAGCCAGATATGAAGAGAATAAAGAGGGCAATAAGATTTTAACATCAGCTAGAATTAAAACTCAGGATAAGGTTTTAGTGGGCGATGGATATGTGGAAGCTAGAATAAAATTACCTAGCAAGGAAGCTATCTGGCCGGCGTTTTGGATGCTAGGAAATAAGATTAGTAAAGTGGGATGGCCTAAATGTGGAGAAATCGACATTATGGAATCATGGAATGTAAATAATTTCACCCAGTATACATTGCACTATGCAGATTATAAAGGCTATGATAATTATATGAGAAACGGCCAGGTTACATTGGGATTAGACGGAAAGCAGACTGATAAGACACAGTGGCATACATATGGTGTTTACAGAAATGGAACAAACGTTGCGTTCTATTATGATGGTCAGTTACAGAAAAATTTTGACACAGACTATGATGTAATGGCTGAGTTAAATACTAAGGATTACTTTATATTATTAAACGTAGCATGTGGCGGAAACTTAACTGAAAATAAGATTCCTAAAGAGGAAGATTTACCATGCCAGATGGATGTGGACTATGTAAGATACTACACAGATATCGTTACAGTTCCTGGAAAAACTAAAGTTAAGAAAGTTAAAAACCTTAAGGGTAAAAAAGCTAAGGTTACATTAAAGAAAGTTAAAAACGCTAAAGGCTATAAAGTAGTTTATTCAACAAAGAAAAATTTCAAGAAAGCTAAGACAGTTTACTCAAAGAAAAATGTATGTACTTTAAAGAAGCTTAAAAAGGGAAAGAAATACTACGTAAAGGCTGCTTCATATACTGTAAATAATAAAGTAAAATACTTTAGTAAGTTCTCAGGAAAGAAGAGCGTTAAAATTAAAAAATAATTGTAAATACAGATCTCCTAGGGAATTATCTCTAGGAGATCTTTTTGTGATGAAAATATATAGAATAAAATGTCCAATATAGAACTTTAACGCCAGATATGGTAAAATATTAGTAGTTTGTTTGGAAGAAAATAAATATTGAATATATGGGGAGTAAATAAATGGCAAAATATAAAGCAGAAAAAAAGAAGGCTATATCAGCTAGAAGTTTATTAGATCCATTTGAGGAAACTGATAAGTATCAGGTTCAGAAAAGATTTGATGGGGCATTTTTTACCTATGGAAGTCCTATCTTCTTTCAGGAGTGTACATTTATAAAGAGAGGCGAAAATGGAGACAGGGGAAATCGTGTCTGCCTACAGTTTGTAAATGTAGATTATAAGAATAGAACTATTAGAAATATCAGAACTAGCGTTAGAGTATATGAGACAGCTAAGGATAAGGATGAAGGAAACTTTGTCGAGGTAAGTCATAAGTATGTTTCTATGAATCTTAAATACTTAAAGGGTCAGGGGGATGAATCTAAAATTCATGTAAAGAATGACCAGGTATACAGTATTGAGATAAAGGTGGATGAGGTAGAGTTTACAGATGGAACTACATGGAGTAGTCAGGAGTATTATGATAATATCCCAGCCATTGAAGATGTAGAAAGCTTTGCAGATGATTATAGAAATAATTATCAGGAAACATATGCTAAGGGCGTAGAGTTAATTGAAAATGATGTGCCGGAAGATATCGAAAAAGGTAAGAAGATATTAGAGGGCATTCTGTGGTATGAAGATACAGAGGAAATAATTGAGACAGCTGATAAGAAGCATGAGGCAGCTGTTTTTGCCAGAAATAGAAGAGCAGCTAGAGAGCAGAGAAGAATTAAGAGAGAGCAGGCTCTTTTAAAGAGAAAGAAAATTGTTAAGACTGTTATAGTTGTGGCAATAGTTGTAGCCCTTGTGGCAGTTTTTGGATTTGTTATCCCTAATGCCAGATATTCTAAAGGTTATGTTTACTTGAGAAGTAAAAACTATGCTAAGGCTGTAGATATCTTCAGCGGAATGAATGGCTTTAGAAAGAGTGAAGACTATTTAGCAGAGGCTTATTATAATTTAGGATTAAAAGCTTTTGATGCTAAGAATACTAAGAAGGCTAAGGAAAACTTTACTAACGGTGTCAATTCATCAAGCAGTAGTGAGTTTGGAAAAATGTGTCAGGCTTACCTAGACTACTATAAGGGTGAGGACATGTTTGAGCAGAAGAAGTATGATGAGGCACAGAAGTTATTTGAAAAGAGTGCGGATGCTGCCACTGATTATACATTGATTAATAAAGCAGGTGATGGAACAGCTAAGGTAGCTTTCATAAAGAAAGAGTACGAGAAAGCTTGGAAAATTATAAAAAATGTTTATGCTAAGGATAAAAAGACATATGCCGATTCATACGGAACATATGGATATGCTTACGCAAAATCTTTATTGGACAGTGGAAAAGTTAAAGAGGGCATGGCTATTTATGATAAGGTAGCTAAACTTACAAAAGCCACAAACCTAAACGATGGAGTTTATAAGCAGGCTGTGCGTCAGGCTGAAATCGGAAAGATGGATGAGGCGATTAATCTTTTAGATACAGTGAGAAAGAACTATCAGCAGGCTGAAGATTTATATGGAAAGATTGTTAACTTTAGAGACACTACACAGTTTTGGTTAGGAACCTGGAAACATACAGGAAAGGTTAATGGTGAGAAGAAGACATATACTATCACTATAGGAGCTGTATTGTATAAGGGTGATATGTGCTTAAAGATTAGAGATATGAACAATAAAACTTTAGGATTTGACACTGTAATCAGCTCAAAGAACAGAGTAACTCAGATTGAGGTGGCTACTTATAGAATTCACTTTAAGCTTAAGAAATTCCATGATCAGAAGTTTACTTACACTCTAAAGGGTGGAAAGAAGATGATTAGAGAATTGAGATATGGAGGAGATACATTTAAAACGAAATATAAGAAAAAATAAAACATAATTTCATTTTAATAATGTATTATAATGAGCAGACGAATTGTTGCAATGGCCAATTTGGCCGGTTAGGAGGACAGATGAAGTTAAGAAATAAATGGATAATCTGTATTCTTTGCGTGATGATGTCTGCTCTTTTTGTGTCTTTGCCAGTTAAAGCTGATAATTATAAAACACTAAAAAGAGCCGCTATTGATACACGCGTGAAAGTAGAAAATCATCAGGAGAGACTATCAGTAAAATTCAAATCTAAAAGTGCTGATTATATGAAGCTGATAGATAAATTCTTCGAGTACTTATATGAGGACAATAATAATCATAATCAGGGTGATTATATGAAATGGGGCGTAAGCTCTAGAAAAATCACTTATATTTCTAGAACTAAGGATGCCAATGATAAGAATTATAAATATATTATGGATTTTGAAATGTCTTATCTAATGACGAAAAAACAAAGTGATAAAGTTAATTCAAAAGCAGCTGATGTATTATCAAAATTTAATTTTACTAGCGCTACTACAGACTATCAAAAAATAAAAAAGATATATGACTATGTATGTTCTAATGTGGAGTATTCCTCCAGTTCTAAGAATGATATAGTATACACTTCCTACAGTGCGTTAGTAGAAAAAAATGCAGTATGCCAGGGATATGCATTGCTAATTTATAAGATGTGCAGAATGTCTGGGTTAAAGTGTCGCTTAATAAGTGGAACTGCCAATAACGGAAAAATGACAGACACTCACGGCTGGAATATAGTAAAGATAGGAAAGTACTATTATAACTTAGATGCCACATGGGATTCTCAAAGATTACAGCATAATGTAGGTTATGCATATTTCCTAAAGTCTGACGGATTTAATAATCATTACAGAGATGATGCCCTAAAAACATATAAGTTTTATAAGAAGCATCCTATGGCAGCAGCAGATTATGGAACAAATGCAGGCTATTCCATAAAAAGCCAGAAGGCGATTTTTAAGTATAAGAAGCCTAAGCTAGCTAAGAGTGGTAAAAAGTAT
>CACZSI010000133.1 GCA_902783775.1 uncultured Lachnospiraceae bacterium
GCAATTATTAAGATTAAGTGAAGACACAGGAATTGAATTGGTTTGTACCAATGATGTTCACTATACTTTTGCTGAGGATCAGGAAGCCCATGATATTTTATTATGTATCCAGACTGGAAAACTAAAAAGCGATGAAGATAGAATGAGATATGAGGGCGGTCAGTACTATTTGAAATCTCCCCAGGAGATGGCTGACCTATTTAAGTATGCTCCACAGGCTTTAGAAAATACCAATAAAATAGCTAAGAGATGTAATGTGGAGTTTGAGTTTGGTAATACTAAACTTCCTAATTTCGATGTACCAGAAGGTTATACGACATGGACATATCTAAAGGAATTATGTCAGGCTGGACTTGAGAAAAGGTACAGTGAAGCCATAGAAAAGCAGGAATATAAAAGAGAAGATTTACAGAGGCGTTTAGATTACGAATTAAATACCATTAAGAATATGGGATATATTGAATATTTCCTTATTGTGTGGGATTTTATTCACTATGCTAAGCAAAACGATATTTCCGTGGGACCGGGACGTGGATCTGCAGCGGGAAGTATTGTTTCATATTGTTTAGAGATAACAGATATCGATCCTATTAAATATTCATTGCTCTTTGAGCGATTTTTAAATCCGGAGCGTGTGTCCATGCCCGATATCGACGTGGATTTTGACATCGAAAAAAGAGGGGATGTTATAGATTATGTTTCAGATAAGTACGGTCATGACCATGTGGCACAGATTGTAACTTTTGGAACGTTAAAGGCCAGAAATGTTTTGCGTGATGTGGGACGTGTTCTTGATATGCCATATGCCCAGATAGACAGTATTGCGAAGATGGTTCCAAAGGAACTTAATATTACTTTAGATGGAGCATTAAAGGAAAATAAGGAATTAAAGGCTTTATATGATAGTGATGAAGAAGTTAAGTATTTAATTGATATGTCTAAGCGTTTAGAGGGATTGCCTAGACATACGTCAATGCATGCGGCAGGTGTAGTTATCTGTGCTAATCCGGTAGAAAATTATGTGCCTTTAGCTGTGGCATCAGATGGTACCCCGGTTACTCAGTATATAATGACTACCCTCGAGGAGTTAGGACTTCTTAAGATGGACTTCTTAGGCCTTAGAAACCTTACTGTAATTGAAAATGCATTGGATTTTATTGAGAAAAATCGCGGCGAAAAGCTTGATTTAAAGAAAATAGATTACAATGACAGCAATGTTTTAGATTATATTGGAACGGGTAATACCGACGGAATTTTCCAGTTAGAAAGTGCTGGAATGAAGAGTTTCATGAAAGACTTAAGACCTCAAAGCTTAGAAGATATTATCGCAGGAATTGCCTTGTATCGTCCGGGCCCAATGGATTTTATCCCTAGATATTTAGCAGGTAAGAATGATAAGAATAATGTGGTCTATGACTGCCCTCAGTTAAAGCCGATACTTGAGGGGACATATGGATGTATTGTGTATCAGGAGCAGGTTATGCAGATTGTTAGAGATCTGGCCGGATACACTATGGGACGATCTGATTTACTCCGCCGTGCCATGTCAAAGAAAAAGGGCGATGTGATGGTAAAGGAGCGCCACAACTTCGTTTATGGTAATCCTGAAGAAGATATTCCTGGTTGCCTAAACAATGGTATCAGTGAAAAGGTGGCCAATAAAATTTATGACGAGATGATGGATTTTGCAAAATATGCGTTTAATAAGTCTCATGCAGCTGCCTATGCTGTGGTTTCATACCAGACTGCATACTTAAAATATTATTATGCTGCGGAATTTATGGCGGCTATGCTTACATCGGTAATGAATGTAAATACTAAAGTGGCCGAGTATATTTACGCTTGTAAGGAAATGAAAATCGAGATATTGCCACCTGATATAAATGAGGGAGTAAGCGGATTCTCAGTTTCTAATGACAGTATTCGATACGGACTTAGCGCCATAAAGAATGTAGGAAAAGGATTAATTGACAATATAATTATTGAGCGTGATAAGCGCGGAAAGTTTAAAGATTTAGAAGATTTTATTTCTAGAACTACCGAGTTAGGTGTTAATAAGCGTGCAATAGAGAATTTCATTAAGGCTGGAGCCTTTGACTCTTTTGGTGCTACCAGAAAGCAGATGATGATGGTCTACTTAAATATAGTAGATTCGGTTAATCAGTCTAAGAAGGATTCTATGGCAGGTCAGGTGACGTTTTTTGATATCGCAGATGAGAATGATAAAGATAATTATAAGATTCAGATGCCTAATGTGGGTGAGTACGATGAGGAACAAAAACTGGAATTCGAAAAGGAAGTTATGGGAATCTATGTTAGTTCTCATCCGCTAAACAGCGTGGAACAAAAATGGAGAAAACACATTACCAATACTTGTGCAGATTTTATGGTGACTGAAGATGAAGAGATGAGTCAGGAACCTAAGGTTAAGGATAAGAGTAAGGTAGTAGTGGGTGGTATTATAAATGCAGTGACTAAAAAATTTACTAAGAACGGAGACCAGATGGCTTTTCTAACTGTGGAGGATTTATTAGGAACTGTGGAAGTGGTAGTATTTGCCAGAGTGCTTGCAAAGAATAGAGCTTATGTCGAGGAAGGTAAAAAGGTATTTGTTTTCGGTAGAGCATCAGTGGAATCTAATTCTACTGCCAAAGTTTTAGCGACCAGCATTGTTCCTTTCGAGGAAATGGGTATGGACTTATGGTTAGCCTTCAGGGACATGGAAGAATATGAAACTAAGTCTAAGGAAGTGGTAGATTATCTGTTGCTTCATAAAGGAAATGACCATATAAAGGTTTATATTGCTAAGGAAAAGATGGTTAAAAATTTAGCCTTTAAGGTTGATGCTAGCGAGGAGGTACTCTCTACTTTGAGAGAAATGCTAGGAGAAGGAATGGTTATATTAAAGTAAGTTGATTGGAGAGAAAATGGTTATTACATCAGAAACTAATGATCACATTAAAAGAATAAAGGCATTGATGGAAAAAGGGAAGTCAAGGCGTAAAGAAGGGGCATTTATCGTGGAAGGCGTAAAGATGACCAGAGAAATTTCTAGTGATAAAAACGCTGTTATTTATGTCAGTGAAAGCTTTAGAGAAAATAGTGACGAGTTTAGCGAAGCGTTTGTGATTTCTGATAAGATTTTTAAGAAAATCACAGACACAGTGACGCCCCAGGGAGTGTTAGCTATTGTTCCCCAGAAAAAATATACTTTAGATGAAATTTTAGATTGCGAAAAAGGCTGCCTGGTAATATTAGATAGGCTTCAGGATCCTGGAAACCTAGGCACTATTATTAGAACCGGAGAGGCCGCGGGTATCAAGGGGATTATTATGAGTAAGGATAGCGTGGATATATATAATCCTAAGGTGGTTAGATCTACAATGGGTGCTATTTTCAGAGTCCCTTTTTATGTTTGTGATAATTTAGAGGATGCTATTTCTGATATTAAAAGCAGTGGTTTTAAATGTATGGCAGCTCACTTAGATGGACAGGTTATCTCTAAAATGGATTGGCCTGAAAAAACTGCCTTTATGATAGGCAATGAATCCTCAGGATTAAGTGATAAGGTATCCTGTTTAGCTGATGAGCGCATTAAAATTCCAATGGACGGTCAGGTGGAATCCTTAAATGCCTCAGTTGCTGCATCCATTCTTATGTATAGTCATAAATTAAACACTATGGTATAATTAGGTTAATGTAACTCGGAGACAATTGAATAAAGGAGGCGCATATGAATCCTAATGTATTTAGAAACTTATCATACGGAGTGTATGTTATAACAACCATGGATGGGGATAGACCTACGGGATGTACAGCTAACTCAGCTATGCAGATTACTTCATCACCAGCATCAATCGCCATAAGTATAAATCATGACAATTTTACTAACGGCTGTATTAAGGAATCAAAGAAGTTCTGTATCAATATTTTATCCACAGATTCTGACCCTTCTCTTATAGGAGGATTCGGATTTAGATCCGGTAGAGATACAGATAAGTTCGAGGGAATCGAATATGATATGGTAGAAGGTGTTCCTGTATTAAAGGGAACATGCGGATATATTGTATGCGAGGTTATTGACAATATGGAAACTAGCAGTCATACAGTATTTTTAGGCAATGTAATAGAAGGTGATGTGAAGAATGAGGGAACTATTCCTATGACTTATGCTTACTATCACGGAGTGATAAAAGGTAAGAGTCCGAAGAACGCACCAACCTACTTACCGGAATAAAAATATTTTTATAATATCTATACTTTAAATAAAATTTCAACACTTATTATGACATCCCCCATATAGTAAAATGGGTGATGTCATTTTTTATGGGAGAAAATAAAGGGTTTAAATTTAGGAGGTTATAATGCAAAGACTAAAAAAAGTATTGGTAACGGTTTTAGTAATTGCTCTTACAGTGGCATCATTACCACTTTACAGCAATGTAGCAATGGCTAAGGCTAAAAAAATGAAAATCAATAAGAAGAAAATCACTCTTTATATTGGTAAGACAAAGACATTAAAGGTAAAGAACAAAAAGAAAAGCGCGAAGGTTAAATGGAAATCTTCTAATAAGAAGGTAGCTAAGGTTTCTAAAAAAGGAAAAGTAAAAGCTATTAAGGCAGGAAAAGCTACAATTACAGCAAAAGTAGGAAAGAAGAAATTCAAGTGTAAAGTTACAGTTAAGGTAGCAACACCTGAAACAACAGTAGCTAATAAAAAGCCGGCAGCAACAGTTAAGCCTGCACAGGCTACAACAAAGGCAGATCAGCCAACACAGGGACCAACACAGGGTCAGGTAACAACAAAGGCAGATCAGCCAACACAGGGACCAACACAGGGCCAGGTAACAACA
>CACZSI010000134.1 GCA_902783775.1 uncultured Lachnospiraceae bacterium
AAAAAAGTAAATATTCCATCAAGCGTAAAAACATGGGGTGAAGGCTGTTTTAGTCACTGCAATGCTACTTCAATCAAATTCCCTAAGAATATGACACGTATTCCAAGAGGAATGTTTGGAGGTACAAAAGTTAAAAATTTAGTTATTCCTGGTAACATTAAAACTATTGAACCATATGCTTTTGCATCAGGTAGCTCATTTGAAACAATCACTTTAAAAGATGGTGTAACTAAAATCTGTCATCATGCATTTGATGAGGGCAATCATACTAAATCAGTTATTATTCCAAATAGTGTAACATCAATTGAAGAATATGCTTTTTCAGAGACTACTATTGATAAGGTAGAAATAGCAAATCACAATGTAGCAATTGATTCATCAGCTTTCTATGATGTGGCTGAAATGACAATTAAGGCAGAGCCTCAGAATTATTTCACACTTGCTTCTTTACTTTCATCAGATGCGCAGCATAATTATGAAATTCATACAATAAAAATAAGTAATGCTGCAGGTTTCGAAGTAGCATTTTCAGATACTGAAAACTTTGCTGATTCAATTACTTTTGATTTACCTAATAAATCAGCCAACCACGAACTTAAGGTAGGAAAGAATTGCAAATATTATAAAATCAGACCATACAGCACAGTAGACGGTAAGAAAGTTTACGGAAAATGGAGTAATTTTAATTAATAAGTCTATAAAAAGAGTCTGTGAAAAAATATAAACTAAAATGGATTAAAGAACTAAACACTAATTCTTTAATCCATTTTTTTATTTTTTAAATGGCTCTATTATATTATCAGTAAATACTTTTGGTTCGACTAACCTGTCATAATATGTATACATTTTCTGCACGCTTCGTTCTAAAAAGAAGTAATGTCTAATATAGAAGAAGAGCAATATAAACATACCTAATATAAATATTAGAAAAACTAAGCTTTCCATAAAGAAAATAGATATAGATGATATTATCGATATAATTGCTATGGTGATAGTCACTAATAAGTGAATTATTCTCTCGTGCTTATAAAACTCTAATTGAATTAAAAATTCTTTTATAAATTTTTCCTTTTCTTCTTTAGTCATATCTTTTTTCATTATTTCATCTAAATAATTGAGATAATTTATTACTCTTTGTCTCATAAAATCACCGTCCTCTATATGCCATAATACTATTTTTCTATGTCTTATTTTTTATTTTATCACATCATATTTTTTTTAACAATTCTAGAACCCACTGATTTTATCCTTTTATATACAGCCTTTAACCTACCAAAAAAATGAATTTTAATATATAATATAAGTTGTCACTTAGGAGGTTTAAAATGAAAGTCGCAATATTTGATTCAGGGCTTGGCGGACTGTCAGTTTTATATGACGCAGTTAAGTTAATGCCTGATGTTGAATTTATATATTACGCAGATGAACTTCATGTTCCATATGGTGAAAAGAAGGAATCTGAGATTAAAACATATGTAAATGACATCATTAATTTTTTTATTAATAAGAAAGTTGATGCCATTGTAATTGCTTGTAATACTGCTACTAGCGTGGCAGATAAAGAATTTAGAGCAACTTTTTCTGTTCCTATTATTGGAATGGAGCCAGCTGTAAAAAAGGCTGTGGAGTTATTACCGGATAATAATAAGAAGATTTTAGTTGCAGCTACACCTGTCACTATTGCCGGTGATAAGCTTCATAATCTAATAGGCAGATTAAGCAATACCGAAAACTTACATTTAATTGCACTACCGGGACTGGTTAGATTAGCAGAAAATGGAGATTTTTCAAAAGAAAATGCAGATAAATATTTAATAGATAATTTAGAAAACTTAAACTTAAATGATTTTTTCAGCGTCGTATTAGGCTGTACTCACTTTAATTATTTTAAGGAAAATTTCAAGAGATTGTTTTCAAATAATATCGAGTTTATCGACGGAAACTTAGGCACTATTAATCAGTTAATGAGAAAGATCGGATACGAGAAAAAAGATAATCCATCTTCTGTCTCAATTGATAATTTAATTAATGATGTTGTGTTCTACTATTCAGGACGCGAAGTCAATAAAGAGGAACTAGATGATATTAAATTGCACCTATTACGCTTAGAGGCAATGAGTAAATTATAAAGAAGAGGTATATAATGAACAATACTAAATTCACAGGAACTGATACTTATGTAGCCAGCGATGAGCTTATGGCTGCTGTGGAAATTGCTACTAGCTTAGAGAAGCCACTTTTAATTAAGGGTGAGCCTGGAACAGGTAAGACTATGTTAGCTGAGGCTGTATCTAAAGCTTTAGGGAAAAAACTTTTGGTTTGGAATATTAAGTCTACTACTAAAGCTCAGGATGGTCTGTACATTTATGATACAGTTCAGAGATTATATGACAGCCAGTTTGGTGAGAGCGGAGTAGATGATATTTCTCACTATATTAAATTAGGAAAATTGGGCGAGGCCTTTAAGGAAGATGAGCAGGTAGTTTTATTAATTGATGAAATTGATAAGGCTGACTTAGAATTTCCTAATGATTTATTATGGGAATTAGACCGCATGGAGTTTTATATTGATGAAACACACGAGACAGTAAAGGCGAAAAACCGTCCTATCGTAATTATCACTTCTAATGCAGAAAAAGAATTACCGGACGCCTTCCTTAGAAGATGTATTTTCCATTATATT
>CACZSI010000135.1 GCA_902783775.1 uncultured Lachnospiraceae bacterium
CCAAAATGAGCACCTTTACCGCAAATATTACATTTAGCCATAATAGCACCTCCCTCACATAAATTAGGTCTGTGTATTGTGTTTGTCGACCTGACACAAAGAGAATTTTATCAGATATAGGAATCTTTTGCAAGTATTTTTTATCCAAATATTGTTTTTGCTATATCTGCGCTCTGTTTTGCATCTTTTGCATAGTAGGTTGCACCAATCTGTTTAGCGTAATCTTCTGTCACCACTGCACCACCTACCATGGTCTGACAATCCACATTGTGTTCCTTTAATAAATTAATAGTTTCCTCCATTGAACCTAGGGTTGTAGTCATAAGAGCTGACAATCCAACTAATTTTACATTCTGCTCTATTGCAGTATTTACAACAAGCATTGGATCCACATCTCTTCCTAAATCAATGATATCAAAACCATAATTCTCCAAAATAACTTTCACAATATTTTTTCCAATATCATGTATATCACCTTTAACTGTAGCTAGGATTATCTTTCCTCTACTCTGATTTTCATTAGCATCATCTGTCATTGACTCTTTAATAACATCAAAGCAAGCTTTAGCTACATCAGCCGCTAAAATAAGCTGTGGAAGGAATATTGTTCCTTTTTCAAACTTTTCTCCCACCACATCTAGGGCTGGAATTAAAACATTGTTAATTACATATAAGCTATCTTTTTCTTCTAAAATCTCTTTTGTTACATTGGCTGCGTCAACCTTCATTCCTGTTTCCATTGATTTTAAAATCTTATCAGCCTTCTCATCGCCTAAGCTGGCTTTTGTAGACGCTTTTACACTAACTCCGGCGCTAGTAGTCTGCTCCGCCGGCATTTTAGCAGCATAGTCAATGTAATCCATTGAATTTTTATCTATATCAGCTAAAACTTTATAACTTTTGACAGCCCACATCATTGACAATACATTAGGATTTATAATAGGCAAATCTAATCCTGAATGCAGTGCCATTGCTAAGAATGTTTTATTAATCAATTCTCTGTTAGGTAGTCCAAAGGAAATATTAGAACATCCTAATACTGTCTTAACACCAAATTTCTCTTTTACTGCCTTTACAGCTTTTAGGGTTTCCTTAGCAGCACTTTGTTCAGCTGAAACAGTCATAACCAAACAATCTATGATTATATCTTTTTTAGGAATGCCATATTTAGCAGCTCTGTTGATGATTTTTTCCGCAATTTCTAAACGTTTCTCACAAGTTTTAGGAATGCCGTCATCATCTAGGGTAAGCCCAATAATGGCAGCGCCATATTTAGCAACTATTGGGAGAATGTTTTCTAACACTTCCTCCTCGCCATTAACTGAATTGACAATAGGTCTACCATTATAAACTCTTAGAGCTGCATCTAAAACTTCAGGTTTAGTTGAGTCAATCTGTAGCGGAACATCAACCACACCCTGAATAGCCTTAACAGTTTTAATCATCATCTCTTTTTCATCTACGTCAGGGGCGCCTACATTGACATCTAAAATGTCTGCTCCGGCCTCTACCTGCTCAATAGCCTGAGATAGAATGTAATTCATATCATTTTCCATTAAAGCCTGCTTAAAGCGCTTTTTACCTGTAGGATTTATTCTCTCTCCCACCACTCTAGGCTGGTCCACAACCACTGTCTTAGTAGGGGAACATACAGATAAAGTCTTTACTTTTTCAGGTAAATTAAACTCACTCTCATCCACGTTATCTAAAACATTTCTAAGAGCCTTTATATATTCAGGATTAGTTCCACAACATCCACCTACAATAACAGCACCCTGCTTAATCATTTCATAAGTGTGCATTGCAAACTCATCCGGCATTACATCATATTCATTTGTTACAGGATCAGGCAAACCGGCATTAGCCTTAGCTATTACAGGCAGGCTGGTCCACGTAGAAATTTCTTTTACAATATCTATTAAGTCTTTTGGTCCTAATGAACAGTTTACACCAATTCCATCAACACCTAAGCCTTCTAATGTTAGGCACATTGCAGATATTGAACATCCTGTAAAAGTTCTTTTATTAGTCTCGAAAGTCATTGTACAAAGAACCGGTTTATCAGAGTTTTCTTTAGCCGCTAAAACTGCTGCCTTTACTTCTAATAAATCTGTCATTGTCTCAACAACAATTACATCTGCATCCTTTCCGGCTAAAACCTGTTCCTTATATATGTCATAAGCCTCCTCAAAAGTTAAGTTTCCGGTAGGCTCTAGCAACTGTCCTATTGGTCCCATATCTAATGCTACTAATGTATCTGTCCCCTTAGCTGCTTTTTTAGCATTTTTTATGGCACTAGAAATCAATTCATCTACAGTATATCCTGTATCAGCCATTTTATGTCTGTTAGCTCCAAAAGTATTAGCATATACAATATCTGATCCAGCTTCGATATACTGTCTATGAATATCGATAATCCAGTCAGGCTTAGTTATATTTAATGTTTCAGGTATAGTTCCAAGCTGCATACCTTTTTTCTGCAACATTGTTCCCATAGCGCCATCTAATAAAACATATTTTTTATCTATGAACATTTCCACAACTTCCTTTCTCCTTTTTAAATTGGCAATTGTCTTTCATATTACAAAATTGGCACCCCTTTTTATTGTTTTTATTTAAATTATGTCCTAAACCAATAATGCAGGTTACAGTTTTAGTAGGAGTCATAATACCAGCATTGTTCACACAAACACCAGCCCTTTTATATGCGTCAACAATATGCAAAAACTGGTTTTGTTTATTAAGTTCAAAATCACCATAACCTATGCCAAATCTCCAGGTTCTATCATAATCCTTAAAATCCTTTAGCATTATTTCTTCTGCTTTATCACATACTTGTTCAATGGCAGCGCTAGCTAATGCATCTGTAATTAATGCTTTAGTCATGGAGAGAATCTCATTTTTTCTAATTAAATTATCGGCACCAGCTGATAATGTGGCGCACAAAAAAATAACCTTCGTACATCCTTTTAAATGGTTCTTAATAGATTCTCCTTCTAATTTAAAATCCACCCCAAGGATTTCATTATCCTTAAGATCCATAACCTTATATACGAATTTAGGGGAAATCACTTTTAATAAATCATTTTCACACTCATCAATCAACTTCTTTGTTACAGAATCTAATTCATTAGATTTATATCCCATGTAACGCAACGCATCTGATATATTAATACTTTCTAACTTAATATCGTGTGTATTGATCATCTCTCTCCTTACTATAATAAAAACGCCATTTAGGCGTTTTTAAACATTGATTATACTCTTTATATTATCAGTTATCTTCTTAGCTACATATGGATTATTCATTGTGTAGATATGTACACCGTCCACTCCGTTAGCAGCCAATTCAATAATCTGATCAGTAGCATATGAGATACCTGCTTCTAACATAGCCTCATCATTATCACCAAACTTCTGTAAAACCTTAGACAGTTTAGCCGGGATACTTGCACCGCACATAGAAACCATTCTCTCAATCTGTCTTTTGTTAGTAACCGGCATAATTCCAGCTTCCACTGGAACATCAATTCCTGCAATTCTAACCTTTTCCATAAAATCGAAAAATGCGTTATTGTCAAAGAATAACTGTGAGATAAGGTGGTCAGCACCATTATCGACTTTTATTTTTAAATTCTTTATATCTTCCACTATATTTTCAGCTTCCTGATGAACCTCAGGATAGCACGCTCCTGAAACAAAGAAATCACTATCAACGCTCTTAATATATTTAGCTAAATCTGATGCATGCTTAAAATCATTCTTTAGTTCATAATCAGGATTCTCATCCCCTCTTAGAGCTAAGATATTTTTGACATTAACATCCTTTAACTCCTGCATAAACTTAGAAACATCTTCTTTTGAGTTATATAGACAAGATAAATGTGCAATTGTTTCAATATTAAGTTTATTCTTTATATAGGAACATAAATCAATAGTTGAAGCATTAGTTACCTGACTACCACCAGCTCCATATGTTACGCTGATAAAATCAGGATTTAACTCTGTCAACGCATCTAATGTTTTATAAATTGTTTCAATACCGCTTTCTTTTTTAGGTGGAAAAACCTCAAATGAAAGCCCTGTTTTTTTCTGTTTGAAAATCTCTGATATTTCCATTTCATCCTCCGAAGAATTATTCATCATTAAGCATTTCATCTAAGTCCATTTCATCAGAATCATCAGACTTATTTCTATTTTTAAATTTGTCCACTACTTCTGGGACAAAATCCATAATTTTCTGGAAACTATCCTGATCTTTAATATTTACAATCTTAGTATTTCCATCCTTAATTATAACAATAGCTGTAGGCGTAACCTTTCCACCTAAACCACCTGTACCATTGTCACCTTTTGAGAAAGAACCAATACCCATACCAAAAGAAACATCAGCCATTGGCAATATAACTGTGTCTCCTACATACATAGGCTCTCCTACAACAGATTTAGTTGTAAGGAACTGCTCCATCGCTTTTAAAATATCATCTGTTACCTTCTTATTATCTTCAGCCATCTCTTCCTCC
This sequence comes from uncultured Lachnospiraceae bacterium, assembly GCA_902783775.1. GTDB lineage: Bacteria > Bacillota > Clostridia > Lachnospirales > Lachnospiraceae > Eubacterium_G. Next base: position 4,524 of record CACZSI010000135.1, read on the forward strand.
TATAAAGAATTTATTTTAAAAATTCATGTTTAAAAAATCTAATTACTTTATTAAAATACAATCTTGTAGCATAGTATAGCACAATAATCAAAAATATTCTGCCCTTGCCCTGGCATTTTATATTAATGACCTCGTTTTCGAAATCGGGAACCACATTCATATATTCAGGTTTTATCTTGAAAATTCCCATAAACATTCCTATACCGCCTAGTGCCTTACCTGTTTTATCAGGGGAATCAAATCCTATATTAGCATCTAGTTTTATTTTATTAGGCAATATATGTTTTATCAAACTAAATAACATTCTCTTAGCTGTTCTAAAAGCTTCCTTAGAAGACTCTCTAGACATATATTTCTTAATTCTTTTATATTTCATAGATACATAATTTTTCTTTTCAATAAAATTAACCCATAGACTATGTATCTTTTTATAAATATCTTTAATTTTCTTATTTATATTATTAAAGAAGCTTGATATTTTCTTAAATATATCATTGTTGTCTTCATTAAGTTCTTCATCAACACTTTTGCCTATATCCTCATCTATATCATTTTCTATACTGTCATTATCTAAATCATCATTTAAATAATCATCCCAACTGATATGATCATCTTTACCAGACTCTTCTTTAGTCTCTTCTTTAATTTCCTTAGGACTTTCTATATCTTTTTTTATAACCTTTGTATCACCTACATTATCATCATCGTAGAGATCCACAAACAATTCATCATCTTCTTCTATATCTAACTCTTCGTCCTGTTCTACTTCACCATCAAACACTATCGGTGTTTTAATCCCAAACACCTTCAATGCATATTTAAGAGTCATATTTTCAAAGGTTAAATTAAAAGATATTATTCCTAATAAGTATTTTGCCTTGACGCTTCCATCGATATTTTTCCCCTCTAAGTGAGCCATAAACTTGTAAGTGATTGGGGCAATTAAAAGAATTAAAATCAAGCCAATAACGCTAAGCAAAATAATCCCTATTATTTTAAGTATTGTTAATATTACTGTTATCATTATTCCACCTTAAACACACTAGCTGACTAAAAGATTAAAGTAATTCTTAATATTGTAGGAGTTAGTATTTTTATAACTGTCTTCTAGCATCTGCAATAACATCTGATTAAATTCGTAGTTATTGCTGCACACTCCTACCACCACATAATCAGCCTTTTTATAGTAAGCTTGGCTAAATACATAGGAAGGGAATATTTCTATCATATCATGGTTGTTTTTTGATAGAACCAATATTTTCTTCCCGAAAACATACTTGTTTTTTTTCAGTTTATTTATAATCTTTTTTTGTTTAGGTATAATACTTTCACCTAAATACACATCTTTATGTATAATCATATAACACCTGAATTATTTAAACATATCCATTGTCTGTCTTAGGATATTTACACAACCTATCTTTTCATATTTGTTATTGCAGATGGATAATGTATCATAAACAAAATCCTGAAGCTGAGATATGTTATTGAAAAATACAGGTAAATTAGATAATGTGATAGCCATTATTCTATGCTTAACCTGTCTATTGCACTTAGAAAATATCTCATTATAACTATTCTCTAAATCAGAAACAACCTCATTTATGTACTTTTCATCCGCCTCACTATCATCTAAGACCTCATCAAAATCAATGAAATTATCATCTGAAATCAGTCTTGAAAAACGATAGATATTATTATAAACCTCGCCCAAACTATTATCTGTAATAATATTACCATACTTTTCGTTTATTTCATCAGAAATATCATAGTTTGATAGCAATTCATAATTATCTTCTCTAAATCCTTCTAACTTAGAAAACTCACTTTCTACATTCTCTATACCATCTGCGTTTTTAGTATTATATAAATTTAAAGTATCGGCTATAATTTTAAATGAATTTAGTTCTAAATCACCCTCAGGTTTTACCTGATTATATGCTAGTACAATTAAATAGTTAGCCACAGCCTGCATAGAAATTCTAATTTCAGTTATCTTAGATAAGTAGTTTGAAACATCCTCGATATATAGCGAGGTCTTTTCAAACCCTGCTTTATCCATATCTTTAATATCTACATTTGAGATATAGTTAATCTTTTCATCTATTTCTTCATTGGCTGCTTTAGCATCCACTAGCATCGCTGAAGTTTTAATCTTATATAAAAGACTATCAATACCTGACTTAGGCTGATTTTTATAAACATTTATACCCTCAGATAGATACTCGAAGAATTTATTCTTAGTAAGCTTTATTGGAAGCTCACTTATTACCATGCTAATATTATAATTAACCATTGAATTATCGTCATTCCCCACTATAAAACGCATAAGTTCCTTAGTGAATGACTCATCATTATATGATTCAAAGAATTTATCAATAGATTCTTCATCGCTAGTGAATTTATACTCGATTCCATTGAGCACTCTCTCATAGACATTAACTCTATCTACCAGGGCAGTTAAATTATAAACCTCATTGATATTCTTCTTTCTAAATTCATATAGCGAATCTGCATCTATTTTTTTATTCTCCACAATGCCAGCTACACATTCAGATAAAAATTCCAGTCCTTTAAATATCTCGTCTTTATATTTATTTTCTTCATCCTCTGTTAGAAAATCTGTTACTAAGCTAAAATATTCAATAGCCAATTCACTATATGAAATAGATTTAGTTAGCGCGATATATTTATCAGCGTATAACTTTAAATTTTCCTCTAAATTTATATTTGAACGTATATCTCTGACAATGCTTTTCATTTCAATCTCCTATTATTTCATAATGTCGCAAAAATCAAATGTAGCAAAATAATCTGCTGGAGTTTCAGCTCTTCTGATTAATTCTACACTTCCGTCTTCCTTTAAAAGAAGCTCTGCTGAACGCAATCTACCATTGTAGTTATATCCCATTGAGAAACCGTGAGCTCCTGTGTCATGGATATAAATGTAATCACCCATATCAATCTTAGGTAATTTTCTATCAATAGCAAATTTATCGTTATTCTCGCATAATGATCCAACTATATCATATACATGATCTGCCTTCTCATTTTCTTTTCCTAAAACTGTAATATGATGATATGAACCGTACATTGCAGGTCTCATTAAGTTAGCTGCACAGGCATCAACACCAATATACTCTTTATAGATATGTTTCTCGTGAACTGCCTTAGTTACTAATGCACCGTATGGTCCCATCATAAATCTACCCATCTCTGTGTAGATTGAAACATCATCCATTCCCTCTGGAACTAAAATCTCTTCGTAAACTTCCTTAACGCCCTGTCCAATTTTAAAAATATCATTAGGCTCTTTTCCAGGCTCGTAAGGGATTCCTACACCACCTGATAAGTTTACAAATGAAATAGCAATTCCTGTCTGCTTTTTAATATCAACAGCTAGGTTAAAAATAACTCTAGCGAGATTTGGATAATACTCATTAGTTACTGTATTACTAGCTAAGAATGCATGAATACCGAATTTCTTAGCACCTTTATCCTTTAAAATCTTAAAAGCTTCAATAATCTGCTCATATGTCATTCCATATTTAGAATCACCAGGGTTATCCATAATTCCGTTAGACAATTTAAAGATTCCACCTGGGTTAAATCTACAACTGATAGTCTCAGGAATTCCACACTCCTTTTCTACATAGTCAATCATTGTGATATCATCTAAATTGATAATTCCGCCTAATGAGCTACAGTATTTAAACTCTCCCTCAGGAGTCTCATTTGATGAATACATAATCTCATCATCTCTAAATCCTAATTTATCAGCTATCATAAGCTCAGTATATGAAGAACAGTCTACACCACATCCCACTTCTTTTAACTTCTTAATAATAAATGGATTAGGCTCAGCCTTTACAGCAAAGTACTCTCTAAATCCCTTGTTCCATGAAAATGCTTCGTAAACTTTCTTAGCATTATCCACAAAACCTTTTTCATCATAAATATGAAATGGTGTAGGATATGTTTTTGTAATCTCCTCAATCTGTTCTTTAGTTACAAATGGTTTCTTTTCCATTTTTCAGTCCTCCTAAAACTTTGTTACTTGATTTTATAATAAAACGAAAGATTATTTTGTCCTTCCGTAAATATCACATAGATATCTTAATCTCTCCACCTTATCATCACTAAAATCATAAGGTTTCATTCTCCATCTCCAATTAGTTCCCATAGATGATGGCAGGTTCATTCTTCCGATATTTCCCACCTTTAACACATCCTGTGTCTGGAAAATAACTACATTGGCTACACTCTCATATGCCACCTTAAACAATTTATCTGTCAACTGCTCAAAGCTTTCATGTCTAGCTTCCACATATTCCCTTAAGTACCCTAGCTCCCAGTACTGCTGATTAGAAAGCCATCCCATAATAGTGTCATTATCATGAGTTCCACCGTAAGCTACTGTATTTGAGTCCCAGTTATATGGAAGATTAACATTAGTACGGTTTCCATCGAAAGCAAACTCTAGAATCTTCATTCCTGGATATCCTGACTCTTCTAAAACTGCTTCCACTTCCGGCATTAAAACACCTAAATCCTCAGCAATAATTTTTTTATCGCCAATTGATTCATTGATGGCATTTATAAGCTTCATTCCCGGTCCTAAAACATACTTTCCGCCTCTGGCATCCTCATCTTCTGCCGGGATAGAATAATATTTAACCATTCCTATAAAGTGATCTATTCTAATAACATCATAGAACTTAGCTGCATATTTCATGCGCTTTCTCCACCAGGAAAAGTCATCTTTTTCCATCTTATCCCAATCATATAGCGGATTGCCCCAGAGCTGGCCTGTCTCAGAAAACATATCAGGTGGAACACCTGCCACTTTTTTAGGCTCTAACTTTTTATCCATCTGGAATTCCATAGGATTTTGCCAAACATCTGCTGAATCCAGGGCCACATAAATTGGAATATCTCCAATTATTTCAACACCTTTATCATTGGCATACTCCTTTAATTTTTTCCATTGCTGATAAAACTTAAACTGAATAAACTTCTGAAATTCTATTTCTTCTTTATATTCAATTTTTATTTTTTCTAACGCTTCTTTCTTTCTGAACTTATATTCATCATCCCAGTCCTGCCATGACTGATATTCAAAATGCTTCTTTATGGCAGTATATAAAGCATAATCCTCTAACCAGAAATAATTATCCTTTATAAATTCTTTATATTCATCAGTGTCTCTATAATCATCTAAACTTTTAGCGTTATTGTATGCTTCAAATAAAACTTCGAATCTGGATTGGTAAAGTAGGCCGTAGTCTACCTGATCTTCTTCCATATACCATTTAAATGAATCCACAAAATTTTTCTCGATTAACTGCTCCTCAATTAACATATCTAAATCGATAAAATACGGATTTCCTGCAAAAGCTGAAAATGACTGATAAGGGCTATCTCCGTAACCTGTAGGTCCTAGAGGCAACACCTGCCAATACTTCTGTGAAGCTTTATCAAGTTTATCCACAAAATCATAAGCAGCCTTTCCAAATGTTCCTATTCCATATGGTGATGGCAAGCTTGATATCGCCATCAATATTCCTGCACTTCTATCAAATTTCTCCTGTCTCATATATACCTCTAATAATTATTTATGTTCATGTTTAAATAAGTGTTCCATACAATATTCTTTATTTCCACTGCATTTAGAACAATATCTAAATTCTAAATCAGGATCATCTAAGTTAGTCTTACCGCACACGCAGCATCTGTGAATGGCTGTCAGATTCTTGTTAGACTTAATTCCTTTATTTATATTGTGCTTAAACTGTGTCTGTCTCTTAACTGTTTTATAAGTTCTACCTGATAAATTTCCGGTAACCTTAAAAATAATAAAATTAAGAAGGGACAATATTATTACACATATATTAATGATTCCTATAACTCTATCCTGCTTAAAAGAATCAATAATCTCAGCGGCTAAAAATACCAAATAAATATATCCAATATATTTTGCTTTAATCTTAATCAAGAAATATAGCATTAATTCTGCTTCCGCAAAAGTAAATGCAAAAGCTAAAAAGATTGACATATTAATATAGTTAGTGGATACATACATTCTAAGTAGCAAAGATGTAGCCATATTATCTAGTTCTGGAAAAATCAATGGCAAAATAAAATATAAAAGCATTGATCCTACCACTGTAAATATAAGGCCTGAGAATATATATATATTATATTTTTTCGTACCCCATATGCCTTCTAGTGTTCTACCGAAGTAATAATACATAAAAAACATAATAATGGTGAATATACCCAATCCTTCAGGAACTGTGATTACCCAGGTAACTAATCGCCATATCTGTTTATTATTAATTATGTCGTAGGGACTAAATTGAAGAAGACCATATAAAGACGGATTAGTATATAGTAAGAAATATCCTATAGCATATCCAATCAACAAATATAGTGTAAGATTCTTAATAGCAATATTGTAGGAAATGTTACGCTTCTTATTCACTCTATCTTCCTCCTTTTTTTTAATCCAATTAATAAACGTATAATAGTCCAATCATTCCGATATTATACCATATATAATGTAGGCATTACAAATAAATAATTGTATTTTTTTCTTATTTGTAATATAATATCTTCGTTTACTTATGTTCAATTGAAATTATCTGCTTAAAGGTTGAAATTTTATTCAATTTTTAAGTATTTTTCAGTTAATAGATTTACCAATTTTTAATATTTATTAAGGTTTCGGAGGCATTTAAAAATGTATAACGATAATTATTACAAATTAGGAATAGATATTGGTTCTACTACTGTTAAGATTGCTATTCTTGATGAAAATAATAAGATGGTTTTCTCTGATTATCAGAGACATTACGCTAATATACAGGAGACATTGGCGGAATTATTAAAGAAGGCAATTGACTTATTAGGAGATGTGGAATTAGCTCCAATGATTACTGGTTCAGGTGGACTAGCTTTATCAGAGCATCTTAGAATTCCTTTTGAGCAGGAAGTTGTAGCTGTTGCCACTGCTCTAGAAGATTACGCACCACAGACTGATGTAGCTATTGAGCTAGGTGGCGAGGATGCTAAGATTATCTATTTTTCAAATGGTATAGAAGAGAGAATGAATGGTATCTGTGCCGGTGGTACAGGTTCTTTTATTGACCAGATGGCATCTTTATTACAGACAGATGCATCAGGTTTAAATGAGTATGCCAAAAATTATCAGGAGATTTATCCTATCGCTGCGAGATGTGGTGTATTCGCTAAAACTGACATTCAGCCTCTTATCAATGAAGGTGCTACTAAAGAAGATTTAGCGGCTTCTATATTCCAGGCTGTAGTTAACCAGACTATTTCCGGTTTAGCGTGCGGTAAGCCAATTCGTGGTACAGTAGCATTTTTAGGTGGTCCATTGCACTTCTTATCAGAACTTAGAAATGCATTTATAAGAACCCTTAATTTAGATGATGAGCATATTGTAGCTCCAGATCACTCTCACTTATTTGCAGCAACAGGTGCTGCCCTAAATCACAAGCCTAAGGTTAGAGCTATGGCTCTTGATTTATACGAGAGATTATCTAAAGGTGTGGCTATGTCTATGGAAATCAAGAGATTAGACCCACTATTTAATAATGAAAGAGAATATGATGAATTTACTAAGCGCCATAATAAGGCTAACGTAAAGAAATCAGATTTATCAACATATAAAGGAAATGCCTTTTTAGGAATAGATTCAGGTTCTACTACTACTAAGGCAGCTTTAGTAGCTGAAGATGGTTCTTTATTGTACTCATTCTACAGCTCAAACAACGGAAATCCGTTAGAAACTATTATTAACGCCATCAAGGACATTTACTCTAAATTACCTGAGGGTGTTAATATTGTGCGCTCATGTTCTACAGGATATGGAGAAGCTTTAATTAAAAACGCTCTTTTATTAGATGAGGGCGAAGTTGAAACTGTGGCTCACTACTATGCAGCAGCTTTCTTCGAGCCTCAGGTAGACTGTATCCTTGATATTGGCGGACAGGATATGAAATGTATTAAGATTAAAAATAATTCTGTAGACAGCGTTCAATTAAATGAAGCTTGTTCTTCAGGATGTGGTTCATTTATAGAGACATTTGCCAAATCACTTAACTACTCAGTTCAGGATTTTGCTAAGGAAGCGCTTTTTGCTCCTAATCCAACTGATTTAGGTACCAGATGTACTGTATTTATGAATTCTAACGTTAAGCAGGCCCAGAAGGAAGGCGCTACTGTAGCTGATATTTCATCAGGTCTAGCTTATTCTGTAATCAAGAACGCATTATTTAAGGTTATTAAAATCACTGACGCTAGCGACCTTGGTAAAAAGGTTGTAGTTCAGGGTGGTACTTTCTACAATGACGCTGTTTTAAGAAGCTTCGAGAAAGTATCTGGTACAACAGCTATAAGACCGGATATTGCCGGTATTATGGGTGCTTTCGGTGCAGCTTTAATTGCCAGAGAAAGATATAATGGTCAGCCTTCTACTGCCCTTACTTTAGAGCAGTTAAACGAGTTCTCTTACAAGACTTCAATGACTAGATGTCAGGGCTGTACTAACAAATGTTTATTGACTATCAATTTATTCTCAGACGGCAGACGTTTTATCAGCGGAAACCGTTGTGAAAAAGGTTTAGGCAAAGAAAAAAACAAGGAAAATATCCCTAATTTATTCGAATATAAATACAATAGAGTTTTCGGTTATGAGCCTCTAGCTCCATCTGAAGCAAAACGTGGCGTGGTGGGTATTCCTAGAGTTCTTAATATGTATGAAAACTACCCATTCTGGGCAACATTCTTTAAGGAATTAGGATTTAGCACAATGCTATCACCGGATTCTTCTCATCAGATTTATGAGATGGGTATCGAATCTATTCCTAGTGAATCAGAATGTTATCCGGCTAAGATTTCACATGGACATATTATGTGGTTATTAAAGAACGGCGCTAAATTTATCTTCTATCCTTGTGTTCCATACGAAAGAAATGAAACTGAGGATGCAAACAACCACTATAACTGCCCTATTGTTACTTCTTATGCCGAAAATATTAAAAATAACGTGGAGGAACTAGACGATCCTGATATCAATTTCATGAATCCGTTTATGGCCTTTACTAACGAAGAAATTTTAACAAAGCGATTAGTGGATGTATTTAAAAAATCTCACAATATTGATGCTAGCGAAGTTAAAAAAGCTGCTCATTTAGCCTGGGAAGAATTAATTGCATCTAGAAATGATTTATGTAAAAAGGGTGAAGAAACACTTAAGTATATGGAAGAAAATAATAAGCGTGGTATTGTTTTAGCCGGTCGTCCTTACCATATTGACCCAGAAATCAATCATGGTATTCCTGAGATGATCACTTCATATGGTTTAGTGGTATTCACTGAGGATTCTATTTCTCATTTAGGAAAAGTTGAGCGTCCTTTGATTGTATCAGATCAGTGGATGTATCATTCTAGATTATATAAAGCAGCAAACTATGTTAAAACCAGAGATGATTTAGATTTAATTCAGTTAAATTCCTTTGGTTGTGGTCTTGATGCTGTAACTACTGACTGTGTAAGCGATATTTTAACACGCTCAGGAAAAATTTATACTGTTCTTAAAATAGATGAGGTTAATAATTTAGGTGCTGCAAGAATCAGAATCCGTTCTCTTCTCGCTGCTCTTAGAGTTAGAAAAGAAAATAATTTCCAGAGAACAATCCAGCCTTCTTCTATTGATAAGGTGGAATATACTAAAGATATGAATGACAGCGGATATACAATCCTTTGTCCTCAGATGAGTCCAATTCACTTTACAATGTTAGAGTCTGCTTTTGGAGCTTGTGGATATAATTTCGAAGTATTAGATTCTAAGAAATCTTGTATTGATTCAGGTCTAAAATATGTTAACAATGATGCTTGTTATCCATCTTTAATTGTCGTAGGACAGATTATGGATGCACTTTTATCTGGCAAGTATGACTTAGATAAAACTGCAGTTGTAATCAGCCAGACTGGTGGTGGTTGTCGTGCTACTAACTATATTGGATTTATCAGACGTGCATTACAGAAAGCCGGCATGGAACATATTCCTGTATTATCCCTTAGTCTTCAGGGTATTGAGGTTAACAGCGGATTTAAGATTACCCCTAAATTAGCTGCTAAGGCTGTTGAGGCTGTTCTTTATGGCGACTTATTTATGCGTGTAGTTTACAGAACCAGACCATATGAGGTTAACGAAGGTGAAACTGATGCATTGCACAAGAAATGGGAATATAAATTATGTCAGCAGTTAGCTGATAATAAATATGGTATCAGACGTTTTAAAAAGAACATGAAAAAGATTGTTAGAGATTTTGATGCTATAAAAGTTAAAGATATTAAGAAACCTAGAGTAGGTATTGTAGGTGAAATTCTAGTTAAGTTCTCTCCTACTGCCAATAATGATTTAGTTAATCTTTTAGAGCAGGAAGGTGCTGAAGCCATTATGCCTGATCTTATTGACTTCTTCTTATACGGCTTTAGAAACAATCAGTTTAAAGAAGAATTCTTAGGTTTCTCAAAGAAATCAACACGTATTGGTAAATTAGGAATTAAAGCCGTGGAATGGATGAGAAACAGTGCTAAGAAAGAGTTAATTAAGAGCAAACACTTCTCTCCTACTTCTGATATTTGGGAAATGAGTGATATGGCTAAAGAAATAGTTTCTATTGGTAATCAGACTGGTGAGGGATGGTTCTTAACTGGTGAAATGCTTCACTTAATTCACGATGATGTACCTAATATTGTATGTACTCAGCCTTTTGGTTGTCTTCCAAACCATATCGTAGGTAAAGGTGTAATTAAGAAGTTAAGACATTTACATCCTGAGGCTAATATTGTAGCTATCGACTACGACCCAGGTGCCAGCGAGGTAAATCAGCTTAACAGAATTAAGTTAATGCTATCAAATGCTAAAAAGAATTTAAAATAATCTTTATAACTATTTATCAAGTTATGGATAAATAAATAGCGTTGATCTTAATGATCAACGCTATTTTTATCTAATTAATTTAAATATTTTCTATCTGCCAATCTATAGGCTCTATGTTATGCTCTTTTAAGAATTCATTACATTTACTAAAGTGTTTGCAACCAAAAAAACCACGATAAGCTGATAATGGGCTAGGATGAGGCGCGGTTAACACTAAATGATTAGGATTATTTAGCATCTTAGCCTTCTTCTGGGCCGGTCCGCCCCATAACATAATAACTATCGGTCTATCTTCTTTATTTATGGCTTCAATTACTGCATCTGTAAATTTTTCCCAACCTCTATTTCTGTGAGAATTAGCCTGATGTGCTCTAACTGTCAGAACTGTATTTAATAATAATACTCCCTGTTTAGCCCACTTTTCTAAAAAGCCATTATTAGGAATATATAAGCCTAAATCGGAATTTAGTTCCTTATAGATATTCTGCAGAGAAGGTGGTGTATCATTTCCTGGTAAAACTGAAAAACAAAGGCCATGAGCCTGGTTCTCATTATGGTAAGGATCCTGACCTAATATTAATACCTTAACATCTTTTAGCGGTGTTAAATGAAATGCGTTAAAAATGTCATCCGCTTTAGGATATATAACTTCTCTACTATACTCATCTCTTACAAAATTATATAAATCCTTATAGTATTCTTTTCTAAATTCATCTGATAAAGCGACTTTCCAATCGTTTTCTATCATTCCCATAACTTTTTTCCTTTTATATTATAATCTAACAGGAATATCCTTATTAGCTAAATATTTCTTTAAATCAACTATTTCCATCTCTCTAAAGTGGAACAGTGAAGCTGCTAAGGCAGCATCTGCACCACCCTCTGTTAAGGCATCATAAAAGTGTTCCATATTTCCTGCTCCACCTGATGCAATAACTGGAATAGACACACTATCAGCCACAGCTCTAGTTAACTCTAAATCGTAACCCTGCTTTACACCATCACAGTCCATACTTGTTAATAGAATTTCTCCGGCACCGCGTCTGTCGGCCTCTTTAGCCCACTCAATTGCATCGATACCCATATCAACTCTTCCACCATTTTTAAAGATATTCCAGCCACCGTCAGGGCGTCTCTTAGCATCAATTGCCACTACCACGCACTGGCTTCCAAATTTACTAGCAGCATCAGAAATAAGCTGCGGATTCATTATTGCTGCTGAATTGACAGCTATCTTATCTGCCCCAGCTCTTAATAATTCTTTAAAATCATCTACTGTTCTAATTCCGCCACCTACTGTAAATGGAATAAACACTTCATCAGCCACTTTTGAAACCATATCTACTACGGTTTTTCTAGCATCTGATGATGCAGTGATATCTAAAAATACTAATTCGTCTGCTCCGGCTTTATTGTAGATTTTAGCTACTTCTACAGGATCTCCTGCATCCCTTAAATCTACGAAATTAGTACCTTTTACAACTCTATTATTATCAACGTCAAGACAAGGAATTATTCTCTTAGTGTGCATTGTTCTTTCTCCTTAATTAAATTAATCTTTTATAAATCAGCAAAATTCTTTAACAATTTCAATCCAGCATCGCCACTCTTTTCAGGATGGAACTGACAAGCAAAAACATTGTCTTTTTCCACTGAAGCATGGATATCCACACCGTAATTAGTGATAGCTTTTACTATTGATTCATCTTTAGCCTGTAAATAATATGAATGAACAAAATAGAAATATTCTTCATCATTTAGGCCTTTAAAAAGACGGCCATCATTTACTAACTTTAAAGAATTCCAACCAATATGCGGAATCTTAAGTCCGTCCTTAGCGGGAATTTTCTTAATATGTCCATCTAAAATACCTAATCCAGCTACATTTTCAGCCTCATCACTATCTTCAAATAAAAGCTGAAGACCTAAGCATATTCCCATAAAAGGTGTCTTTTTATCAACTACATCGTAGATAGTATTTACAAGATCATATTTTTTCAATTTATCCATACAATCTCCAAAAGCACCTACTCCAGGTAAAATAACTTTATCTGCATTTAAAATAATATCCTTATCCGGTGTAACAATTGTCTCCTCACCTAAGAACTTTAATGCCTTCTCTACACTGTTAATATTACCTGCATCATAATCAATAATCGCTATCATTTTCTTCTCCTGTCTTACTATTAGTATCTAGTTCAATATAGAATTCTACACCGTCTTCAAGGTTTAAAACGCCATACTTTTTATTATGTCTATCCATTATAACCTTGACAATGGATAAACCAATGCCATTACCACCATATTTTCTAGTTCTGGCTTTATCAACTTTATAGAATTTATCCCAGATATGATCAATATCTTCCTTTGGGATATTCATCCCTTGATTGTACACAATAATCTTAGCTACGTCAACATCAGTCACGATTAAAACCCTTATTAAACCGCCCTTTGTGACATGGTTAAAAGCATTCTGAATATAGTTTACTAAGACTTGCTCTATCTGAAATTCATCTGCCCAGACATAGACCTTTTTACTATCATCAAACTCTACTGTCACATCTAATTTCTTAGCTTCAATGGACATATTTTTAAGTAAATTTGATATAAGCTCTGTCACATTAAATCGTTCTATTTCTAAGGAATTAGAACCATACTCTAATTGGTTAAGGGCTAGTAGATTCTTAACCATCTTATTCATTTTATTAGCTTCATCTTTAATTACATCACAGTAATAGTTTAAATCCTGTGGATTATCAGCTATACCGTCCTGTAATCCTTCTGCGTAGCCATTAATTAATGCTATCGGAGTCTTAAGATCATGAGATACATTAGAGATAAAGTCAGCCTTCATCTTATCTATTTCATCTCTTTTTTCAATATCTTCGCTTAGCTTTATATTAGCATTCTTAAGTTTAGCAATAGTCTTTTCAAGTTTATCGGACATATCATTCATATTATTTCCTAATGTTCCGATTTCATCATTGCTGTCTCCATTATACTTAGCCTCAAAATCTAAATCTGACATGCGCTTTGAGATATCTGCTAACTCTAATATAGGCTTAGCATATCGCTTAGTTACAAAATTCATAACAAACAATGTCATAATTAAGATTACAAGGGCAATCATAATAAAAAATCTATTAGAAATATGAGCATTTTCCCTAATATTTTCCACGGACATTCTTATAACAAAAAAATTGTCGGAGTTTAGCTTTCCATAAAGCTCATAATGATTTTTATTAGAAACTACATCTGTTACAGACTGCAAAACATAATTACTGTTCTGTTCGATAACATCAGCTTTAACTATAGATGAAATAGAATCCCTGGAAATAATTTCTTTCCATCTCTCTTTTAGCATTCTCTCGTTACCATACTCATAAATATGACTTCCATCAGCGTTAACTACTATAATAGTAGCTCCATCCTTATCACATAACTCATTTAAAGCATCTGTGTTTTTAGACTGATCAATATTGCTATCGCTCTTCGTAATAGCCTGCAATTTATAGTATAGCTGCTTAATAGATTTTTGCTTAGAATAGCCATAATATCTAGGCAATAAAACATTGCTAAACAAAAGAATTATAGATAAAGACGCAATTATAACCACAGAAAGCAACAACGACATTTTTATGGCTATAGAACCTTTAATCTTATTAATAATTTTATCCTTCATATTTTTCTCCCAGATAACTATGCTTCAAACTTGTATCCCATTCCCCATACTGTAGTAATGTATTTACCGCAGTCTTTTAGCTTATTTCTAAGCTTTTTAATATGGGTATCTATAGTTCTAGCGTCTCCAAAATAGTCGTAATCCCATACGCTATTTAATATATTCTCTCTAGAGAGAGCTATTCCCTTATTATCCACTAAGTATATTAGCAACTCAAATTCCTTGAAACTTAAATCAACATTCTCATCCTTAACTGTAACTTGTCTGGCGGCCTTATTAATAGATAAATCACCAAATGTTATTATATCATCTGCAGACACATTCTTAGTTCTTCTCATTAAAGCCTCCACTCTAGCTACAAGAATTCTAGGACTAAATGGTTTAGTAATATATTCGTCTACCCCTAATTCAAAACCTAATAATTCATCACTTTCCTCGCCTTTAGCAGTAAGCATAATTATAGGTACCTTAGAAATTTTACGAATTTCTCTACATACTTCCCATCCGTCCATCTTAGGCATCATAACATCTAAAATAACTAAATCATAACCATGATTAGCCATAAATAATTCTATAGCCTGCTCGCCATCTTCTGCTTCAGTAATTTGATACTGCTTACGCTGTAAAAAATCTCTGATAAGCTTTCTCATTCTCTCTTCGTCATCCACGACTAAAATTCTAATATCATTCATAATGGCCCCCTTACACTAATATTATTTTAGATTATTATAGTAGCCTTTTGTGTAAATCATGTGAACTTATGGATTTTTTGATAACCAGTTATAAATTCTTAAGTCTTATTCTACTGAGATAAATGCTTTATAAGCTTTATATGCTTCATATAAATCTGCTTTACTAATCACTTCATATGGAGCATGCATGCTTAATACAGCCACACCGCAATCAATTACTTCCATTCCGTATAAAGACATAATATAAGCAATAGTTCCGCCGCCGCCGGCATCAACCTTTCCTAATTCAGCCATCTGGAATGATACATTATTATCATCGAGAACTTTTCTAATATAAGCTAAATATTCTGCATTGGCATCATTAGAACCTGATTTACCTCTAGCTCCTGTGAATTTATTAAATACAACACCGTTTCCTAAATAACAAGTGCTCTGTTTAGAAAATACATCTGCATATAATGGATCAAAACCTGCACTTACATCAGATGATAACATTTTACATTTTCTTAAGCATCTGCGTAAGTTAAGCTCTGAATATACTCCACATAAATTCATTAATTCAGCAACAGTATTTTCAAAAAAGTGCGATCTCATACCTGTAGCACCAACACTTCCGATTTCTTCTTTATCTACTAATAGGCAGCAAGATGTTCTCTTAGGATTATCCACTTCTAGCATAGCAAGAAGTGATGCATATGCGCACACCTTATCATCATGTCCGTAAGCTAAAACCATACTCTTATCTAAACCTAGACTTCTGGCTTTTCCAGCAGGAACCACCTCTAACTCAGCAGATATAAAATCATCATCTTTAACATCATATTTTTCCTTTAAGATATTTAATACCTGCTTTTTAACAGCATCCTTTTCCTCATCCTTTAATGGAATGCTACCAAATAGAATATCTAAGTTTTCACCTTCCACTACTACTGAGCCTTTTTTATCCATCTGCTTTGATGCTAAATGAATTAATAAATCGCTAACACAAAATACCGGATCATTTTCATCTTCACCAATATTCACATTAACTACTTCACCATTCTTTTTAACAAATACACCATGAATAGCTAATGGTAATGTCACCCACTGATACTTCTTTATTCCACCGTAATAGTGAGTATCTAAATAAGCCAATCCATCTTTTTCATATAAAGGATTCTGCTTAATGTCCATTCTAGGAGAATCAATATGAGCTCCTAAAATATTCATTCCGTCTACTAATGGCTCCTGTCCGATATTAAATAATGCAATAGCCTTATTCATGCATACAGCATAAACCTTATCTCCAGGATTAACACTATCTAATTCTTCAATATTTTTATATCCTTTTTTCTCAGCCTCTTTTACAGAAAAGGATACGCATTCTCTCTCAGTCTTATTCTCTGATAAAAAATCTATATAAGAATCTGAAATATTATTTAGTTCCTTCATAGCTGCTTCATCATATGAGTTCCATGTATTATTTTTCATTGTATATATCCTCCTATATATAATTACTAATTTTTTCAACCATTAATAATTCTATCATATATTTAGATAATAATCCCATAAAATAAGCAATTCTTTAATATATTGAAGAAAAATAATTAGTCCCGATATTTTTTTACCTATCAGGACTAATTAATTAATATACAATATCTTTTAATGCCCTTTTATAGATATATACATGGTCTGATAAAATATCAATATTCTCTAATTCATTAGAATTTACTTCCTTAATCATATTATCTATATTATTTCTATCAATGGAATCAACTGGCACTAATATAACTTCATGTACTGAACTAGGAATAATACAGATATCACTGTTATGCTCCTTGGCAAATTTTTCTAAAACTTTAGGGTATGTAATACAAGTAGCACCATTAAATTTAATACTGTTAGTTAAAACATACATATCAATATTTTCCATATTGGTATATCCCATTTCTTCTCTTACTATTTCTTCTATTCTTTCAGGGCTAACCAAATCACTATTTATAGCATCTTCACCCTCAATTTTATAATTATTTAGATCCTCCATTATAAACTCAGAAATAATATCATCCATTCTGGTGATCTTAGCCGGATACTTATGCTGGGTATTTAAGAAAGCGTCTGTTTTTAACTTAGTTATAGGAATATCCCAATATTCTAATAGAGAATTCTGAACGATTACGCTGGCATTCCCTATTTTACCTTCATTAATTACTAAATAAAATACCACTGCTAAATCTAAATACTTAAAATGTGGAACAGATTTAAGCATTTCTCTATTCATCTCAAAATTTATGATTTTATAAGAAACATAGTTCTTAACCTTTTTATAATCATATATCTCGTCCGGTTCAAAAGGCAGATTAGGAACCTTTATACATCTGGCATAAATATCCATTATATCATCGCAAATATCTTTAATATTTCTGCCATCTTTATATTCCTCATAAAACTTATCAATATAGATAGTAGGTGAAGCCACGCTATTTTTCTCAATAAAACATACTGCGCATTTAGTTACATTATTATTTTTAGTCACATCACGAACATCCACCCTTATATCATCCCCAATTATCATCTCTAGCTTATTTTTTATAAGCTTCTTAAACTCATTCATATATAATCTCCTTTATTTTTAATTTCCGTCGACGTATATCACTTACTATTATTAGTGAGTGTATTTATAGCATATGTTACCGTGAAAGATTTTGCAAGTACTTTTTTCAATAAAAACGTTTTATCCAAAAAAACTTTATTTTATTAATATTTTTCTATAATATTTTTACAAATAATAAGAATATCAGGGATAATTTATAAATTTTTTACATAAAAAAAATCGGATGTATTTCTACATCCGATTTTAAGTCGTAATTAATTATTACTTTCTGATTCCTAAACGCTCAATAAGCTGACGATACTCATCAATATCGTTTGACTTAATGTAGTCAAGTAATCCTCTTCTCTTACCTACCATCTTTAAAAGACCTCTTCTTGAGTGATGATCTTTCTTGTTAACCTTTAAATGTTCTGTAAGATCTTTGATTCTGTATGTAAGAATAGCAACCTGAACAGCTGGTGAACCAGTATCGTTAGCACTCTTACCATACTCTTTAGCTAAGTTAGCTTTGATTTCACTTGTAATCATTTTACAATCCTCCTAAATTTTAATTATCCCCTGACACTACAGTAAGGGTTGGAGTTTCCAATACCGTGTGCCGGTTCACATACTTTTCTATGATAACATAGGTATAGATATTTGTAAAGAATATAAATTATTGCAATTCTCTACATTTCTCTATATCTTTGATTATCTGCGCTTTAAGTTCATCTATATTTTCAAATTTCCTCTCAGGTCTTATGAAATCATAGAATCTAACCTCTATTGTCTCATGATATAAATATTTTTTAGCATCAATTATATGAGTTTCCACTTTTATCTTATTGTCATCATCTACAGTTGGATTAATGCCAATATTAGTAATAGCATGATATTTTTCATTATCCACCACCACTATAGTTCTATACACCCCATTAGGTGGCAATAATTTAGTTTCCTGGGGAATTATATTAGCTGTAGGCACATCCATCTTTCGCCCTAGCTGTTTACCCTCTAAAACTTTTCCTATAATTCTATAAGGATGATCTAGTAAGGTATTAACCTCCCTTATGTCTCCACTAGCAATTTTATCTCTGATAACAGTACTGCTAATATCCACCTTATCATACTGTTCTTTCTCAACAACCACTAGAGAATACTCATATTTTTTCTGATTGTCTCTTAAGAAATCTACATTCCCACTAGCCTTACTCCCAAATCTAAAATCAGTACCACAAACAATACTTGTAGCTCCTAATTTCTTTATCAATATCTCTGATAAAAAATCTTCTCTAGACATTGATAAAAACTCTTTTGTAAGAGGCATTTCAATAAAGACATCGATGCCCTGTTCTTCACATAATAACAGTTTCTCATTTTCAGTGACAATAGTTTTATTGTTCTTATCGTTTAAAAAATTTTTAGGGTTAGACTTAAATGTTAAAACCACTCTTTGACGACCATTGCTGATGGCACGCATGGTATCAAATAACTTCTCGTGACCTTTATGTATACCATCGAATTTACCGACGGTTACTATAGTATTTTTTAATGACACATCATCAATCGATACAGTTAACATTTAATCCCTCACACTTCTTTTATAAAAAGATTTTATACGGTTTATAAATTCTTTTTTCCGCATTATATTTGTATAATCCAATAAATTGATTGCCTGCTGTATATACCCTTAAAATTTGTTCATCCTTATGATTCATTTTAAGCATTGTCTGACTTCCTGTAAAAATATTACCGTTTTTTACCAACTTTTCAGCCTCCGCAGAAACAATACATTTAGAATATTTATCAAGCATCTCATCCACCGGATATAGATAATTAGAAAGACTACCGTCATCTCTAAATTTTTCGATTTCATCTAATGTTATGGCATTTTTGACATCAAATCTGTCAACCATAGTTCTGCAAAGCTTCTCCATACAGCCGTAGACACCTAGCTTTTCTCCAATGTCATTGCATAAAGTTCTAACATAAGTTCCCTTAGAACATGTCACTCTGAAATTAACTCTTGGTGGTTCAATTCCTGTAATGACAATATCTATTATTTTCACTTCTCTGGCTTTTCGCTCCACTACCTCGCCTCTTCTAGCCTTCTCATAAAGCTTCTCGCCATTGATTTTAATTGCTGAATACATAGGAGGAATCTGAGCATAATCACCTATAAAAGATTTAATTGCATTGACTATATCCTCAGGATCTAAACTTTCTAACTTTTCAGGATCAGCTCTGTTTATCACCTCGCCGTCAATATCCTGTGTATCAGTCTGTAATCCTAATAGTAATGTACAATCATAGGATTTATCCTTTTCAGATAATATACTACATAATTTCGTAGCCTTTCCTAAACATACCGGCAATACGCCTACAGCGTTAGGATCTAGAGTTCCCATATGACCAATCTTTTTCTGATGAAGAATCCCTCTCATTTTAGCCACCACATCGTGACTGGTATATCCAGGTTCTTTATATATATTCAAAACTCCGTCTATCATATCTTCTCCTCATTAAGATAGGCTCTCTTCTATTCTTGCTACCACCATCTTAATAGCATCTTTTATATCAGCCTCAATCTCGAATCCCGAAGCGCGAACGTGACCTCCACCACCGAAGCTTACAGCAATGGCACTAACATCCACTTCATTGCGAGATCTTAAACTAATCTTGCATTTCTTATCGTCTAGCTGATAAATAAACATAGCCACTTCCACACCATCTACATTTCTAATAGATGCCACTACAGCGTCTAATTCAGACTTATCTACATTGTACTCATCCATCATATCCAATGTACACCAACCATAGATTAGTCTGCCATTTGCAGCAAGTACTGCATTGCTTTGAATCTTAGATGTAATCATCATCTGATTATAGGTTTTTCTATAGTATGTAGTCTCTAAAATTTCATTGACGTTAACTCCACAGTCAATTAATTTAGCAGCGCATCTCATTGTATCGCTAGTGGTGCTCTGGAATCTAAACACACCTGAATCATGGGCTATTCCCATATAAAGGGCATCCGCCACAGCCTTGTCAACCTTATCCTCATCTAAAAGATAATATAAAACTTCACTGGCTGAACTAAATCCACCAATAATCCAGTTATAGTCAGCATAACCCTTATTGCTGGCATGATGATCTATACAAACTGTTCTAGTAGCATTTGTGAAATATTCCTCGTTAATGCCTAATCTGTCAATGCTGGCTGTATCAAGGCAGATAAATACATCAAATACTGTTCCATCATAGCCTTTTGTCTCAACCTTATCTGTGTTTTCTAAAATATTAAATTTATCTTCCACAGTTTCTAAAAAGACTCTCACATCTAAATCTGGTCTGTTCTTTACTAAATAATTATAAAGACCTAGACATGAACCAACACAGTCACCATCAGGGCGCAAATGTCCTGTGATGCCCACAGTTTTAGCATCAGAAATAATATCATCTATTTTTTTCATGACTATTCCTCGTCATCCTGATGTAAGTCGTTAATTAATTTATCCATTTTCATTCCATATTCAATAGACTCATCTATAACAAACTTTAACTCAGGAGTATTTCTTAAATTAATATTTTTAGCAAGACTTCTTCTAATAAAGCCTGCAGCGCTCTTAAGCCCTTCAATAGTTTCTTTTTTCACCTCTTCATCTCCTAAAACAGAGATATACGCCTTACAGTACTTAAGATCCGGCGTAACCTCCACTGCGGTTACGCTGGTCATAATTCCAATTCTAGGATCTTTAAGTTCTCTTATAATAACGCTAAGTTCTCTTTGAACTTCTGCATTTATTCTAATATTTTTAATACTATTCTTTCTCATAGTTACCTCTTTAACTATCTAGGTACCTCAACCATCATATATGCTTCTACCTGATCGCCCTCAGCTATTGCACTAAATCCGTCGAATACCAAACCACACTCGTATCCTGCCTTAACAGTCTTAACGTCATCCTGGAATCTCTTAAGTGAAGCTACATCACCATCGAAAATCTGGTCTCCGTCACGAGTAATTCTAGCCTTACATCCTCTTTCAAGATTTCCGTCAAGAACATAAGAACCTGCAATATTTCCAACGCCTGAAGCCTTGAAAATCTGTCTGATTTCGGCATGTCCAATAACCTTCTCCTCATAGATTGGCTCAAGCATACCCTTCATAGCTCTCTCAATATCATCAATTGCATTATAGATTACAGAATATAATCTAATATCAACATTTTCTCTCTTAGCTGTATCCTCAGCCTGTGCATCTGGCTTAATATTAAATCCAATGATGATAGCATTTGAAGCTGAAGCTAGGATAACATCAGATTCATTGATGGCACCTACACCACCGTGGATAACCTTAACCTCTACCTCATCATTTGATAACTTAATTAAGCTCTGCTTAACAGCCTCAACTGAACCCTGAACGTCTGCCTTGATAATCAAGTCTAATTCCTTAAGTTCTCCAGCCTTAATCTGTGAATTTAGATCATCTAAGCTGATGCTGAACTTATTCTTCTCCATTAACTTAGCTTTCTCATCCTCAATAAATGTATTAGCAAAGTCTTTAGCTTCAGCGGCTGTCTTAGTTGTAACAAAAACCTCTCCGGCATTTGGAACACCATTTAAGCCTAAAATCTCAACAGGAGTTGATGGTCCTGCCATCTCTACTGGCTGATGTTTATCATTGACCATAGCTCTTAAATGTCCGTGGTTTGAACCAGCTGCAATATGAGCTCCAATCTTTAATGTACCCTTCTGTACTAATACTGTAGCCACAGGTCCTTTACCCTTATCAAGCTTAGCCTCGATAACGATACCTCTAGCTTCTCTATCTGGGTTAGCCTTTAATTCAAGAATCTCAGCCTGTAATAATACTACATCTAATAAATCAGGAATTCCTTCCTTAGTGTGAGCTGAAACAGGAACCATCTCCACATTTCCGCCCCAATCAGTGGCAACTAAACCGTGCTCTGCTAATCCCTGCTTAACTCTGTCAATATTAGCACCTGGTTTATCCATCTTATTGATAGCTACAATAATCTCAATATTGGCAGCCTTAGCATGGTTAATAGCCTCAACAGTCTGTGGCATTACACCGTCATCTGCAGCTACAACTAAGATAGCGATATCTGTAGACTGGGCACCACGCATTCTCATTGATGTAAAGGCCTCATGACCTGGTGTGTCTAGGAATGTGATTGTCTTATCCTGAACCTGAACTACAGAAGCACCGATGTGCTGTGTAATACCGCCGGCCTCACCAGAGATAACATTTGATTCTCTAATAGCATCAAGAAGTGATGTTTTACCGTGGTCAACGTGTCCCATTACACAGACTACCGGAGGTCTTTCCTTCATTAATGCCTCATCCTCGGCATCCTCTCTTAGAAGTTCCTCGATAATATCAATCTTTTCTTCCTTCTCGCACATGATATCATATGACATTGCAATTTCCTCAGCGCTATCATAGTCAATCTCTGTATTAACAGTAACCATCTTTCCTTCAAGGAAAAGTTTCTTAATAATAGTTGAAGCAGTCATCTTCATTCTCTCAGCTAACTGGCCGATTGTAATTGAATCAGGTACTTCAATAATCTTAATTTCTTCCTTCTTTTCCTCTTTCTTCTTAGGCTTAGTCAATGTAGTCTTAGAAAGATTTCTTGTCTTATTACCTCTCTTATTATCATAGTCAAACTTCTTATTTCTCTCTTTTTTATCCTGACGGATTTTATTTTCACGAGATTTTCTATTCTTATCCTGTACCGGCTCTGAAGCTACAGGAGCATTGTCTCTGAAATTTTCACGACGTCTATTATTGTTGTTATTGTTGTTTCTATCATTTCTGTCATTTCTGTTTCCGTTTCTGTCGTTTCTGTTTCTGTCATTTCGATCATTTCTATTATTGTTTCTGTCGTTTCTGTTTCCGTTTCTGTCATTTCTATCGTTTCTGTTTCCGTTTCTATTTCCGTTTCTGTCATTTCCATTTCTGTCATTTCGATCATTTCTATTGTTGTTTCGATCATTTCTATTTCCGTTTCTTACATTTCCGGTTTTGTCATTCTTCTGTTTTTTATCATTAGAAACATTTTTGCGATTATCAGCTTTAACTACTTCCTTAGGCTCTTCCTTCTTAGGCTCAACAACTGCTTTTTCTTCCTTCTCAGGTTTAGCAGTGGCTACAGGCTCTTTAACTTCTGCCTTTGGCTCAGTTGCTAAAGTTACCTTAACTTCCTCTTTAACCTCAGTCTTAGCCTCCACTACAGGCTCAGCTTTTTTCTCCTCAACTACAGTCTCCTGAGTCTTAGCCGCAGTCTCTGCTACAGCTTCCTCGCTCTTCTTTCTGTGATGTCTGTGCTCACCATCTCTATGTCTTCTTTTACGTCTTTCACCAGACTTTTCACCTATTCTTACAGCGCCCTTGCTAGTGATAATAGTTTTAGGCTTAGCCTCTTTCTTCTCATCATCTTTAGCCTTAGCACCGCCGGCTGATTTCTTTAATTTTGTTCTAATATATTCTATATCTTCGCCTTCAATAGAACTAGCTGCCTTAAGATCCTTACCGTTTTTCTTCATTTCTTCCACGATTTCAGCACTCTTAACGCCTAGCTCTTTAGCTAACTCATGTACTCTCATTTTTTCCATGTATCTTCCTCCTACTTAACAACTAACTTTGCTATTGCATCCTTAAAACCTTCATCTATAATTGCAATGGAAACACGACTTTTCTTTCCTACAGCTTTTCCTAATTCATAACGATTTAACATAATATAAATTGGAACATTATAAAATTTACATTTATCTGTAAAAAGTTTTTTTGTATTATCCGATGCATCTTCTGAGACAATAACCATCTTTGCATCATTGGACTTAATGGATTTTTCTACCATAAACTCTCCGGAAACAGTCTTTCCGGCTCTGGTGGCCAATCCTATCATTGAAAGTAATTTATTCATTACCATCCTCCAACTGTTTTCTTAATTCTTCATAGATTTCATTGTCAATCTTAGAAATTTTTAATGTTCTGTTTAAACCTCTGGATTTAATGGCTTTTTCTAAACATTCCACGTTTTTACAAAGATATGCACCTCTTCCGTTTTTTTTGCCAGTAAAATCAACACTAACTTCATCGCCTTCTTTTACGACTCTTATTAGTTCCTTTTTAGGTTTTGATTCTCTACAACCTGTACAGGTGCGCATCGGTTCTTTTTTTGGTCGATTCATAAAACTCTCCTGCAATTATAAATTTAATTTATTTGTTTGCTTTAGCTTCCTCAAGTGCTGACTTTAAGTCAAACTCGTCATCATCCTTTGCAACGTACTCATCATCATAGTACTCGTCATCGTAATACTCATCATCATAGTACTCGTCATCGTAATACTCTGAATCATCGATGTAATCCTCATCCTTAAATACGTACTGGATTCCCTCTTCCTTAGCCTGACTCTCGCTCTTAATATCAATCTTAAAATTAGTTAACTTAGCAGCAAGTCTAGCATTCTGTCCTTCTTTACCGATAGCTAATGATAACTGCTCATCAGGAACTACAACTAATGCCTCTTTATTATCAGGATCAGCTAAAACTGAAACTACCTTTGATGGACTTAATGAATTTTCAATTAAGATAGCAGGGTTATCACTCCAGTCAATAATATCAATCTTCTCATCAAAGATTTCCTCTACTACAGCGTTAACTCTGGCACCGTTTAAACCTACACATGCACCAACTGCATCAACCTTAGGGTTTGATGACCAAACAGCCATCTTAGTTCTTGATCCAGCCTCTCTGGCAATACTCTTAATCTCAACAGTTCCGTCCTGAATTTCAGTAACTTCCTGTTCAAACAATCTCTTAACTAATCCTTCTGTCTTTCTAGAAACAGTAATCTTAGGAGCCTTTCCTTCATTCTTTCCAGGCTTAACATCTGTGATATAAACCTTAATTCTGTCTGTTGGTCTGAAGAATTCTCCTGGAACCTGCTCTCTATCTAATAAAACAGTATCCATTCTACCAATGTTAATATTGATATTCTTTCCATTGATTCTCTGAACGATACCTGTGATGATATCATCTTTTTTCTCTGCATAGTAGTTATATAAGCTATTGCTCTCAGCAGCCTTAATCTTCTGTAAAATACCAGTCTTAGCTGAGCTGATAGCTACTCGGCCGAAGTCCTTAGTGTTAACTTCAATATTTACCACATCATCTAGCTCATAAGTTCCCTTAATTTTTCTAGCATCCTCTAAAGAAATCTCACTGATTGGATCCATAACTTCTTCCACTACAGTTTTCTGTGAATATACGTGGAAGTCACCGTTTTCTCTATCAACCTGAACTACTACATTGTTCTCTTTACTATAATTATTCTTATATGCTACTGTTAAGTTTTCTTCAATAACATTAAATAACTCTTCTTTACTAATCTCCTTATCCTTTACAAGCAATTCTAATGCCTGCATTAATTCTTTAGTATCTACACCCATTTCTTTACCTCCTTAATTTATGGCGTTATCTATTTAAAAATCAATCCATGGTCTGATAATCGATATATCTGCCTTATTATATTTTCTCTCGTTATCATCTTCATCTAAAATAACAACAGAATCCTTATCATAGGATTTAAGTAAACCTACCACAACTTTTTCATTGTCAATTGCCTTATAGAACTTAATCTCAATAGGCTTATTAAGGTTTCTCTCAAAATCCTTTTCTTTTTTCAGCGGTCTGTCTAATCCCGGTGAACTGATTTCTAAAATATATGCGTCATCAATGAATTCTTTCTCATCCAATATAGGATTAAATTCTCTAGTTACATACTCTAGATCATCAATGGTGATTCCACCCGGCTTATCCACGTACACACGCAAATACCACTGAGAGCCTTCTTTAACATACTCTACGTCAATTAATTCATAACCTTTTTCATTAATGATAGGCATAATTAATTCTTCTGTCTTTAGCTCATAATCTCCATGTTTTGACATAAATTCTTTCCTTTCATTTTTACATAATAAAGAGCGAACCTTTGCGGTTCGCTCTCCTTAAACTTATATGTTACCTTAAAATTATATCATTCTGTCCCTAAAAGTCAATACCTTTTAGAATGGATAATAGATTTTTTCATTGCTAATTAATGTAGTTTCCATATGTCCCGGACATACATAAGTATTATCAGGTAATGTTAATAATTTATTCTTAATAGATTTTAAAATTTCCACTTCGCTTCCACCTGGAAAATCTGTTCTTCCACGGCTAGCTCTAAACATTGTATCACCTGAGAATAATAAATTAGTATCCTCAACATAATAACATCCACTTCCCGGAGTATGTCCTGGAGTTAAAATAAATTTTATATCAATCCCTGCAATATTTATCTTCTCTCCATCCTCTAATTCCACATCCGCATTAACAGTTGTTGGGAAACCATGCTTTAGAGTAAGGTTAATCTTAGGATCAATAAGCCCCTTTGCATCTTCTTTAGAAATATATACTTTAATATTATATTTCTCTCTTAACTCATCCACTGCCAATATATGATCATAATGACAATGTGTAAGTAAAATAGCCTTAGGCTTCATATTCATAGTATTAATATGACCAGCTATCTTATGGGCATCTTCTCCCGGATCAACTATAAAGCCTTCATTGTTATCCTTATTTTTAACTAAATAACAGTTGGTATATCCCATACCTACAGTTAATAATTTAATTTCTAATTCTGCCATTTACTCTCCTATCTACCTGTAGCACGCTCGATATCGATTATGCTTTCAATATTTCTAATTTTATTGATTAAATCATTTAATTCCTCAACACCTTTTATAGCAAAAGATAACTCAATAGTGGCAATATCTGCCTTACTTACTCTACTGTTAAGAGAATTAACGCTGATTTTTCTCTCAGTGAAAATCTTTGATAAATCAGTGATAATACCAATTCTATTCTTAGCGTAGATAACAATCTCAGCTAAATAGCTGCCATTGTCCTCGCCCTCTTCCTTAGCCCAGGAAGCATCAATCAATCTAGTCTTATCACTTTCCGGCATATTAATAATGTTTATACAATCTGTTCTGTGAATTGAAACGCCTCTTCCTCGAGTTACAAATCCTACGATTTCATCTCCCGGCACAGGACTACAACATTTAGAAAATCTAACTGAAACATCATACATACCTTCAACAATAATCCCTGACTTATTCATATTGTCAGATCTATTGCCCTCGTGATTAGCATTTTCTAAAATATCTTCATCAGTAACAATTTCCTTATGATCATTTTCATAAGCCATTACTAATCTGTTAACTATCTGTCCTTCCTTTAGTCCGCCGTATCCCACGGAAGCCACTAAAGTATCCCAGTCCTTATAGCTATATTTTTTTCTGACTTTATCCATATATTTAGGCTTCATAATATCAGATAAAACAATGCCTTTAGACTTACAGTAGTTACTTATTAACTCTCTTCCCTTAAGAAGATTATCCTCTTTATTCTGCTTTTTAAACCACTGGTTAATCTTAGTTTTAGCCTGTGAGCTTTTAACTATATTTAACCAATCCATACTAGGTCCAGTAGAATTATTAGATGTGACAATCTCGATTCTATCACCATTCTGAATAACATAATCGATATTAACCATCTTTCCATTAACTCTAGCACCCACCATCTTATTACCTACAGCACTATGAATACTGTATGCAAAATCAATCGGTGTAGAACCTGCCGGTAAATTCTTTAAATCACCCTCAGGTGTAAAGCAATAAACACTACCTGAGAACATATTTAAATCATCTTTTAAAAGATCTAAGAATTCATGATTGTCAGTCATATCACGCTGCCACTCTAGAATCTGTCTTAACCAGCTAATTTTCTGTTCTTCATTGTCAGAACCATTAATATTTTCTTTATATTTCCAATGAGCAGCGATACCATATTCCGCTGTTCTGTGCATCTCATAAGTTCTAATCTGAATTTCAAATGGCTGTCCATTAGGTCCAATCAAAGTAGTGTGCAATGACTGATACATATTCTGCTTAGGCATGGCAATATAATCTTTAAATCTTCCAGGAACCGGAGTATATTTCTCATGAATAATACCTAGGGCCCCATAACATTCCATAACAGAATCCACAATAATTCTAATGGCAAACACATCATAAATCTGGTCTAATGTCTTATGCTGACTAACCATCTTTTTATAGATACTAAAGTAATGCTTTACTCTTCCATCTATAGTAGCCTTAATACCGGCTTTCTCAATATATCCTGCCACCTCAGCAATAAGATTTCCCATAAACTCTTCTCTATGCTCAAGTCTCTGGTGAACACCTTCCACCAAGGCCTGATGAGCCTGAGGCTCTAAATATCTAAGAGCAAGGTCATCTAACTCTATCTTAATCTTAGAAATACCTAATCGGTCTGCTAAAGGCGCATAAATATCAATAGTCTCTCTAGATTTTTCTTTCTGTTTTTCCGGTGTCTGGTATTGCATAGTACGCATATTATGCAATCTATCAGCTAATTTAATAAGGATAACTCTAATATCTTTAGCCATGGCTAAAAACATCTTTCTTAGGTTTTCAGCCTGCTTTTCCACCTTATCTAATTTAAAATCTGTCTGAGTAAGTTTTGTTACACCATCTACTAATTCAGTAACTTCCTCACCAAACATCTCAACCATCTGAGGTCTGGTTACAGATGTATCCTCCATAACATCGTGCAAAAGACCTGCCATAATAGTTTCCTTATCAAGCTCAAGGTCTGCCAATATCAATGCTGTGTGAAGAGGATGAATAATATAAGGCTCACCTGATTTTCTTCTCTGATCACCATGACAATCCTTAGCTACCTGATAAGCCTTTTCAATCTGCCTTAAATCATCTGCTGAAGGATGGTAATGTTTAATTTTATCCACCAATCTAGAATACAATTCCTCTGGAGTGGCGTGTTCTTCCTCTTTAGGTATAAATCCATGATTTTCAATTTTTACATTTTCAGCCATATTTACCACCTTCCTTAAATAATTTAAATACAGTTACAATCTATTTTCCATCATATGCTACAATACTTTCAACCTTATATCCTTTAAGGTTTTCTCTACCGTTAAGTCCTTTAAGTTCAACTAAAAATGAAAAGCCAAGCACTTCTCCGCCTAACTGTTCCACTAAAGAACAAGCAGCCCTAACAGTTCCTCCTGTAGCCAATAAGTCATCTATAATAACAACCTTCTGACCTTTTTTAATAGAATCAGTATGCATCTCAATAGTTGCAAAGCCATACTCTAATTCATAATCCTGTGATATAGTCGCTCTAGGAAGCTTTCCCGGTTTTCTTACTGGAACAAAAGCCTTATTTAATTTATAAGCTACCGGAGCACCAAAAATAAATCCTCTAGCTTCAATACCAACAATTACATCAGGATTTAATTCTTCAATACTTTTAGCCAATTCATCTATAGACATTTTTAATCCTTCCGGATTCTGAGTTACTGTTGTTATATCTCTAAATACAATTCCCTCTTTAGGAAAATCTTTAATACTTTTTATATAGTTATCTAATACGTGCATATCAATCTCCCTCTTCAACACATAATATATACATATTCTAACATAAAAATGTTACATTGGCACTTTTAAATTTGGGATATTATAGTTTTTAATTCTAATTTGTAATTTTTCTTCATCATTAAAAATATTAATGTCTAAATTGTAGGTGATATTTATCAAAATTCCATTACCACTTCCAGCTGTAATATCCTTAATTACAGACTCTCCGAAGTTTTCTCTAAGAAATTTTAAAAATCTCATTGCATCATCCCCGAAAAGTATTCCTTCCATTTTTACATTTTGGTCATTGACCATAATAGCCTTTACCACATTGCTGTTTTTTCCCATTATAAAGATATTAGTTATCTTTACTCTAGCTTCGGCAAACAACGGTGTAGGATTTCCCTTGCCAAATGGATCTAAACTTTTAATTTGGCGAGCTAAGGGAAGACTAATATATCCAAATGGTAACATTGTATCTATCCAAATCTTTTTAACTAAATCATCTTCGCTTAGACCACATTTCCTATTAAGCTCAATTCTTAGAGCAGAAACATTTTCTTCTTTAAGAGAAAATCCTGCAGCCATTGAATGACCACCAAACTTTTCAAATAAATATTTTACTTCTGACATTTTCTCAAATAGATTATATGTTTCAATAGATCTTCCTGAGCCCTTTATCAAACCACTTTTAGACTTAGTTAATACAAGAGTAGGCTTATTTAACTCCTCCTTTATTCTTCCCGCCACAATGCCGGCAATACTTTCGTGAAGATCATACATTTCTACCACTAGCACCTTATCATCAGTACTTTTAGCATACTTTAAACCTTCCTTTACCCCCTTCTCACACATTGCCTTTCGCTCATCGTTTAAACTTTTTAGATGGGCAGCCATCTCTTTAGCTTTTTCTTCAGAATCCATAGCTAATAACTTTATAGCTTTATTTGCTACTGATATTCTTCCGCTGGCATTTAGTGTAGGACCAATAATAAAGCCATAAGTTCCACTGTTAATGCTTTCTCTATTAAGATTTAGAGCGTTAATAAGCGCAGATATACCTATATCAGTAGTCTTTTTAATCTGCCTTAAACTCTCACTTACCACAGCTCTATTTTCGCCAATTAAATCCACCACATCAGCTACAGTGGCAATTCCGGCATACATTAAATATTTTTTTATTTTATCTTCTGATATATCCATAGATGAATATAGAGCTCTCATCAACTGATATGCCACCATTGCTCCACATAATTCCTTAAAAGGATAATCACAATCTTTTTGTTTATGGTCAATAACAGCATCCGCCAAAGGTATTTTGTAAACCACTTCATCATTTACTATATCAAAAGGCACTTCATGATGATCTGTAATTACTATGTCCATTCCCAGAGTTTTAGCATAATTCACTTCATCGAAGGCTGCTATTCCGTTATCGCAAGTAAGTATTGTATTAACACCATCATCACTGGCTTTTTTTATAAGATTTTTATTAATACCATAACCATCCTTTTCTCTATCAGGTGCGATAACATCTACTATGGC
Organism: uncultured Lachnospiraceae bacterium; assembly: GCA_902783775.1. Classification (GTDB taxonomy): domain Bacteria; phylum Bacillota; class Clostridia; order Lachnospirales; family Lachnospiraceae; genus Eubacterium_G. The sequence goes on from CACZSI010000135.1 coordinate 36,531, forward strand.
ACCAATTTCTTTTAATGCACTGTAAAGAATAAATCCTGAACATATTCCATCCACATCATAATCGCAGATAATACGGATTTTATTTTTTCCTGCCACCTTTATTTTTAGAATATCTACCGCTTTATCCATATCTTTAAATAACCATGGGGATGATAACTTAGATACATCAGGATTAAGATAGTTTTCAATATCATTTATATCAACTATATCTCTATTTCTGATAACTCTGGCAGTGACTTTATCAATATTAAATTTTTTAGCTATTTTATCAAAATCAGCTTTCTTGCTGTGTATATACCAATTTTCCTTCATTTTCCTGCCTGCTAATTATTAAAACGGCACCAAATGGCGCCGTTTTAATTAATATAATTTTAATTTAATTATTTATTCTTTTTATGAATTTTATTAGCTTCCTTTTCAGCTAAAGCCTTATCATAAGCTTTTCCTTTAAGTACATACCATAAAGAACCAGCGATACATACTGATGAATAAGCACCACAAACGATACCTACCATCAATGGTAATGTAAACTCTTTAATTGAAGATACACCCATAATGTAAATCATAAATACTGCTACGAATGTAGTTAATGAAGTATAAATACTTCTTGTAAGTGTCTGTGAGATACTCTTATTAACAACATTTTCCATAGTTTCCTTAGGTTCCATAGCTGCTCTGTTCTCACGGATACGGTCGAATACTACGATTGTAGCATTGATTGAGTAACCGATAATTGTAAGAACGCAGGCGATGAATGTTGTACCTACTGTAAGTCTTGTTAATGCATAGCATCCAATAACGATAAGTACATCATGTGCTAAACATAAGATAGCTGAAATAGCAAACTGAATATTTCTAAATCTGAACCAGATGTAGAATAACATACAAATTAAGGCAATGATTGTAGCGATAACAGCATCCTGTCTCATTTCCTTAGATACTGTACTTGTAATCATATTGTTAGCAAAGTTTCCATCTTTAAGTGTCTTAGCATCGTATTTCTTTACTAACATGTTTGTGAACTTATCGAACTTATCGCCCTCTAACTTCTTAGTCTTAATTGTAAATGTGTTTGTTGCTTTATCGATAGATGCCTGGATATCGTTTGAACCGATTTCCTTAGCAATATCATTCTTGATGCGCTTATTAAAGTCATCCATATTGTATTTCTTATTAAAAGCTACTGTTGTAGTCTGACCGCTCTTAAACTCGATACTGTAGTTAAACGCATCTCCCTTAGAAGCGTTAAATGCAAGTGCTCCTAATCCAATAGCGATAACAACTAATGAAACAACCCAGTAAACAAATCTCTTCTGTACGAATGAAATAACTTTCTTAATCATTTCCTTACCGTACATTGAAGGCTTATCAAATCCCATATTGAATAATAGGTTAATAAGAATTCTAGAAACAACTAAAGCTGTGAATAACTGAACAACGATACCGATAGCTAATGTTGTAGCGAATCCCTTAACTGTACCTGAACCTCTCCATAGAAGTACAAGTGCTGCAATAAATGTTGTAATATTTCCATCCACGATAGCTGATGTAGCTTTTGAGAAACCAGTTTTAATAGCTTCCTCTACTCTGACTCCGCGTGCAATTTCTTCTCTAATACGAGCATAAATAATAACGTTAGCATCTACTGCCATACCGATATTAAGGATGATACCTGCAATACCTGGTAATGTAAGTGTTGCATTATAACCGTTTAATGCAAGTAACATAAGCTCTAAATAAGCTACTAATGATAAACATGCTGCGATTCCAGGAACTCTGTAAACGAATAACATGAAAATCATGATAATGATAAGACCAATCAATCCTGCCATAACACTCTTAGATAAAGCGTCTGAACCTAACTGTCCACTGGCAACACTATGGCTAATCTCATTTAACTCAAGTGATAAAGAACCGATACGGATGTTTGAAGCTAACTTATCAGCTTCCTCTTTAGAAGCCATTCCTGTAATCTGAGCCTCACCACCTAAAATAGGATCATTGATAGTAGGAGCACTAATCACCTTACCGTCATAGATAATATATGATGTCTTATCGTCAAACTGAGTAGTCATATCAGCAAAGGCCTTAGTTCCCTTATCATTTAACTTAAGTGAAACGATATCTTCTGTGGCAGTCTTCTGCTCATTCATAGTTGTGTTACCCTGAGCATCTTTAACTTCCTCACCAGTTAACCAAATCTTATAAACACCTTTGTACTGTGGATCATCTTTAAGTTCAATAAATTCTTTATTCTCTAACTGTTTTTTTGTTGGCTTAGTTGATTCATCTTTAGTACAGAAATAAAGTGAACCAGGTTTACCTAATTCCTTTAATACTTTCTCAGCATCATTCTCACCAGGAATTTCAACAGTAATTCTCTTTTCACCTTCGATGTAAGCCTGAGCCTCAGTACTGAACTGCTGTACTCTTAACTCCATCTTTCTCTTAGTGTCATCTAACTGTTTCTGTGTCCAGTTTTTATTATTCTTTGAAACTTCATAAGTGATACTTACACCACCTTTAAGATCAAGACCCTGTGTAATATACTTAGCCTGACCTCTGTCTGTTCCGAACTTACCTACCTGAAGTCCACTATTAAGAACGTAGCCCATAATCAACATAATTACAATTATTAATGTAAATTTAGCTGATGCGCTACCTTTACTCATTCTCTTAAATTTCATTTTTAATAAACCTACTTTCTATATTTGTTTATGAAATCTCTAAGATTCCATATCTGCTAATGCAGCTTTTATCATTATAGAGCATTCAACTCTTTTTCTTTCCATTTCACACCCGATACCATATGTATCATTGATTTTACCTGTAAAGTTATATGAATTAGCAGCACATCCACCGCTACAGTAAAATTTAGCAAAGCAATTTTTACAATCTTCTTTAGAGTACACATTACAGCATGAGAATTCTTCTACTATATCATCTCTGACAATTCCTTCATCCACATTTCCTAATAAGAAATCTTCATTGCCAACGAACTGATGACATGGATAAAAATCTCCCCAAGGTGTGACAGCTAAATACTCTGTACCTGAACCACATCCGGCTAATCTCTTATAAACACAAGGTCCCTGACTTAAGTCAATCATAAAGTGGAAGAAATTAAATCCTCTACCCTGCTTATGTCTTTCTAAATAGAAATTAGCTAATTCATCGTACTGTTCAAGTATCTGTGGAATATCCTCTTCTCTTATAGAATAATCTGCCTCTAAAGGTGCCACCACCGGTTCCATAGACATCTGCTTAAATCCTAAGTCTGCGTAGTGTTCCACATCCTTAGCAAAGTCTAGATTATTTCTGGTGAATGTTCCTCTGATGTAGTAGTTTTCCTGATTTCTGCTCTCTGCCACCTTCTTAAACTTAGGGACAATTAAATCATAACTACCCTTACCATTTCTAAACGGTCTCATCTTATCATTAATCTCTTTACGACCATCTAGACTTAGAACAATGTTAGACATTTCCTTATTGGCAAATTCTAGAATTTCATCATTTAATAACACACCATTAGTAGTTAAAGTAAATCTGAAATTCTTATTCTTTTCTTTTTCAATGCTTCTGCCATATTCAACTAACTGTTTTACAACGTCCCAGTTCATTAATGGCTCACCACCGAAAAAGTCCACTTCTAAATTAGTTCTAGCACCGGAATTCTCAACTAGAAAATCGAGAGCTTTCTTACCTACTTCAAAAGACATTAGCGCTCTTCTTCCATGATATTCACCTTCCTCTGCAAAACAATATTTACAAGCTAGGTTACAATCATGGGCTATATGAAGACAAAGAGCTTTAACTACAGGTTTTTTAACCTTCTTAAAGTCTTTTATAAATGGCTCATATACATCTTCACAATATAACTGTCCATCTTCTTTTAGCTGCTCTACCTCTTCTAGTGATTCCTTAATGCTTTCAACGGGATATTTTTCCTTCAAACTGTCTAGGACTTCATCCTTAGAATGATTCTCAAATAACTCAATAACATCATAGGTAACATCATCTACAACATGTACTGATCCGCTTTCCACGTCCATTACAATATTGTATCCATTACTTTTATATTGATGAATCACTTTTATATCCTCACATTTTCAATTATTTATTTTCGCAAGTCTGGTTTCCTACTGTACAAGAAGTTTTACAAGCTGACTGGCATGATGTCTGGCACTCACCACATCCACCGTTCTTCATTGTCTCCTTCATTGTTTTTCCTGTTAATGTTTTAATATGTTTCATAACAAAACCTCCATAAATTTCATCTTTATGCACAATAGCGCAATTCTTTGTTTATTATACCATATACTAGCATTTTTTCAATTATTTTATGTTTATAATTTCAATGTTTTATCCTGTCTGATATTCCCTTGTGGCCTAACCTTGACTTATATTTTTTTATTATGTAAAATTTTATACAAATACTTATATATAAAGGAGAATTTTATGGACCCCATAAACATAATATTATTGGTAACTCTTTGTTGTTTGCTTTTATTATCAGCATTCTTCTCATCGGCGGAAACAGCTATTACCACAATAAGTAAGGTACGCGTGAGAATGTTAAATGATGATGGAAATAAAAAAGCAAAAATCCTATCTGAAATACTCGAAAAACCTAATAAGATGTTAACCACTATTCTAGTCGGAAATAATATTGTAAATCTTTCCGCATCTTCCATTACTACTATTTTTATAAATAAACAGTTTAAAGTAGGTTGGGCTATCAGTATCGGTGTTGGAGTTCTAACATTTCTAATTATTATTTTCGGTGAAATAATTCCTAAGACAGTTGCCAGAGTTCATTCAGAGTCATTAGCTCTAGCATATGCCAGACCAATTAAGTCTCTTATGAGCATTCTTTCACCGATAATTTTTATTTTAAACTTATTTTCAACAGTTATTTTAAAAATATTTAGAATCAATATAAATCTTAACTCTTCTACTATCACTGAAGATGAACTTAGAACATTGATGGACGTTAGTGAGGAGGAAGGAATCATTGAAACTGAAGAAAAAGATATGATTAACAACGTTTTCGATTTTGGAGATGCATGTGTTAAGGATGTCTTAGTCCCTAAGGTTGATGTTACTATGATTCCAATTGATATTACATATGATGAATTAATGAATGTAATAAGCGATGTTAAATATACCCGTTTTCCTGTTTACAGAGATGACACTGACAATGTAACCGGTATTTTAAATATCAAGGATATGCTTATTGAACATATTGATAAAAGCAATTTCAAACTTACTAATCTTATCCGTGAGCCTTTCTTTACTTATGAGTTAAAGGAACTTAATGATTTATTAGTGGAAATGCGAAACGAAGACACCAGTATGTGTGTAGTATTAGATGAATATGGTCAGACTGAAGGTATTATCACTCTAGAAGATATTATCGAGGAAATCATTGGAGAGATAAGAGATGAGTTTGATGAGGATGAAAAAGAAGTTATAAGAAAAATCAAAGATAATCTCTACTTAGTGGAGGGTTCAGTTAACTTAGATGACTTTAATGAAAGACTGGGAACTGATATTGATTCAGAAATTTACGAATCTTTAGGCGGATTAATTATCGAAACCTTAGAGCGTATTCCTAAAAGAGGCGATACTGTTAAGATAGGAAATCTGCTAATGAGAGTTACTAGAATGGACGGCAGACGAATCGATTATGTAAGAGTTAGAATTGAAAATCCTACACCTAAACAGTCAGTTTTAGAAGGTGATGACGAATAGTAAAAAAACAGTTTTGGTTAATTCCAAAACTGTTTTTTGTTTATAGTTTTTCCCAGAGTCTTCCCTGCTGCTCGTCACAATACTGACATCTGTATAATGCCTTTTCTTTATCAGTTAAAACAAAGATATGATTTAACTCCTGCTCTATTGATGTAATACATCTAGGGTTTTTACAGTGAAGTACATTTACTATCTTCTCCGGTAATTTTAATTCTCTTTTTTCAACTAGCTTTCCATCCTGAATTATGTCCACTGTAATATTATGGTCAATAAAAGCTATTGTATCTAAGTCTACTAAATCTAAGGATCCCTCAACTTTTATAATGTCTTTTTTACCCATTTTAGAACTTCTGGCATTTTTTATAATTGCTATCTGGCAATCAATCTCCTCCATTTTTAAATAATGGTAAATAGCCATTGCTCTTCCGGCCTGAATGTGATCAAGTACAAATCCATTTTGAATCTCATCTACGTTAATCATACTTCCACCTCCAAAAGTTTTAATATAAGGGCCATTCTGACATAAACACCATATTTAGCCTGCTTAAAATATACTGCTCTAGGATCATCGTCCACATTGACAGATATCTCATTAACTCTAGGCAATGGATGAAGAACTAACATATCATCTTTAGCCATCTGCATTTTATCTTTAGTTAAAACAAAGCTGTCCTTAAGTCTTATATAATCTTCTTCATTAAAGAATCTCTCACGCTGTACTCTAGTCATATACAGTAAATCTAAATCACCAATGCTCTCCTCTAGTTTAGTAACCTCTTTATATTCTGCATTGGCATTATCTAATTCTTTTATAATATAGTCAGGAACACATAACTCTTTAGGGGAAATAAATACAAATTTAACATCATCATATCTTAAAAGCGCATTTATTAATGAGTGAACTGTTCTTCCGAATTTTAGATCTCCACATAAACCGATGGTGAATCCACCTAACTTTCCTTTTAGATTCTTAATAGTCAATAAATCTGTTAAAGTCTGTGTAGGGTGCTGATGTCCACCGTCACCTGCATTAATAACAGGTATTTCAGATTTAGAAGATGCCACAAGTGCCGCACCCTCCTTAGGATGTCTTATAGCTGCAATATCGGCATATGAAGATATTACTCTGATAGTATCTGATACACTCTCTCCTTTAGCCGCTGAGCTGGATGTAGCCTCTGAGAAACCTAAAACATTTCCTCCTAAATTCATCATAGCTGCCTCAAAACTCAATCTAGTTCTAGTACTAGGTTCATAGAATAATGTAGCTAACTTCATGCCGTCACATACCTTAGCATACTTCTTAGGATTATTTTCAATATCCTTCGCCACTTTAAACAAGTCATCGAGTTCTTCAACTGTAAAATCCAATGGACTTATTAAATGTCTCATAATGTCCTCCTGCATATTTTTCATTATATGAGTAAAGCTATAAGCCGGGTTATGTATTAGATAATCATCTATCTAGGCTTATTGTTGCCAATAAGCTCAAGCGACCTACCCGGAACAGGCGGGCAACCTTATGTTCACTGTTCGGTCTTGCTTCAGGTGGGGTTTACACTGACCCGCGATGTCACCACCGCAGCGGTAGGCTCTTACCCTACCATTTCATCCTTACCCAATGGGCGGTTTCATTTCTGTTGCACTTTCCTTAGAGTCACCTCCACCGGCCGTTAGCCGGCACCCTGCCCTATGAAGCCCGGACTTTCCTCGTCTACTCACTTTCGCATTAGTAGCCGCGATTATCTGCTTTACTCAAAATATATAATACAACATTTCTAGGCTTTTTTAAACCGGAAAAATGCTGCCTCCTATAAATTCTTTTAAAATAGAATTGTTAGGAATATAAGTGTCGGGAATTGCCACCATATAGCTAATAAATTTAAGTAATCTATTAGCCTCATCAAACTCTGGCATACCCTCGCTAACACTTAAAAGTTCCGGTTGAAGATAAGTTTTTAATACTCCTAATTCATATAAAAGCGCTGAGTTAAAAATAACATCTGCCTCATTCTGATATGGGAAAATATGTACCTTTTCCCCTTCTCTTACCTTCCTCCATCTGTTAATAGTCATTCTGGCATCTGACCCTCTAGTTCTGGTATCTCTAACCATTCTTCTAAGAAGCCTTAAATCAGATGTAGAAATTCTATTGTGATCATCTATATTTAAAGGTGTAAGAGCACTTACATATATTTTAAATTTATACTTATCATCAATTGATTTAGACACTATTTCATTTAGGCAATGAATTCCTTCGATAATAAGGATATCCCCCTTATCTAGCTTAAGGGTTTCTCCCTTAAACTCACGCTTTCCATTAATAAAATCAAAAGTTGGAAGCTTAATGGTCTCCCCATTTCTAAGCTGCATCATCTGCTTATTAAAAAATTCAATATCCACAGCCTCCACTGCCTCGAAATCAAGATTTCCATCCTCATCTACCGGGTTATCCTCTCGATTAACAAAATAATTATCCATAGCTATTGGATGAGGTCTTAGTCCTAAGGCCCTTAGCTGTATTGCTAACCTGTGAGAAAATGATGTCTTTCCTGAGGAAGATGGCCCAGCTATCATAACGAATTTATTATTCTCACTAGAAGCAATCTTATCTGCAATCTCAGCAATATGTTTCTCCTGCAGCGCCTCCTGAACTAAAACTAAATCTTTAATCTCATTAGAGACCACTTTTTCATTAATCTGAGAAATATTATTACCTCCCATAATTTTAGCCCAGTCGTGAGCCTTATCAAAAACCTCATATAATTTATCACTTATCTCTGGCTTACTAATTGTTTTAGGACTATCAATATTAGGGAATAATAAAATCAGTCCCTTTTTATATTTAATTAAATCAAAATATTTTAAAATGCCTGTAGAATAAGCTAAATAACCATAAAAATAATCTTCAAATCCTGCCATATTATAAACATTCATTGTAGAACTTATTCTATATTTTAAAAGAGCACTTTTAGTGTGCATATTGTACTTATCAAATAGCTTTTTAGCATCAGATATAGGCATATTTCTCTTAGTTATTATTATGTCTCGCTTATTATACGTTATCATCTTTTCCTTGATTTCATTAATTATCTCATCACTTATTTCTAAATATTTTAATGAATCTTTATTTCTTAGTTCGATATAATAACCATCTCCTAGAGAATTCATCACTTCTAAAACCACAGGATTCTTTTCGAAAACCTTATAGACTGCTTTTATAAGCATAAAGGTTAAACTCTTTCTATAGCATTCATTGCCAATAAATGTATCTGTGGCAATAAAAGATATCTCACAGTCATTCTTAATTACTGTAGACAATTCGCATAGTTTATTATCAATGCGACATAAAATAATATCAGCTTTATCGCTAAAGCTTATGCCCTCAATCTCGTTATTATTAATCATTTGATATAAACTATAGGCTGTAATTCCCTTTTTAATCTGAAAAACAGCATTGTCGATTTTTACATTAACCATATGCTAATCCTCACTTAGTTAATACTTTTCAAGTGCCAATTCTATATTCTTTTTATTTTTTATAATCTCGTCCACATTGTTTTTTTCTAAAATCTTATTGCAATTTTCTAATTGTTTAGTCAGATATTCATATAAGATTTTATCTTTTCTATTTATTAAAATTCTACCGTACATAAGTTCATATGGATAATAATCATTTATTATGCCCTGGCATTTCTTAGCTTTAATAATCTGATAGTATTTGCCGGCATCAATTAAGATTTTTTCATCCACAATATCAAAACCATTATTTAATAAATACTCTCTAACAAGCCATTGCTTAGTATGTGGGGATACTATAAATTCAGAAACCGTGTCATTAATCTTAGATTCTTTTAAAATTCTAAGAATTAGATCTCCGCCCATACCAGCGATTATCACACTTTCACAATCACCTTTTTCTAATTTTTCCATTCCATCTGAAAGAAGGAATTTAATTTTATCCTCCACACCATTTAGTCTGGCATTTTCCATAGCACTATTAAGAGGTCCTTCATTTATATCCATGGCATATGCCATTGGACAAGTTTTATTCTTAACTAATTCTATAGGAATATATCCATGGTCACTTCCAACGTCTGCTATAACATTGCCCTTAGTAACCATATCTGCAATCGCTTGTAATCTAATTGATAACATATCTTTTATAGGCTTATATAAATCTTGCCCAACTCCTTTTGTTCGTTAATAATTTTCTGCATTGTGGCCATATCATTAGACTCGCCAGCCTTTAGCAATGCTTCATCCATACTTTTCTTCTTTAGTTTTATAACCGCATCATTAATAGCTTTCTCTATCGCATCTTTAGGGGTATCACTAGGAAATGGCGCCGCAAAGAGATTAGCCACTTTACTGTGTTCTTCCTCATCAGTAAATTGATCCATAATACTAGCTGGATTTCCCTTTCCATTTTCCATTTGTTTCCAGAAAGCCTCTGCCACCTTGTGATAAAACTCATTGGAGAAATCATTAGGCGAGATTACTTCAGATACCTTTTTAAAGCAATTAACATCATCTAGCATATATGATAACAATATTCTTTGAACCATAACATCGGCATCATTTTTCTTATTTTTCTTTTTCACCGGCTCTTCCACCTTATCAAAAGGCTTTCCATCATATGCTAACAGTTCTCTTTTTACCAATGTAGAAAGAGAATCTCTAGGAATATCGAATTTCTCACATACTGAATCTATATAGTTTTCTCTCTCCATCTCATCCTCGAAAGACATAAACATTTTAGCCAGTTTTCTGTGGAAATTAGTTTTCTCCTGAGGGTCATTCATATCATATTTCTTCTGTTCTTGTTCTACCTGGAAAATAAAGAAATTCTTAGCATTTTCTATTCTCTTTTTATATTCTTCCACACCTAAGTTCTTTATAAACTCATCTGGATCCTTGTATGGCTTCATATCTAAGACCTTCACAGAAAAGCCTGCTGCTCTTAAATATGGTATGGCTCTAAGTGCAGCATTTTTACCAGCCTCATCACTATCAAAAGTCAATATAACTTCTTTAGTGTATCTCTTTAGCATCTGGGCATGTCTGGAATTAAACGCTGTTCCAAGGGCTGCCACTGCATTATTAAAGCCAGCCTGGTGAAGGCTTATTACATCCATATACCCTTCACAAATAAGCATATACTCTTCTCTAGATGTTCTAGCAACATTTAAACCGTATAGATTTCGACTCTTATCAAAAACCTTTGTCTCCGGCGAATTTAAGTATTTAGGCTTTCCATCTCCTAAAACTCGTCCACCAAAAGCAATTACTCTATTATTAACATCCATAATAGGGAACATTACTCTATTCCAAAATCTATCATTTACACCATTTTTTTCATCATAATTAAACAGTAAAGTATGGCGAAGCTCATCATCCTTATATCCCTTAGATTTCAAATATCTATATAAAGAATCTCCGTATTTAGGAGCATAGCCTAAGCCGAACTTTACCACAGTTTCAGGCAATAACTGTCTGCTAGAAAAATATTTCTTAGCAACATTGCCCTCATCAGATACCAACTTATGATAATAAAATTTAGCTGCCTCTGTGTTAATCTCTATTATTCTATTCTTTAAATCAAAAGCTTTTTTCTGCTCTTTAGTTAATTCCTGTTTAGGTAAAGCAATTCCTGCAGAATCCGCCAATGACTGCATTGCCTCAGTAAAAGAAATATTCTCATACTTCATTAAAAAGGTTAAAACATTTCCGCCTTCTCCACATCCAAAACAGTAAAACATCTGCTTTCTTCTGCTTACTGAAAAAGAAGGGGACTTTTCATTATGAAAAGGACATAATCCAAAATATGAGCTTCCAGTCTTTTTTAAGCTAACATATCTGCCAATTACATCCACAATATCATTGGCATTTCTTACTTCCTCAATTAGTTCTTCTGAATAAAACATTCTCTCTCCTTATATTTATATTGCAGATAATTACATATTCCAGAATTTTGGCACATATATTTTTTGGAATGTCAAAACAGAATATTGATCTGTCATTCCTGCAATATAATCACAAACTACTCTTCTTTTATCCTCCCCCTTACTCTCTATTAGGGATAAAAATTCCTTAGGTAATTCATCTATATGTTCTAAATAATAGTGGTAAAGATTTTTAATCATCTCTACCGCCTTAGTCTCCTCAAATTTAGCTAGCGGATTAGTATATACATTTTCAAACATATATTTTCTAAGATCCATCATAGCAACTCTTACTTCTTCAGTTTGAAGAATATCATTCTTATCCATGCTAGATTCCACTACATCATGAATAAGCTTATTAAGCCTCTCCTTAGTAGTAGTTCCTAAAACATCAGTATACTCTTTAGGTATATCATTTTCAGATATTATTTTTCCTCTTATAGCATCATCAATATCATGGTTAATATATGCTATTTTATCAGAGAGCCTAACCACTTTTCCCTCTAACGTAAAAGGATTACCCGTAGTTCTGTGATTTAAAATACCATCCCTAACCTCTTTAGTAAGATTAAGACCTCTTCCATCTTTTTCAATAACTTCAACCACTCTTATGCTCTGCTCATAGTGCTTAAATCCTAATTCACAAATATCGTTTAGAGCCCTCTCTCCGGCATGGCCAAAAGGAGTATGTCCTAAATCATGACCTAGAGCAATAGCTTCAGTTAAATCTTCATTTAATCCTAGGGCTCTTGATATACTTCTGGCAATCTGCGACACCTCTAGAGTATGAGTTAATCTGGTTCTGTAATGATCACCCATAGGTGCTAAGAAAACCTGGGTTTTATGTTTAAGTCTTCTAAATGACTTACAATGAATGATTCTATCCCTATCTCTTTGATAACAGGTTCTCATATCATCATCTTCTTCAAAAACATCTCGTCCCACTGAATCAACACTAAAACTAGCATATGGATTCAATATCTGTTTTTCTATAGCCTGGTGCCTTTCTCTAATATTCATAATTACCTCCGTATATTATAAAAAAACCGCATTCTTTCTAATTAGATGCGGCTTTTGCGTTATATAACACGAATATTAATTCTTACTTAAATAATAACCTTTTAGATTAATAATTAGAAATATAATAGTGGACCAGACGGGAGTTGAACCCGTGTCCAAAAATCCTTTCACTGTTCTTCTACTATCATATTCAGTTATTTAAGATTCCCTTTGATTACCGAAAACTGACATCCTGTAATCATCAGTAGCTTCATAAATCTCTTTTATATTCAAAGCTTTATATAAAAGGTTCCCTACGAAATGATAATACCATACTCTAGGTGTAGGATACTAAAGTATGACAGCTACCAATTAATTAGGCAGCAAATGCTACTTTTTCGTTAGCGTTTAATTTTAAATTGTGATTTAACGCATCAACCTACGGATAGCTTCACCAGCTTCCAAACCCCTGTCGAAACCAGTACTGGCCCAAATTATTACCATAATTAATAATATTATAAAGTTATTTTTTCGTCAACTCTTTGTTCCTTAGGAATAGCAAAATAGAATTCTACACCGTCTTTTAAATTGTTAAATCCATAAATACCATGGTGAATTTCTATAACATTCTTAACCATATAAAGTCCTAGTCCGCTGCCTTTTTGTCCACTTAAGTTTTCAACCTTATCACCGGTATAGAATTTATTCCAAATAACATCTCTAAACTTCTCATCAATTAAAGGACCTTTATTAGAGACAGAAACTTTTATCATACCATCTATTTCTTCTATCTTTACGATGATATCAGAGTTGTTTTTGCTATGTTTAACGGCATTAGATACATAATTATCTACAGCCTGTTCTATATATCTTTCATTGACAACAGCATAATAATCATCATTAATAAGGGCTACAATATTTATGCCTTTATTATTAATGATAGCGCTATTTTTAGTACAAACTTTCCCTACTAACTCAGAAATATTCTTCTCTACGAAGTTAAGCTCTCTGTTCTCACTTTGAGCATCATATAATACAATCAATTCATTAATCATATTGCCAAGTCCCTGTGTCTCCTCGATAACAGATTGACAATATTCTTGTTTCTTTTCAGGATCATCTATAAGTGATAGCATCTCAACCTGACTAGAAATAATCGCTAGAGGAGTTTTCATCTCATGAGAAACATTATTTAAAAACTCTCTCTTTCTCTCATCTGCTTCAATTCTATATTGAAGCTGCTGCTCTAATTCTTCCATCTGCTGCACAATCTGATCTTGCATACCATTTATACTTACAGACAGACTATCTAATTCTTTAATGCCATTCTTCTCAGATAACTTCTCCGAATAATTTTTAGCCGGAGCATTTTTAGTAACCCTCTCAATATTTTTTATTGGTTTTCTTATAGATTCAGAATTTAAAATACCAATTATTAGCTGAATTAAAATAAATGCGACTCCTATAATAAAAATAAAGCCTCTGGTATATAAGAATCCAATAGAAATTTTTACTTTATCCTCATAAATATAAATATAGTATCTCTTTTTATTCTGAGTTACATATCCAAATCCACTTATACGCTTCTTCGTTTCCTTTATCTGAAAATCTTTCTTAAAATTAAGAACATTCTTTTTAATATATTTATCTATGTTATATTTAACGGTACTCTGCTCTAAAATAAGATTCTTTCTAGCTTCCTGCTTTTGCTCACTATTCTTTTTTGATACAACTAATAAATTACTAGCCTTTAAGGCGTTTTCAAACTTTTCATCGGCAATAACAAAATTCAAGTTTCTGTTAATATATGTTTGAATACCTGAATCTGTATTTTCTAATTTAGTCATATCTAAGGATGCAACGTATTTATACGCTTTTTTAATAATCCCCTTTTTCTTATTAAAATAATACGGTTGGAAAAGGCTATTATATACTAAAACAAAAATTATAGTAATCATTATAGATGATAATAGCTGAATCGTAATATTCTTTCTTCGTATAGAAGGGGATTTTTTACCAATATATAACATAAACTAACCTCGATTATTCTGAAGGATTTTCATCGAAAATATATCCCATACCATAAATAGATTTAATATATTTTCCGCCATCTCCTAATTTAATTCTAAGCTGTTTTATAATAGTATCAACTGTTCTGTCAGTACCATTATAATCCTCGCCCCAAACATTATTAAGAATCTGCTCTCTCTTTAAGGCAATATTTTTATTAGTCATAATATATTCCATAACCTTAAATTCTTTTGGGGTGGTAATGATGTAATTATCTTTATAAAAAACTTTCTGTGACATAGGATCAATAGTGATATCTCCCACAGTAATCTTTTCGTCATCAGTTTCCGGATTAGAAATCTTATTAGATCTCTTCAAAACAGCCTCAATCCTTGATTTAAGAACTGCTAAAACAATTGGTTTTTTAATATAATCATCTACACCATTATTAAAGCTCTTTAACTGCTCATAATCACCGGCCTTAGCAGTCATCATAATTACCGGCACATCAGATATTTCTCTAATGGACTTTAACACTTCCTGTCCATCAACTCCAGGAAGCATGATATCTAATAAAACCAAATCAATATTTTCAATATTATCATTGATAATATCAATAGCTTCTCCTCCGTCTCCAGAGCCAAAAACCTCATAATCATACAGTCTCAAAAAATCTGATATAGCATTTCTAAGCTTAATTTCGTCCTCAACAATAAATATTCTCTTTTTCATATTCTCACCTAACCTTTCGTTCTTTCCACCTTAAGACAATTATATCAAATAAATATGTCAAAAATATGTCAGAAACAAGGTATTAGAATAAATATTTCACAAAACCTTTGCCAGCCTTAGAAACCACCTTAGCATTAGCCCCCATAATCCATGAAAATTGCGGTCCTTTATGACCTAAATCAGCTTCGAATATTATTGGAACATTAAGAGACTCTAATGCTCTAAGCACCGCCTTTTTATAATCCTCATAATATTCATAGTTATAAAACATAGGTCTGCCAAATATAAATCCTTTAGCATTTTCAAAATACCCCCTGCTTTTCATCTGCCATAAATGAGCTATCATATCAATATCATTTAAGCTAAATGTTTCTAAACACCAAATAATTCCATCATCTTTATATTTCTCTACAAACTCTAAACCGCCATCATATTCAGTTCCAATTAAAGATACTATAACATCAAAGCATCCCCCCACTAATCTTCCCTGAATTTCAATATCCTTATCAGGATAATTTTGCCATAAAACTTTTTTATCCTTAAAATACCCCTCTAGGCCTGTCTCATAATCATGAAACTCATCTTCATAGTATTCAAAAGATTCCTGCTTATCTATTTTCCCGGATAAAATATCATAAGCTTCGCTGACACATCTCTCCCATTTACCCATTCCAAAATCACCGATATTACAGCCGTAAATTGATGCAATATCACATTTAGTAACTAGCGGATAAATCAGTCCTGTATTATCAGAAAAGCCCTGATACCATTTAGGATTATTCTTTATATAGTCCCAATCTAAATATGGCAATATTTCAAAGAGAAAGTCGCCGCCACAAGCTGAAATAATGGCCTTTATATTGTCATCCTTCATCATTTTATTGATTCCTTCAGCCCTTCTTTTAGGACTAGCGCTATTGCCATAGTCATCTTCTGTAAATACAATATCATCTAAAACCACATTTATATTTCTAGCGTTAAAATTCTTTACGCTATTTTTAGTTCTAGCAATCTTAACTTCCTTTGTTATGCCTCCCGAAGGCGCTGTGACACCTATTGTGTCACCTTCTTTAATAAATTCTGGAAATCTCATCTTAGCTCCTTTATATAACTTGTGCTTCTTTTAGTTTAGTAGAATAGATTAAACATTCTTTAACCTCTAGGCCACTGATTCTTTCTGCAGCAGCTTTATATGAATCTAGCTGAATTTTATATCGATCTTTTAGTTCACTAAAATCACTTACGCTATCGGTTTTATAATCCACTATAACTACTTTATTATCTTCTATAAACATCGCATCTATAATACCCTGAATTACCACTAATTCATCTGAATCCGTATCATTAATCTCATTAGCATTTACTCCTAATAAAAATTTTTGTTCCTTGTAAAGTTTATTATTTTCATCAGCAATGCTCATTCTCTTAAATAATTCAGTATCCGTAAACGATAGGATATCTTTAGGATTAATAGATGATACAACTTTTTTATCAATTAAGTTATCATCCGCTAATTCCTTAATAAAAGTGCTTATCTCTTCTTCATTGTAACTTTTCTTAAAGTCTAGTAATTCAAATATCTTATGATATGCAGTTCCTCGCATGCTTCCTGTAACTTCATCATCAGTTTTTTTAGTGAAATCTAATTCTCTATATTCTTTTTGAGGCGCCACAGACTCATGCATATATTCAATGTCTTCTAAATGTTCTTTCTTTAATTCAGTAACACTTACCTTAGATTTTAGTGCAATATCTTTTACATACGGATACTCAAAATCTAAATCAACTAGCATTTTATCTACAGCATTCTTATCCACCTCTTTTGATTCTAAGTCTTTAAGCCAACTAGTTTTAGTCACTGTATCAGTAATCATATTGGTATTTTTTCTATGTTCTACACTTTCTGCACTTACATACTTAAAGGCTATATTAGAATCTATTCCATAACGTTCAATTGACATTAAGCGCTGTCTTAACTCATCATCTAATTCGTCATCTATATCATTATATGATTTATTCATAGCGCAGGCCTTGCCAATTAAATCAAAATAGTTTTTAGAAGCTAATAAATCGTATTTATTTAAAAATTTATCATTATTTAATCTGTAAGAAGCAAATACTGTTTCATCTTTTACTTCTCCTGTAATAATAAGCTTTTCTTGTGCTCTAGTTAGCGCCACATATAAAAGTCTTAGATCCTCAGCTTTCTCTTCCCTATCGTTATATTCTTTAATATAGTCATCAAGCATAGTTTTTTTCGAAAACATATTAACTTCATCAATACACTCTATGCTTACATCACCCTTATCATCGAATTCAATAGGAACCTTATTTCCTCCACCGGTTAAGCTAGTATTGGCATTGGCAAATATAACTACAGGAAACTGCAATCCCTTACTACTATGAATAGTCATTATTCTAACTACATTATCACTTTCAGTAATAGTTGATGCTTTATCAATATCAGTATCTTTACTAGATATTTTCTCAATATATCTTATAAAGTTAAATAGCCCCTTATAACTAATAGCATCATATTCATTGGCTTTTCTCTTTAAGATATCTAAATTAAGAATTCTACTATCTCCGTTAGGTAATGATCTTACATAATATTCTAAACCTGTTCTATTTAAAATATCATTAATCAAATCATAAACAGATGTGTGACTAACTATACTTCTATAATAGTCAATAAGTTCAATAAAGTTTCTTGTCTTTATTGCCAAGTCATCATCTAAAGCGTTAGCATACTGGTTAATTACGCTATATAAGTCTCCTCCAAACCCCTTAGTTTTAATCTTAGCTAATTCATTTGGTGTAAAACCAAATACATCATTAGTCATTACTGCTGCTAGGGCAATGTCCTGATGAGGATTATTGATAATAGATAAAATATCTACCATAATTGATACTTCTAAAGAATCGAAAAATCCATTTTGTGTATCTAAAAATACAGGTACACCCTGAGCATCTAGTTCATTTTTAAATGTCGGTCCCGGTGTTTTTATATTTCTTAGAAGAATAACGATATCGCTGTATTTAATAGGTCGCATAACGCCTTTATCAGCTACCATCATCTTACTATCTACCATTTCCTTAATTTTAGATGCCACAAAAGAAGCACCATTGTTACATCCAGTCGTTTTTTCTACCATAATAATTTCAGTAGAATTATCCTGGTTTTCAGGAAGTTTAGGATAATCCGCCTTTTTATTTAGACGGTTATTCTCTGTGTACTGAATCCCACCTACTTCTCTGTGCATAATAAAATCAAAGATAAAGTTAACGCTATTAATAACCTCTTGTCTACTTCTAAAATTATCATCTAACACGATTTTTACAGAATCATCTGTTAAATCACTTGAATAATTATCAAATTTATCGATAAATAATTCTGGGTTAGCATTTCTAAATCTATAAATACTTTGCTTTACATCCCCCACCATAAACATATTATTGTAGCCAAAGCCACCTGCTAGAGAAGATAAAATCAGCTCCTGTAGCATATTACTATCCTGATACTCATCTATCATTATCTCTTCGAAATTAGTAGACATGGCTTTAGCTGTCTTTGATGGAATATAATTTCCCTCTTCGTCCCTATCATTTAATATTTCTAGGGCTGCCATTGACACATCGCAAAAGTCCATTATATTCTTTTCACTTCTAGCTTTCTCATAAGCTTTTCGATATTCTAATGTTAAATCAATTAAAGTATCTATCTGACTTTTGCATAATTTCATTTCAGTTAGTATCTCATCAACGCTTCTTGAAAGATACTTACTTTTATCATTTTTACCACACTTAAAAATCTGAGTTTTCTTTGTACTTAAAACAGCCTTTAAACTATCCGGTTTCAAACTGGATGGAAAACTAGCTTTGTTTCCATTAAATTCAGGCCATTTATTTATTAACTCTTCTAGTGTATTACAATCTTTAATTTTTCTTAATTCAATTACGACGTTATATATCTTTTCTGATTTATTATCTTTTAAAGCCGCATCTATTTCCTGACATATCATTTCTAAGCTGTCAGCGTAATATTCTGCCTTGTCTTTAAGATCATTTACTATATCTATAATCCATGAGCTGTTTTCTAAATCCTCTTTAGTTTCGACATTATATATTTTTTTAGTATTATTAAGCCAATTAACAGGATCAACACTATTAGATGCCTTTTCATCTATAGTTAAAATAAGCTTTGAAACATTATCTGTTATTTTTCCTTTAGCATACTTCTTAATAAGATCCATGAATTTTTCATCTTTAGATTCATAATAATCATTTATTAAATCTTTTAAAACATCTTCTTTTAAGAGTTTTAGCTCTGAAGAATCCGCCATTCTATAATTAGGATCAATATCAACCTTATCAAAGTTTTCTTTAACCACTCTAGAACAGAAACTATCAATAGTAGTTATATTAGCATTGTGAATTAGAGAAAGCTGTTTTTTGATATTTTTATCATTAGGATTATCCATAGATATTTTATCTAATGCTATCCTAACTCTCTCGCTCATCTCAGATGCAGCAGCTCTGGTAAAAGTAAGCACTAAAAGTTTATCAATATCAATAGGATTCTCTTTATCTGTAATCTTTTTTATAATGCGCTCTACTAAAACCGCAGTTTTTCCGGAACCTGCAGCAGCTGAAACTAAAATATTTCTATTTCTGGTATCAATTACCTTTTTCTGATTTGGTGTCCAATCCATATTGCCTCCAATAAACTCTAATTCGAATTATACTTATCATCTAGTAGTTCTTTTAATTCGTCAATCTTAATACTTGTTGGTTTGCGATACTCGTTATTCATAGTTTCATCGAAATTACAAATATGCTTATAATCACAATATTCACATGCCTTTTTAATAGGATTAATATCAATGCAACCGCTTTTAATTTCAGATTTTATATCTTCTGATAAGTCATTAACATATCTTAAAAGCTTGGTATAATAATCTTCTTCTATTACATTACCTTTAACCTCTGAACTCTTATTAATTTTTATATTGATAACATCAGTATTGTGATTATGCAAAATATTTTCATCGAAAGCAGATAAAACTTCATCATTCTTATTAGCTAATCCACTCATAATAAATTTCTTGTTTCTAGCAATATCACAAATCGATTTAATAACTTCAGCATCATTTTCTAAACCATTATCTTTAAAAGCATCATTATAGTCAATGGATGGATTATATACTCTAAAATAATAACCACCTGCAGGATGAATAACCTTATCAGGATAAACTTTCTTTAGTTCATCTATAATATCACTCATATAAGTCATTAACTGAAGCTCTGTTCCGTCCACAGTCTCTCCTAAACTAAATGATTTATCGCCTGATTTATAATCTATTATCTTTACATAAATTTCATTATCTTTTTCAAAAATATCTACTCTGTCGATAATTCCTCTTTTAATTTTCTTCTCAAAATATGTAGGATTAAACTGGCCTAAACCTACATGTCTAATCAATGCTTTAGCAGAAGTCTTAGTGATATTAAGCATCTGCTCTCTAACAAACGCCCCCTTATTGGTATCCTCTAAAATAACCTCATCATCCACATTTTCAATGGCTCTGTCAAAGCATTTAGATACTAATTCATCACTTTCTTCTTCACTAAAGTCAGAATAGTCAATATTATTATCCTTTAAATGATTAAAGTAATGAAAAAGGGTATCATGATAAACATTACCTAACTCATAATGTTTTAAGTCATCGCTTTCTCTAGGATTTAGCTTAAGTCCTATATCTAAAAAGCTAGCAAAGGCACATTTAGAATACTTTTCTAATCTGGTAGTTCCAATGTTTGTATATGCACTATATAAATCGTCAGCCACACTTTTATCTAATGCCTCCACACTGTTATCGTAGAAAGCACCTTTTAAAATATAATCAATATATCTGTGATAATCCTTATGACTATTAATTAAATCAAATACATTAACAAACTCTTTATCTATTGAATTATTTTTCATAGCATCAATGTTATTTGAAAGATATTTAAGGGCCATGTCCTTTGTGCTAATCTCCCACTTAACCTTATCAGCATCAATTATTTCTAAACTTTCACAAAGCTTATTTATCTCTTTTATAAAATATGACTGTCTTCTGGTTTTACCGTCATTTCCCGCATTGGAAAATGTTAAAATCATTTTCTCGGTTGGTTTAGCCATTAGGGAATATAAATACATTTTTTGAGTAAACATATTTAATCTGGATGTAGGAGCCAAGGAATAATTTAACTTTTCTAACACTTCACGCTCCCTATCTGTGATTATTCCACCATTGACACTTGTCTGAGGTATTATTCCATCATTAACACCTATAAAGAATACAATTTTCTTAATATCATTTAATCTGGTTCTTTGAATATCTCCCACCATTACATTGTCCATTCCAGGCGGTATAATTCCCACTTCGACACTCTCAAAACCAGCTTTTAAAACTTCATAAAAATCATTATGTGATAAAACTTCCTCACCTAATAGAGTATGAATTCTCATTAATATCTCTAAAATCTTATCGTAAATCTGATCATATTCCTTTGATTTACTAAGGATATCCATATTGAATTCATTCTCTTTTTTAAGGTTATCAAAATACTTCTTCTTTTTTTCAATGGCATCAGCCATATTTATAGCCTTTATAAAATCATAAATTGCTTCTATTTTTTCAGATACTTTAGCATCTTTCTTCTTTATCACATTTCTTACAGGGTCCACTATATCTATTAGTGCCTGTCTTATTTCATTGACATAAATAATAGTCTCATCCTCAAATCCCCTATATTTCTTTTCCCATTTTTTATGATAGCTACGATTACCTCTTCTGCCCGATCTATAAATATAATTATCAAAATAATCTTTTTTCTCAGCCTCATCAATAACCGTATCTAATCTTAAAAGATGCATTACAGAATCATAAGAATAATCTTTTTCAATAATGTTAAGGATGGCTAAAATAGTTTCAGCAAAAGGATTAGATGAAATATTTCTTTTTTGATCAATAAAAACCGGAATATTATTCTTTTCAAAAGCCTCTCTCATCTGCTTTTCATAATTAGCTAAATCCCCGGTTACCACTGCAATATCTCTGTATCTATAGCCCTTTTTAGATATAAGATATGTAATATATTCTGATACAAATTCTGTCTCCTTATAAGGATTTAAATTTCTATATATTTCAATATTTTTAAATGTATTTAGCTTCTCCCTGGTATTTCTAAAGATATTTTTTTCGACAAAACAAAACTCCTTATTATCCTTAATTCTATAAGGGAGCTTTTCCTCATCGGCGAATAAATAATCTAATACTTCTATATTGTTCTTTTTAGCAATTAAATCAAGCTTATAAATTGTTTCCTTAGTAAGGTAGAATAATTCCATCTCATCATACATCTTAAGATCGCCGGATAGATATTCTCTATCCTTATAAGGCAATAACAATGTCAATTTCACATCTTTAGCGTATATCATTAAAAGTTCTAGCACTCTTAACTGAATTGGTGTAAAACCTGTAAAACCATCTAAATAAAATGAGCTGTTTTTAATAAAATCTGAATCAGGAATTATTTTACAAAAATAGTTTAGTACATCATCATTAGTAAACAATTTATCGCTTAGATAGTTATTAAATTCTCGATAAATAATATCAATATCATCTAATTTATGTAAAAGGCCTGGTTCATTTGATAAAACCTCTTTAATCCCTTTTACATCACCACTATCTATTCCATACTGTTTAAGCTCGCTAATTAAAGTCTTAATCTTTTCTGCAAAACCAGGCTTACTTACCTTTTGTTTATATACAGTAAGATTATCCTTTACATCCTGCAATACCTTTTTTATTATAAGAGTTTTTCCCAGTTCATCTAATATGCTATATCCATTAATTCCCTGCTCTTCAAAAACTTGAAAAGCCAGCCTGTTCATAGAGGTAACCTCAATATTAAAGCTTCCTTTTCTAGGATGCAATGTTAAAATAGTTTTCTGGGTTTCCATAGAATACTGCTCAGGAACAAGAGCTAAAAAATTCTCATTAGTTCTCTCCATTGACTCTTCTATTAACATTTCATACAGTTTTCTTGATTTTCCACTTCCTGCACTTCCTAAAATAAACTGTAAAGCCATAAGTCACCTCTTTTTATTCTATAAATTTTCTATCTTATCTAACCATAGTTTACCCACAGCATCACTAGGCATTCTCAAATCACCTCTCGGAGAAAGTGCCACACTACCTACCTTAGGTCCATCCGGCATACAACTTCTCTTAAACTGCTGTGCGAAAAATCTTCTATAAAATGTTTTTAGCCATGATTTAATAACACTTTCATTAAACTCACCCTTGAAAGCTATCTTAGCTAAATATAAAATCTTATCCGGTTCATATCCAAATCTTAAAACATAATATAGGAAAAAGTCATGTAAACTATAAGGTCCCACTAAATTTTCTGTTTTCTGTGAGATAACACCATCCTTAGGAGGCAATAACTCCGGACTAACAGGTGTATCTAAAATATCACGCAATATATCTGCAATTTCTTTATCCGTAGTATCTGCATAATAAGATACTAAATGTCTAACTAATGTCTTAGGAACACCGCTGTTAACACCGTACATAGACATATGATCTCCATTATATGTAGCCCATCCTAAAGCCATCTCAGACATATCACCTGTACCAATTACCATTCCATTATATTCATTGGCTAAATCCATTAATAAATATGTTCTCTGTCTAGCCTGAGCATTTTCATATGTAATATCGTGAATATCAATATTATGTTCAATATCATTAAAGTGAAGTTTAACAGCCTCAGATATATTAATTTCTCTGAATGTAGCCTTAAGAGATTTAATAAGTGTTACTGCATTAGTATATGTTCTGTCAGTAGTTCCAAATCCTGGCATAGTAACGGCTAAGATATTCTCTCTAGGAATATTTAATATATCAAAGGCTCTAACAGTTACCAATAAAGCTAAAGTAGAATCAAGTCCCCCTGAAACACCTACAACAGCACATTTACAACCTGTGTGCTCTAATCTTTTAACTAAACCGTATGCCTGAATATTTAAAATTTCCTGACATCTTTTCTGTCTCTCATCCTGATTAGATGGAACAAATGGCGCCTTATCAACATATCTGTTAAAGCTGTAATTATCATTTTCTTCAAATTCTATTTCAACCTCTTCTATTCCATCGTCATCTATCTCAAATGTATTAATTCTTCTTCTCTCAGAAATTAACCTTCCCAAATCAATGTCCGCATAAATAGTTTGATTCTTAAATCTCTCAGATTCCTTTAATACTGTTCCATTTTCTACAATCAAATTATGACCACTAAAAACTAAATCTGTAGTGGACTCTCCAAGGCCTGCATCTGCGTAAACATAAGCGGATAAGGTTCTAGCAGACTGATTCTTTATTAAATCTCTTCTGTAAATGTCCTTTCCTGTATTTTCATCACTAGCAGATAGGTTGACATTTAATAGTGCTCCTGCCAATGATAATCTGGTAGATGGTGGATTAGGAACCCATAAATCCTCACATATTTCAATTCCAAACTTTAATTTAGTTCCAACTACGCTAAATAATAAATTAGTGCCGAAATCTACATACTCATCATCTATTATTAAATCAGCTTCTACATCTATACCTGATGTAAAATGTCTCTTCTCGTAAAACTCTGAATAATTAGGGATATAACTCTTAGGTACCACACCTAGAATCTCTCCTTTATAAATAACAGCCGCACAATTATATAGTTTAGTATTCACCATAAGAGGCACTCCAACTACAGCAATAATATTTATATCCTCGCTTTCATCTCTTATATCTAACAATGCTTTTTTAGCACCATTAATTAAACTATCCTGCAGGAACAAATCCTGACATGTATAGCCTGTAATAGACAATTCCGGAAAAACTATTAAGCCTGCTCCATTATCGCTAGCTTCCTTCATACATTCTAAAATGCGCTGACTGTTATATTCTACATCAGCTACTTTTATCTTAGGTGTTGACGCTGCAACTTTAAAAAAATCAAACATTTATATCCTCCAAACCACTAAAAATCACTTAAATTTTAGTATTATGCTTTAGTGATAATTATACTATATATACGGCTTTTTTTCTATTCACTTATGCCCATTGACCTTTGATATAAATAAGTATATCTCATGGGATGGGACAAAAATAACCCAAGGCTTAAAAACCTTGGGTTAATTATTTTTTTATGCAATTACATCTGACATATCATACATTCCAGCGTCCTTACCAGCTAAGAATTTAGCTGCATCTACTGAACCTTTTGCAAATACTGCTCTAGAATATGCTGTATGTCTAATTTCAATAACCTCATCTGTACCGGCATAGATAACATCATGGACACCTACGATAGTGCCACCTCTAACTGCAGAGATACCAATTTCTTTTTCATCTCTTGGCTCTCTTCTCTGACTTCTGTCAAATGTATATTTATACTTATTATCAGCTGCCTCATTAATTGTGTCAGCTAGAGCTAGTGCTGTTCCACTAGGAGCATCTAATTTTCTTCTATGATGCTGCTCTACGATTTCAATATCAAATCCTCTATCGCTTAACACCTCTGTAGCTACTTTTAATAATTTCATTAAAGTATTTACTCCTAATGACATGTTAGCTGAGCGAAGGATTGCTACCTTCTTTGATGCCTCATCCACTTTTTTTAGCTGTTCATCACTTAAGCCTGTAGTACAAAGAACTAATGGAGTATTAGTATTTACTGAATACTCTAAAAGGCTCTCTAAAGCTTTAGGTGATGAGAAATCAATTATAGCATCTGCCTCAACATTCACATCGGCAATATTAGTAAATACAGGATAGTCATTGGCTACATCAGTAAATACATCTACACCTGCCACAATCTCGGCATTAGCATCTTCATTAACTATATCTGTAATAACTCTTCCCATATGGCCATTGCAGCCAGTCATAATAATTCTAGTCATAAACTCCTCCTTCTACTTATAGCAATCCGTAGTTCTTTAAAGCTTTCTCAACTACAGCTACATTGCCCTGTGATAAATTAGTAAGAGGTGCTCTAACAGGCCCTGCATTGTATCCAATCATTGATACAGCAGCCTTAACTGGAATAGGATTAACCTCGCAGAATAATGCTTTTGATAACTCTACTCCATCTAACTGTAATTTAGTAGCTGTGGCAATATCTCCATCGAAGAATGCCTGGCACATATCATGTACCTGCTTTGGTGCAACGTTTGACCAAACTGAGATAACACCTTTTCCTCCTAATGATAATAAAGGTAATACCTGATCATCATTTCCTGAGTAAATATCGATACATCCATCAGCCAATGCAGCTAATGTAGCCACCTGTGAAATATTTCCTGAAGCTTCCTTAATAGCTACTACATTTTCTACTTCCTTAGCGATTCTTACAGCTGTCTCTGGAAGAATGTTAGTACCTGTACGTGATGGTACATTGTACATAATAATTGGAATATCAACTGCATCTGCAATTGTCTTATAATACTGATATAATCCTTCCTGAGTGGCCTTATTATAATATGGTGTAACTACTAATAATCCGTCTGCTCCAAAGCTAGCTGCTTTAGATGATAAATTAACAGCGTCCTTTGTATTATTTGAACCTGTACCTGCAATAACCGGAACTCTTCCTGCTACTTTATCGATACAATATTTAATTGTATCTAAATGCTCTTCATCAGTCATAGTAGATGATTCACCTGTTGTACCACAGATAATAATAGCATCAGTTTTGTTTTCAATCTGGAATTCGATAAGTCTTCCTAATTCTTCAAAGTTAATAGTTCCATCCTCATTAAATGGTGTGACAATAGCAACACCTGCTCCTGTAAAAATTGACATTTTACACTTCCTCCTTTAAAAAAATTATTAGTAGATCATCCCGTGATATTTCTTATTATACAGAAAAAATAAGGCTTCCCATACGGAAAGCCTTTAATTAACATCTGTTTCGTAGCTCTCCATCTGGCGATGACAGTCATATGATTATTAACCATATGCCCAGAGAAATAATTTACCCTCTTATCTCTCTTCGGCGTTAATGCCTTTCACACATCTTCATATACCTGGTAGTATCCAATGTGCTACTAATTTATAACGCAACCTCTACTTCCTATTCAATTGTCTATATCATAACAAACCACAGTATATATGTCAACCTGAATAATTAATATTTATATCCCTTTGGCATACCTATTTTAATATACTGTTTTCCTAAATCTGTAATCTTACCTGTATAGGTATTAAGCATGGCTGATGCAGAATTTCTTTCATTGCTGACAGGGAATGAGAACCACGCATATCTCTCCACGTAATCTCTCTTTTCTAGCCCCTCAATAACCTTTTTCATATATCGAATAACCACTTCTTCTCTTCTAGGATCGCCATCTTTTCTAGGCACTCCACTTATGGCAAACTCAGTTACCCAAATCGGCTTATGATACATATTATATGTATTATCAATCATTTTCAAAAAGGCTTCGGCACCCTCATCATCATACCAATTCCAATAATGATGAACAGGAATAAAATCATACTTTAAATTATTAGCTTCAATCTTTTTCATAAATGGTTTAAACCAATCCTTAGACCACTCTGGCATTAATGCAGTAGCCGGCAATCCGACATATAATCCTTTATTCTGAAAATCCTTCATCCCCTCCACTGCATCATCCACAGGAATATCTGACTGATCCACAGCATCAGGCTCATTGTAGGCTAAAATATGTCTGTAACCTAATTCCTTACACAAAGTAATATTATCAGAATCAGTATCAAATTTAGACCAAATCATTGGAACAAACTCTAAATCTCTAAAACTTACATAATTATGTTTGCTAAATGACCAATTATAATACCATGAAGCACCCCATTTATCTGCTTCCACATTCCAGGCCATCTCCTTATTCATACATAAACCTTTTTTATTTACATAAATGGTATTGCAATTAGATTCAATTTTTTCTTTATCTGTAATGGCCACAATTTTAATCTTATATCCCTTAGTTTTAGTAAGATAAATTTCACTTGAATTTTTATTTTTATCAACGTCACACACTTTTTTATCGTCAATATAAATCTCATATTTTTTAACACCGCTTATATCCTTAGCCTTCTTAAACTCCACTAAGATATGCCCTGCAGGTGACAATGAATTAGCTTTAGGGCTAGTTAATGCACTGCTCTTCCACTCTTTTATGTTTTTATACTGTGAATACTTAAAGGATGCTATTATTGCACTAATTAAAACAAGGAATAATCCAATAATTATAATAAGTTTCTTTTTCATATTTCAAAAAATCCTCTTTCATAACAATAAGGTGACAATAAATGCCACCCTATTGCTTTATGTTTTATGTTTACTTTTTAACCTTAACTGACTTAGCTGTTCCCCACTTACCATATAATTTCTTCTTGCTAGCATTTAAAACATATGCTCTAGCTTTAACATAGTAGCGAGTATTCTTATCTAAGCCACTAATTGTAACTGTAGTTTTCTTAGTATTCTTAGTCTCATATCCGTCAAACTTTTTATTATCACTAAATTTCAACTGATATCCCTTAGCCTTAGATACTTTTTTAATGTAAACTTTAATCTTCTTTTTCTTTACATTTTTAAGTTTCTTTATTTTAGCCTTACCAGGTGCAGTTATAACTACGCTCTGTGGTTTTATAGGATCAATAGAAGCCGGACCAGCTATAAATTCATACTCTTCATTAGATACATCTACATCGTTTGTTGGATTACCAATAGAAGCATAAATAGATCCCATATTTGTTAAGCTTCCATTAGATTTATTCCATAATGTAGATATTCCGCCATATGTATTAGAATCAAAATTAAACCATGAATATCTCTCAACATAATCTAATTTATCTAATCCATTCATAGCTGCTCTTAAGTAATTATATGCATCTGACTGAGAATTGCCATTCAACGCAAACTCAGTAATCCAAATTGGCTTATGATACATATTGTAAACACTTTTTACTATATCTACTAACGCATTTCCACCATCTGTATTAGACCAAGCCCAATATACATGTAAAGGAATAAAGTCGTATGAATTAGAATCTACATTTTGGGCAAAAGTTTGAAACCATGTACCGTTATCCCAACTAGGTGAAAAAGCTGGCGCAGGTGATCCTACAACCATATCATTGATACCATAGAAATATGTTTTCCATCTAGATATACCTGTTTGAACATCCATATTAGATCCACCACCGTTTGTATCCATATCAGGCTCATTATATCCTAGTATAATTTTGTATCCGGAATTTCTAATAGACTGAATGTTACTTGCTTCATTTCCAGCTCCCCAAACCATAGGTACAAAATCTAATCCAGCAAATGAAGATGATCTAAATCCGCTTACTCCCCAATTATAATACCAGCCAATCTTTAAATCTTTAGGATTTAACTTTCCAATCATATTACTGCTGACACAAATACCCTTTTTAGTGACACCAAACTTAATAGCCTTAGTCTTTTCTACTGATTTATTAGAATGTGTAGCAATAACTCTAACTTTGTGATTAGCAATAGCTGTTGAATAATACTCACATTCAGTGTTAGATGTTTTTGCTATTTCTACATCATCCACTAACACAGAATATACTGTACCAGTTCCCTTTGTGGCTGGATTCCACTTAATAAATATATGTCCAGCTCCCACTACCCCTCCGGATAGTGGAGCTGTTATAGCAAATGACTCATAAGCTTTAACTTCTTTATTGTTATAAATTTCTATAGAAAATACACAAGAAATAATAACCATAAATGCAACAATTTTCTTTAAATAATACTTCATTTTAAACCCTCATTGTCTAAGCGTTAGTTATTATTTTACAGTTATGTTAGTTGAAACAGCCTGGCTCCATGCACAATATAATGTTTTACCATTTAATGATTTTTTAGCTCTGGCTCTAACATAGTATTTCTGCTTTTTAACTAACTTCTTAGTCTTCTTTAACTTCTTCTTTTTCTTATGTGTCTTATTATATTTCTTAATTTTCTTGTTCTGTTTCTTAACTTTCTTATTGTACTTTTTAATCTTCTTGTTCTTTTTATCAATAGCTTTTTTAACTGCACTAGAAACTTTTATGCCCACTTTACCAACATGTGATGAAACATCCACATACTGTGCATCGCTCATATTAGCCTTAGTAGCATACTGAAGCTGGTATCCAGAAACATTCTTATTCTCTTTTAAAGTATACTCAAATGCTTTTTTCTTACCGTCTGCTGTGTATAAACTTGTCTTAACTACAGCAGCTGCAGCTTCCGGTGATGTATTAACTGATGAAGAAGAATCTACACCGTAAGTTTTAGCATTATAACCCTTAGGGTTTCCTAACTGCGCATAAATTTTTCCTAACTCTGTTAATTCACCTGTGTAATAATTAAAGATAGCTGATGCTCCGTTAACAGTATTTGGTGCATTCTTATTGCCCTTAGCATACTCTTTTTGATCTACAGGGCTGAAGCTAAACCATGCATATCTTTCAACATATGATCTTTCTTCTAATCCTTTTAATACTATCTTCATAAATTCCTGTGCTTTAGCTACATCTTCTTTTTTACCGTAACTATAATGAACATTACCAGCTACTGCAAATTCAGTAATCCAAATTGGTTTCTTATAAATGCTATATGTTTCGTCAATAGCCTGTAAATATTCTAATGCACTGTTTTTATCTTTATATCCATCTCTGTAATTATGAATTGCAATAAAGTCAATTCTATAATTTTTAGCTGTCACCTGAGACCAGAAATTTGGCCACCAATCAGACCATACTGGGAATACTGATGTAGCAGGTGATCCTAATAAAAATGATGTATTTGAGAAACTTGACCATCTCTTTACAGCAAGGTCAGGTTCAATATTTGACTCCCATGATAAATCCGGCTCATTATAACCTAACATATACTTATAATTATGCTCTTTTGCGAAAGCAAAAGCTTCGTCTCTTGAAGTTGAAATTGATTCTCCCCAAATCATAGGAACATATTCATAACCATTAAAATTAGCAAATTTTGGTGTTGGATAGTCTTCAAAAGCCTTAGTACCCCAGTTATAATACCAACCCACATTCATATCTGCTGGATTAACTGCCTGACCCATGTCTCTATCATTAACGCAAATACCTTTTTTAGTTACAAAGAACTTTCTAGTGGCTGTCTTAATCTTTGATCCGTCTTTTAAATTAGCTATAACGTAAGCTGTATGCTCGCTTACTGTAGTTGTGTAAAAATCGTGAGACATAATCTCAGCATCTGTATCCTGATAAGTTTTCTGTAATTTACCATCTAAATACACTTCATAACTTTTAGCATATTCTAATGTGGCATTCCACTTTATATCATTGTGGCCAGCCCCGATAAGTTTGCCTTCCATAGGTGCTGTTATAGCACCGTTTTGCCAATCAAACCCTGCCATAACATTTCTATCGGCATTATTAATTGTAATACCAGAAATAGCAAGCGCGCCTACTAAAACTGTAGTTGTTACTTTTTTAAAAATATTCATATCACTTCTCCTTTGTTTTAAACTTTCATAACCCTTTCAAAGAGAAACAATACTTCCAAAATCCAATTTAATTAAAAATCCATAACATAAAAGGGTGGATATAACCTCTATCCACCCTTAAATCAAAATCAATATTATCTTACAAATACTTTTTTAACTTTAGAATAAGAACCATAAATCTTATTTCCTTCTGAGTCGATGTTATATGCTCTTACTTTAACGTATAAATATTTTCCTCTTTTTCCTGAAACCTTCTTCTGTCCAGTTGCAGCATTAAATGAAGTTGTTTTGCTACCCTTCATATTTTTCTTCTTAGAGGATTTAATCTGGTATCCTTTAGCATTTTTTGTGTTTTTAAATACAATTGTAGCTTTTTTCTTTCCAGATTTTAACTTAAATGATGGCTTAGATGGCTTAGGAGTCTTCTGCCATACAGCTGTGAATACTGTATCTTTTGTAATCTTATAAGAAGAAATATTATTCTCAGTATAGATTGTTCCATTAGGAGCCTTGTAACCTAATAGTGTGTATTTAGGCTTAGAATCCTTAACATATTCAGCAGTAGCACCAACATTTACATACTGGGTCTTTGTCATTGTTCCACCCTTAAATGTTACTGTCTTCTGCTCTCCTGCTGTAACCTTAAAGTCTTTAACATAGATATGTCCACGCATTCCAATCTCTTTTTCACGTGATACAATGTATGCTCCTAAAGCAAACTTAACACCGAACTTTCCGTCGATATATGTGTTTTTATTAGGAACCTGGAATTTAGCAGAAACTGTTACCCAGTTTTCATCTGAATCAGCTTTTGTATCCTGATAATTTAATACCATAAATCCATTATCATCGATTCCATTTACATCATAGAATCCAAATGCTGGATCACCATTTCCAGGATGATAAGCTTTAACGTTAATCTGTTTAGTTAAAACTTCATCTTCACCTTCGCCTACTTTTAATGTACTCTTAATTTTAAATGATAAAGTATATTCTCTACCTTTTTCAACGATATTTTTTCCCATATCTAAAGTAGCTGTCATACCCCATGGGTTGTCTCCTAGTAAAGCACCACTAGTCTTGTCGTATTCTCCGTCCCAACCACTGTTACTTACTAAAAAGTCAAAGTTATCAGATCCTGTAGAAGTTTTAATTCTTCCTTCTGTAGCGTAATCAACACCCTTCTGCTGTCCATTAGGATAATCAGTTGTTCTAATAGCTTTTAATGAATCTTCCCATTCACCACCATCTTCTCTAGTGCAGACAGAAAATGACGCCCACTTTCCGTTTTTAACAATGTTAGCACCATTAGCAGCGTGTGGAGCTGCAGCTAAACATGAAGCTGTCATACCTACAGCTAAAGTTAAAGCCATACTTGAAGCTACTACTTTTTTAATAATTGAAAATTTCACTTTTTAACCCTCCTATTATAAAAAATTCAATTGATAAATTTGCCCAATGTATACAATCTACATTGGGCAAAATATAATTTCTTTTAATGTGCTTATGCACTTATAATTAATATCAATTAATTATTTTTTTAATTTAATGCTCTTCTTAGCCCATGCACCAGCCTGGAATCCCTTAGCTGTAGCACGTACCTTAACTGAAAGTTTCTTTCCTTTTTTGAATTTCTTATTTGTTACAGTTTTCTTAGTTTTTTTAGTTGAATTATATGATTTAGTTCCAACCTTAATCTGGTAGTTCTTTGCATTTGCAACTTTCTTCCAAGCAATCTTAACTGTACCCTTCTTAGGGTTCTTAAGTGTAAGCTTAGAAACCTTACCTAATTTCTTAACTGTTACAGGCTTAGTTGTAACAGGAGCCTTAGTTGTAGGGTTTGTCTTAGTTGTTACTACAGGTGCTGTAGTTGGAGCCTCTGCCTTAGGTCCTACAAATGAGAAATCACTAAATGTTAATGTTCCATGTGTGTTTATTGGCTCTGTTGTTCCGTAAGCATACATGAAATCTGGCTCTTCATCATATCCAAGTGATGTTGCATTAAATGAATATGAGTAGCAACCATATCCTAACTGAATCTGAACTGTATCATTTGTGTAGAACTCACTAATATCAACAGTCTCATTAACCTCAAGTTCTCCATCAGCAGGAACTCTTACTGTCTTAAATAAGAATGTATTATCCTTATCACCTTCAATACCACTTGATACAGATATAGTTACATTCTTTTCTGTAGGAATAGAACCATCAGGTTTCATCATTCCATTTTTAATCTTAAAATGTAATTTATATGTGCTCTCTGGTAGAACCTTAGCATCAATAGTTGAGTTTAACTGGAATGGCATATCTCCATAGTTGTAAGTTCCTGGGTCTATTGCATCAATTCCTCTTACGCCTTCTGGAAGATTTGCGGCTGGCTGGCCCCACTTCATAAACTGCCATCCTGTAAATTCGATATTAGCAGTAAATCCAGAACCTGTACCACTATATGTCTTTGTTGTAACATTGTCAACGTTTGTCTGCATCTGTGACATATTAGTTAGTCCTGTGTATGAGCTATTTAAGATAGCTCCATCATTAGCCTCATATGAGTTAATGTTACAGTTCCATGTAGCTCCTTCTAAAACATTTGCATCAGCTGCTTTAACATCCTTAGCAGTACCAACACCTACTGAAAGTCCTGCTACTAAAGCTGCAGTAGATAATCCGGCTACAACTTTTTTGAAAATAGTATTCATCTCTAATTCCTCCTCATACATCATTATTTTTCATTACATGAAATACATTTTCTAACTATGTACATATTACCACAATCATTATTAATATGCAATCAAAAAACAGCACATTTTACAATTAAAAACTTTTTTATTTTTTTGTTTTTGTGCCATTTTCACATTAAAAACTTTTCGGATGCCCAACCAAAAATTTTTTTCACAATCAAAAATGAATTGGTAATGTTTTCTATGGTTATATTTTACATTAAATATGTGATAGAAATTGAATGCCCCCGATTAATATCGGAGGCATTCAAAAAACTTATTATTTTATTTTCTTACTACTACTTTTTTCGTATTAGACCAAGGGCCCTTTTTATTATCTGCCACTGCTCTTAATCTAAAGAAGTACTTCTTCTTTTTTAACTTTTTAATCTTAATGCTTAACCTATCTGTAGTTTTAGAAATTGCTTTCTTAAATTTCTTATTAGTAGCATACTGAAGCTGGTACTTTTTAGCTCCAGCTACTTTTTTCCATGAAATTTTAACAGTTTTCTTCTTAACATTTTTTAAAGAAGAAATTTTCGCCTTTTTAATAGTTTTAGCTTTAGTTGTAGCTGGTACAGTCTGCTTCTGTGTAGTTGGTGCCACTGTAACACTCTGTGTAGTAGGCTGCTGTGTTGTTTCAGGTTCTACATATACAAACTTATCATCTTCAGTTAATGGATACTTTGTATAATCTTCAGGTACACCAATGCTAGCATATAAAAATCCGTTATCTGTTAATTTTCCACTATCATAGTCAAATAATGCTGTTGATCCAGACGCATCAGATGAGTCAATATCATTAGCACTGTTAATATTATAACTAAACCATGAATATCTTTCTACATAATCTACAGAATCAAGATATTCACATGCTTCTTTCATAAACTGACCTGTCTTTTCATTTTCACCCTCTTTGAAATAACTATAGTCCTGATTATACTGCTTGCTTCCAAAGAGACCTAATTCTGTTACCCAAATAGGTTTATTATATAGTTGGTGCATATTCTGAATTGCCTCTTTAACCATTCCAATACTTCTCTGACTCATATAGATATGTAATGCAACACAGTCACAATCAACTCCAACTACATCTACATAGACAACCTTCTTATCAACTGGATCCCATGTCTCAACCTGTCCTCCATTAACAAAAGGAGTTAACCAGTTTGAGTATGTGCCGTTAGGATTACTAATTACAGGAGATACTGTTCTTTTACCAGTACCCTTTACAAATTTCCATGCAGCTATTCCCTGATCACGAGTCATATTAGCCTGCGCAGCTAAATCCGGTTCATTATATCCCAAAACATAATTAGGCTCATCCCCTACTAATTTAGCCTGCTGTTCAATATAACTCATTAAATGATCATCCTGAGTTCCCAATGGATCATCCTCATCTCTTCCCCAAATCATTGGTACAAACTCTACATTTTTATCTCTAGAATCATTAAATGGTTCAGGATTCCAGTTATAATACCATGACATGTTCATCTGCTCTAATCTAACAGTAGTACTCATATCTTCGCCTAATCCAATACCTTTTTTAGATACATAGAATTTAGTGACTGTAGATACAACAGAATCATCATTTTCTAAAATTGCTGTTACATATAATTCATGAGAAACAACAGCTGTAGAATAATACTCTACAGAACTAATTTCAAATTCTGGATTATCAATCTCACCAATTTTATTTCCATCAACTATAACATAATATTTCTTCGCATTTTCTAAATTAGTTTTTACATCAATTCTAATATAACCTGCTCCAACTAATTTTCCGTCAGTAGGACTTTTTACTGCATCAGTCCTCCACGCTTCTTGGTTTACTGTAGCTGCACTCCCAGCTGAAACAATAGTTAGCATTGATAAAGTCATCACTAATGATAGCATAATAGCTAACCCTTTTTTAAATAATTTCATATGCTCCTCCTTTTTGAGTTTTATACTCTTTAAATTCTAGTACTATTTTATATTTTTTTAAATCATTATTCAATATTTTTATGCATTTTATTCAAATAAATATAGAAATAATTGCAATTACATCAAATTCCACAAAAAAATAATTGCCATCATTACGACGGCAATCACTTTCTTATTCTGCGGGTACCTCAGATGCTTCCTCCACAGCTTCAGGAGTTTCTACATCCTCTGCTGTTTCTTCTTCACCAGATTCAATAGTAAACTCCTCCGCTGTTTCTTCTTCAGTAACATCTTCCGTATAGACTGTAACAGATGGTTCTTCTGTCTCAACTGCTAATCTCTCATCGTCATCATCTGCTTCGTCTATTTCATCTTCATTGTCGTTCTTAATGTCTTTTTTCTTAATCACATTTTCCTTTTTAGCTTTCTTAATAAGATAATATACGTCTTTATCGCAAATCTTATCTGCTTTTTTCTTGGTTTTACTAACCTTTAAGCACAATGTAGCTTTTCCCTGTGTAACTTTATGTTTCTTAGCTAATTTTTCAGCTTTCTTACTGTACTTATAGTTTTGGAATAAAACCTGTCCTTTACTCTTCTTTCCTACCTTAATAACCTTCTTAAGGTTCTTGTAATTAGTTTTATTTACCTTTTTATTTCTTCCAATCATTGTAATAAGGGCGGCACTCTTCTTCTTTTTAAGATATCCATCCTTCTTACATTGATCAAAGATTAATTTAGTTCCTTTTAAGAAGTTTTCCTTTCTCACATCAGGAATTTTAGCTAGAAGTTTTTTAGCATCTTTATTTAATGCCTTCACATCTTCTATCTGCCCCTTCTTATTTACATTAATTCTAATACTAGGATTAACATCAATATTCACACTAAATGCATAGACTGATGTATTATCTTTTCCTATCATTCCCGGATTTATAACAGTTACAAATAAGATTATGCACATGCACATAGCCATAGCCATTCTGTATGTAAGACTTCTTCCAGACTTTTTCTTCTCCTGGAATAATGGTTCATTATTACCAAATAGCTCCTCTTCACTTTCAATCTTTTTCTGTGGTGTAGATAAAATGTTCTGAAGAATATCAGGGGCCATTTTTTCAATATCATTATCTAATTTTCTTTTAATATCTTTCTCTTTCATGATAACCTCCTTTATTCCTCTACATTATTTTTTATTTTTTTAATTGCTCTGTGATACTTCGACAGAACAGTGGACAACGACATATCTAACATATCTGCTATCTCCCTATATTTAAGTCCATCTACCAAATGCAATATTATAATGGTACTTTCTGTTTTATCTAGAGTTTTCATTATCTCTTCTATAAACATCCTATCTTCCACTCGCTTAGAATCATTAGATGCCATAGAAGAATCCTCTGTTAAAAATACTTCTACTTTTTCATAATCCACGCCTGGATTCTTTCCATATTTTCTATAAAAATCTATAAATTCATGTTTAGCAATGGCACAAATCCAGGTCATCGGCGTTCCTTTTTTCTTATATAAATGACTACCATTCCTAACTTTTATAAATGTATTTTGTAATAAATCTTCAGCATCTTCCTTATTATTCGTCAACGAATATAAAAATCCATACACCTGCTTATAAGATGCATAATACAAAGATGCAAAGGCATCATCATCACCTGATGCTATCAATTCAAACCAATTTTCATCAATACAACTATTATTATTTTTCATTTTTTGTAAGACATTGAATGTTAAACAATGTCGCCTTTCTTATGTTTTTATACATTCAACTAATAATTTGACTAGTCTTCTTATATCTCTTACACTAATTATACGTTAGCAAACGAATTTTTATTGCATTATTTTAAATATTTTTTTATTTTTTTCAAAAAAAGCCCGAAGCTAGAACACTTCGGGCTTTATATTATTCTAGTTAATTATTTATTAGTTGTTGATAAGCTTTTCTTCTTCATTATTCCAGCTATAAAGTTTTCTGATCTGCTCTCCAACTTTCTCTGCTGGATGCTCAGCAGCTAATTTTCTCATAGCCTTAAAGTGAACCTGAGCTCCTGCGTCTGACATATCTAATAAGAAGTCTTTAGCGAATGTTCCGTCCTGAATATCAGCAAGAACCTGCTTCATAGCTTTCTTAGTATCTTCTGTAATAATCTTTGGTCCTGTTATATAATCACCATACTCAGCTGTGTTTGAGATAGAATATCTCATTCCAGCGAAACCTGACTGGTAAATTAAGTCAACAATTAACTTCATCTCATGAACACACTCGAAGTAAGCGTTTCTTGGATCATATCCAGCTTCTACTAATGTTTCGAAACCAGCCTGCATTAAAGCACAAACACCACCACAAAGTACAGCCTGCTCACCGAATAAGTCAGTCTCTGTCTCTGTTCTGAATGTTGTCTCTAATAATCCAGCTCTAGCTCCACCGATTGCTAAACCGTAAGCTTTTGCTATTTCCCAAGCTTTTCCTGTAGCATCCTGCTCTACAGCGATAAGACAAGGTGTTCCCTTACCTTCTGTATACTCTGAACGTACTGTATGTCCTGGAGCCTTAGGAGCGATCATTGTAACGTCAACATCAGCTGGTGGAGTAATTCCTCCAAAGTGAATGTTGAAACCATGAGCGAACATAAGCATGTTTCCTGCCTCTAGGTTTGGTTCGATATCTTTCTTGTACATAGAAGCCTGTAACTCATCATTGATAAGAATCATGATGATATCAGCTTTCTTTGCAGCT
Organism: uncultured Lachnospiraceae bacterium; assembly: GCA_902783775.1. GTDB lineage: Bacteria > Bacillota > Clostridia > Lachnospirales > Lachnospiraceae > Eubacterium_G. The sequence goes on from CACZSI010000135.1 coordinate 75,957, forward strand.
TCTGCTGCTGTGTATACTTCAAATCCCTGTTTCTCAGCTTTAGCCCATGACTTACTTCCCTCGTAAAGACCGATGATTACATTACATCCTGACTCTTTAGCGTTAAGGGCATGTGCATGACCCTGGCTTCCGTAACCGATAACTGCGATTGTCTTTCCTTCTAACTCTGAAAGATTACAGTCTTCCTGATAAAAAATCTTTGCTTCTGACATATCTATTGCCTCCATAAATAAATATTAATATTTTTTTATATAAACTGTAATATAGCTGGGCTACATACGGTTAATATACTTATTATTTGTCGCCTCTTGCTAAACCTGAAATACCTGTTCTTACTAATTCAAGAATCTCGTATTCCTCTAATAAACTCAAGAATGCTGTAAGTTTAGACTGGCTACCTGTAATTTCAACCATTAAACTATCTTTAGCCACATCAACGATATTAGCTCTGAAAATATCAGCCATAGCCATGATGTGCTGTCTATCTGATGCAGTAGCTTTAATCTTAACTAGAATAAGTTCTCTAGTAACAGAATTTCCTGGATCTAAAACTACTACCTTTTTAACATCTTCTAATTTAGTAATCTGTTTTACAATCTGCTCAACAATATTGTCATCACCTGTGACAACAATAGTCATTCTAGAATAAAGTGGATTCTCAGTTTCACCAACTGTAAGACTATCAATGTTGTATCCTCTTCTGCTGAAAAGTCCTGCTATTCTGTTTAATACACCTGCTGTATTGTCTACTAATACTGATAAAACTTTTTTATTCATATCTATTCCTCTTTTCTATTTACTTATAATACTTGTGAATTTATTAAAAGACACCTTTTTTATATTATCACATATAGCGATTTTGTCAACAAACACGCGACATTCTATTATGTTTTTTTCTTGATATATTTTAAGATATATGATACTATACAAAAGGTTTGAAAAACCATTTTGCTGCTGTGGCTCAGTCGGTAGAGCGTCGCCTTGGTAAGGCGGAGGTCACGGGTTCAAGTCCCGCCAGCAGCTTTTTTTATGCCCGATTTATTTTAATCTCTGTCTAACGATTTCGTAAGCTAGCACTCCTGCCGCAACTGATGCGTTTAGAGAATCAATATCACCAAACATTGGTATCTTTGCAACGAAGTCACATTTTTCTTTAACTAATCTACTTACACCCTTACCTTCATTGCCGATAACTAATCCAATAGAACCTGTAAGATTTAAATTATACATTGTCTCTCCATCCATATCTGCACAGACAAACCACATTCCCTCATCCTTTAACTGTTCAATTGTTTTAGGGATATTAGTTACCTTCGCTACCGGTGTGTGGTTGATTGCGCCAGCCGAAGCCTTAACTGCTGTAGCTGTAAGTCCTGCTGCTCTATGCTTTGGAATAATAACTCCGTGAGCGCCGGCTAAATTAGCTGTTCTAATAATCGCACCTAAGTTATGCGGGTCTTCAATATCATCTAATAACACAATAAATGGTGACTCACCTTTATCTCTGGCATTGTTTAGAATATCCTCCACTGTAGAATATTCATAGGCTGACATATATCCAATAACGCCCTGATGCTTTCCGCTTTCAGACATCTGGTCTAAACGTTCCTTTGACACGTAATTAATAATAGTGTCATGCTTTTTAGCCTCTCTAATTACTGTGTTCATTGAACCTTCCTTTAGATGCTCTCTAACAAAAAGCTTATCTATAGTTTTTCCAGCTCTATATGCCTCAATAACAGCATTTCTGCCTTCTAATGTAAACTCACTATACTTCATAAATCCCTCTTACTGTTTATTTTCATTATATTTATCTATGGATAATTTAATTAGTTCTAACATTCTGTCAGACTGATCTGATAAAAACAACCACCCCATAAGCGCCTCAAATCCTGTGGCCTGTCTGTAATCAGACATTGAGGCATTTTTAGCTCTTGTGACAGCCTTGGCATTTCTGCCTCGCTTATACATTTTAGTCTCCATCTCAGTTAATTCATCCATTATCAGAAAAATCATTTGAGCTTGAGTTGTTGCCTTTACATATTCAGATACTTTTTTATGTAATTTTTGAGTTTGCTGGTTATGTTCATCCACCACTATGGTTCTCACCACTATTTCATATGCGCAATCACCAATGTAGGCTAATGTCAAAGGAGAATATTCACCTGCATCAATCTCTTTTAGATTTAGCCCCTCCCTAATATATTTAAACATATCCATATTATTCTCTCCAATTAAATCAATTAAGCTCTGCTCCACTTTGTACCCTCACGAGTATCCTTAAGAACGATTCCCTTAGCTAATAATTCATCTCTAATGCTGTCAGCTAAAGCGAAATCTTTATCTTTCTTAGCCTGAGCTCTTTTTTCAATCATTTCAAGGATGTAATCCTCATCTCCTACTACTTCATCTTTCTTTTCTAAGATGATTCCTAGGACATCGCTTAATGTCTCTAATACATTGTAAAGTTCATCGGCAAACTTTTTTGTGCTATCTTCATTAGTAACACTGTTAGTAAACTTAACTAATTCAAAAATTGCTGAAATGGCATTAGCTGTATTGCAATCATCATCCATTGCCTTTTCGAATTTTTCAACGAACTCTTTAGTCTTTTCTACATTTGAAGCCTCGTCAGCTGTTAACTCACCTTCTGCTCCAGAATTTTTAATATCTCTTAATTTTTCTGCTGCAGTAAGGATTCTTTCTAAACCATTCTTAGCTGAATCCATTAATTCAGCACTGAAGTTTAGCGGACTTCTATAATGAGCACTTAGCATGAAAAATCTTAATACCTGAAGATCATACTTCTCTGAAATATCTCTTACAGTAAAGAAATTTCCGTCTGACTTAGACATCTTCTTATTATTAATATTTAAAAATGCATTGTGCATCCAATATTTAGCAAAATCTACTCCGTTAGCCGCCTCACTCTGGGCAATTTCATTCTCGTGGTGAGGGAATACTAAATCCTCTCCACCGGCATGAATATCAATCATATCACCTAAATACTTCTTAGACATTACTGAACATTCTATATGCCATCCAGGTCTACCCTCTCCCCATGGTGAAACCCAAGCAGGCTCGCCTTCTTTTTTAGGCTTCCACAAAACGAAATCTAGTGGATCCTCCTTGCTCTCCTCACCAGCCACCTTAATATCTCTGTGACCAGCCTCTAAATCGTCAATATTTTTCTTTGATAATTTTCCGTAATCTTTAAACTCTCTAGTCTTAAAGTAAACTGTACCATCACTGGCATACGCATATCCTTTATCAATAAGAGTTTTTATCATATCTATCATGCCTGAAATTTCTTCAGTAGCTAGAGGATGCTTTGTGGCAGGCTTAACATTCATTGCATCCATATCCTTTTTACATTCCTCAATATATCTCTTAGAAATTTCCTCAGCTGTAGTATTCTCTTCAATAGCTTTTTTTATAATTTTATCATCTACATCAGTGAAGTTTGAAACATAATTAACCTTTAAGCCCTTATACTCAAGGTATCTTCTAAAGGTGTCAAAAACAATCATAGGTCTGGCATTTCCTATATGAATTAAGTTGTAAACTGTCGGTCCACACACATACATGCTAATCTGACCTTCTTTTAATGGTACTAGCTCTTCTTTCTTTTTAGACATTGTATTATAAATTTTCATTGCACTTTCTCCTTAATATAAATATTTATTCCCTATTTTCGGCTCACTAACAAAGCAATAGCCTGAGATGAAATACCTTTTCCTTCTCCGGTAAATCCCATTCCTTCCTCCGTTGTGGCCTTAATACAGACTTGGGAAACATCTATATTTAATGCATCTGCCACATTCTTTTCCATCTGATCTTTGTAAGGCGCCAGTTTAGGTCTCTGGGCAATTATTGTCCCATCAATATTTCCTATTTCATAGCCATTTTCATTAAGCTTTTTTCCCACTTCCTTTAATAACTCAATGCTGTCGGCATCCTTAAAAGCCATATCATCATCCGGAAAGAACTTTCCAATATCTCCAAGGCCTGCAGCGCCAAGTAATGCATCCATTATGGCATGCAATATAACATCGGCGTCTGAGTGGCCTAGCAATCCTAATTCATATGGAATTTCCACTCCACCTAAAATCAATTTTCTATTTTCTACAAGTTTATGGACATCATATCCCATTCCTATTCTCATAGTTTTACCTTTCACGCTTAATTTTTGTGATTTTTAGTTACAAACATAACCAACATTATATCACAATTTAGCCTTTCATTTCAAACCTTCATATATAAAATAACTAATCATTTAAATAAACTGGTGACTTATAATATCTTTGTGCTTTAGTAATCCACCAATAATCATCGCTTGGAGGATTTCCCACAGCATCCGTGCTATTGCCAACGCCAGCACCAAATAGTATACATGTAACACCTGAGGCAGCTGCCTGTGACATATGAGAGCCATATGTTATTTTAGTGCCATTGGCAATTAACTGCTTTTCGCCGTACTCATTAGTCGCAAAATAGTCGTATCGCTTTCCTGCTCCCGGCTCGAAAGTGTCTCCAAAGAAATATGTTGGCGCAGAATCCTCATAGTTTTTCTCAGTATTAGCGTGGTCAAAAAACAAACCATTATTGTAAGGATTAGGCTCTAGAGAATGATTTATATGTCCTACCGGTAATTGCCATAGAGTAACTGGCATATTAGTTCTCTCATGTAATGTTTTAGTATAATGAAGATAATTATTCCATAAATCACAATTCCAGAACCAACTTGAATTAAATGGATCACTTGCTGCACTGCTAGTAACTCCCGCTCCGTCTAGACCATATTTATCAATAGAAATAAAGTCAGCACCATACTCTAATATTCCGGCACTCATATAGTAATCAGCTGTAATATTAGCCGCATTGGCAATAAACTCTCTACCTTTAGTTAATCCTAAGTTCTCTGTGGCATGCATTAATCCCTTAGCCGGCACACCATCTGAATAACTCCAGGTATTAAATTGCCATCCAAAATATGCTTCAGAGTATGTCTTATTTATTATATAGTTAATAGACTTAACTAATCCCTGCAATGTATTTTCAAATTCCGGATCTTTACCTTTTTTAAGAATACCACTGCTGTAAGCTGCCTCGACTCCCTTAGCCTCCAATTTATCTGGTGATACATTGGCATTTTGCATCATATATCCAATAAAATCAGGCTCTAGGATAATTCCTATAGTCTCACCCTCAGACACCTCTTTAGCTGTATCTAAGAAGAATTTCAAATCTTTATAGTAAGCTTCCATATAAGTCTTATCGTTAATATGTGCCCTGTCTAAATCGTAACTTTCGCTTCCATCAGGAATATTATAGTAAACAAAATATGGAATAAGTCCTAACTTAAGACTTTCCTGAACATAGCTTCTAACTCTCTTACCAGGGTCTGCCGGATTCCATGATTGCCATCCATTTTCTAGAGGGCCACCATTTATATAGATATATCTCATATCTAATCTCTTATTAGTATCGTCATTAGAAATCGCTCTGTGGAACGCTAAATCTCCAGTGGAATCTTCAGACACCTGACCCAGTGCTAAATAATTAGGAGTCTTAGGTACATTGCCATCCGTTCCTTTAACTCTAACTCCAAAATATCTCTCTTCTTTAGAAATATTGTCAACTATTTTTATTCCGCTTCTTCCGACCTTCTTAGATGTAATACTTAGTTTTCCATTATTAATATAGGCATTTACCGCATCTGTATTAGAAGATATTACAGTAAAATTAGGATTCTCCAATGTAGTATCGATAGTGTACTCCTTAGTTCCTATATCAGTTACAATGCTATTAGCTACACCATCGTCATCTATTTGATCTAGCAAAATCTTAGAAGATGTTGTACTTCCCACTTCCACAGCCAATTCATCTGATGTGGATTTTCCAAACTTATTCATCATTTCAGCCTTATAATAATATGTTCCTGACTTATTAAGTTTTATAGGCACAGAAAGGCTTTGAGCCTCCGGAGTTTTATCTTCTAGAGTACCGCTAGCTATTCTGGTATAATCCCCATTCTTTCCTCTCTTTTGGTATAATGCATAAGCTGTGGCATTATTGCCCCAATACATATTTATAGTAATATTAAATTCTGTTTTTCTTTCCCAGTTATCTGAACTAACATTTACCTTACCCGGTACTCCGCTAGCTTTATCTGAATCCGGAACATTGATAGTTTCCGGTTGGGTTGTAACCTGCTGAGTTGTAGCCTGAGCTGTTGTTCTCTGCTGAGTTGTGGCCTGCTGGGTTGTGGCCTGAGCTGTTGTTCTCTGCTGAGTTGTGGTCTGCTGAGTTGTGGCCTGAGCTGTTGTTCTCTGCTGGGTTGTAGCCTGCTGGGTTGTGGCCTGAGCTGTTGTTCTCTGCTGGGTTGTAGCCTGCTGAGTTGTTATTTTTTGTGTTGTGACTTCCTGCGTAGGCATTACCACATTATTTTTATTGTTAAATTTTACTCTTTGATAGTTAGAATTTACTTTAGATAATATATCGGTATATAGACTGTTGTGTCTCTCTTCATTATTCATCAATGAATTCTGGTATAGGTAATCAGCCACATCATAAACTGTCATTGAATACGCTGCTGAATATGAAACATTGTTTTCATTGTCAATAACATAAGCTTTTATTGCCAGTTTTTCTGTATAAAATCTTATATCATCGCCATATTCCATAGTCATAACATAATTAGTGGCATTACTATATTTACTATTGTCAAACGGACTAATACCTTTACTAGTAGCCGCAAACTTCTTTATATATGGGCTATTTGCGTTTATAACCATATCATTTTTATCAATATAGTTTTCTAATCCATAGATTAATCCTGCTTCTTTTATAGCTGTCTTTTCATTGTTTACAGAATAAAGTGTTCTAAATCCCTTATAAACTGTACTAATCTGGAAACCATCTACAGTTACCACCTCATCTTTAGCACTAGATTTAGTTACAGTTAACAATGATATTAAAAGTGTAAGAATAATAAAATAGCTTAGTGTCTTTTTAGTCATCATAATCTCCTTTCAATTTAGACCTATAGATAACTATACCACACTAAGCTATTTTAGTTTATATCTTATTTTTTAAAATTTTTCTACTATAATTACTCCAAAAGCTCCTGCGCCTACATGCGTTCCGATTGTAGCGCCCATTTCATAAGCCTCTGTAATATTGATGCCATTTTCACTAAATTTTTCTTTCATCATTTCCATATTTTTAGTATCAAATGTATATGTAGCATAAAGAGGGAATTTCGGATCAATATCAATCTCCTTAGATAATTCAATTAAGTTATTAACAGCTTTTTTCTTTCCGATACACTTCTTAAGAAGAGTAACTTTTCCGTCTGGAACGGAAATAACAGGTTTTAACTTAGCTAAATTACCAATTCCTGCTTCCATCTTAGTTAAGCGCCCACCCTTATAAAGGTTATCTAATGTATTAACAGCTAATAAAATATGAATCTTACCAACCATCTTTTCTAATGTTTCAACTATCTCATCAAAGCTCTTTCCCTGGTCTCTTAACTCAATACCATAATCTACCATAATTTTAATAGCATAAATGGCACTCTTAGAATCAATTACATGAATCTTATCATACTCAGCCATATCCTTAGCAATGCATGCACTCTGATATGTTCCACTAATTCCACTAGAAATAGTAATAGCTATTACTTCATCCCCATTCTCCTTAGCATCCTCGAAAAATTCTAAGAAAGTCTGAGGTGATGGCTGAGCTGTTTTAGGAAACTGCTCTTTATTAATTAATCTATCATAGAATTCTTTTCTATCAATTTCCACACCGTCTAAAAATGTTCCATCTGAAAACGTAATGGAAAGTGGTGCAAAATATATCCCCTTTTCTTTTGCTTCCTCTAATGTGTAATCTGAACCTGAATCAACTAAAAATTTAATCATCGTATTTCCCCTTATAAAAATCTAATAATAATATACAATATTTTTTTAATTAATAAAACCACAAATCTAATTATTGTAAAAAAGTTTATCTACTACGTTAGCCACTTTTTCAAAAGAATCCGTAGCTTTTATCAGTTCTTCTGCGCCTAATTCCTCAGAAATCTTTTTTACAAATTCCATAGTTTCATGATGAACTTCTATAAACTCATCGAATTTTTTACCTTTTTTAACAATAACTCTTCGCTTATCTTTTTCATCATGATTTTTTTCAATAATTTCTTTCTCTTCTAGAGTCTTCAATGTCCTATTCATTAATGTCTTATGCATATGTGTAGCCTGACACAAATCAGTAGCAGAAAGCAACTTATCCGGTTTTAGTAAATCCTGATAATAGATAATATTACAAACCTGCGCTTCCTTAAAAAGCATGCCTGACACTATCCTCTCATTAGACACTGTACTAGAAATCTTAAGCCATGAGCGAAGAAATTCATCTTCTTTACTTAACATCATAACATAACCTCTATTTGGTTTACTTTGTAAACTTTTCTTATATAGGATACTATACATTTTTTTCAATGTCAATTAGCAAAAAATAAAGTTTAAAATTTTTCAAAAAAGTACTTGCAAAAATATTTATACTTGATATAATAATACAGGTGATTGAAACATGGCTCGTTGGTCAAGGGGTTAAGACGCCGCCCTCTCAAGGCGGAATCACGAGTTCGATTCTCGTACGAGCTGCTAAAGGAACTGATTATTCAGTTCCTTTTTTTTATGTCTAAAATCTATTCAAAAAATTTAAGACTTTTTCTAATATGCTTTTTCTATCTTTAGCTATAAAAAAAGTACGGTGCATAAAGCACCATACTTTTAAAAATCGAAGATTGATAACTGACTGTCTTCCGGCATGCCCTCTAATAATCCTAAATCTGACATTGTCTCCACGACAGTTTTACTGAGTTTACTCTTCTCTCTTAATTCAGTTTTAGAAACAAATTTTCCTTCCTGATTTTTAACAGCTTCCACCAATCCGTCAGCCGCCTTTTCTCCCAATCCTTCTATTGTATCTAAGGCAGGCATTAGTTTTCCGTCAATTATCTGGAAATCATGTGCTTTAGCTGTATAAATATCGATAGGCAAAAATTCATATCCCCTAGAATACATTTCAAGAACAATCTTCATATCTCCTAATGCATCCTCATCCTTTTTAGCAATCTCGTGTCGTTCTTTTTTAGCCTTTAAGTCTTCCATAAAGTATAGAAGCTTATCTTTTCCTCTACACATTGTCTCGTAGTTAAAGGCTTTAGCTCTGATACCGAAATATGCTGCATAGTAAGCTAATGGTTTATAAACTTTAAACCAAGCCACTCTTAAAGCCATCATAATATAAGCTGCCGCATGGGCTTTAGGGAACATATATTTAATCTTTTTACAAGACCAAATATACCATTCAGGAACATCATGTTCACGCATGATCGCTTCTTCATCTATTTCATTGCCGGTCTTTTTATCTGTATAAGTCAAAAGACCCTTACCTTTTCTTACATGCTCCATTGTCTGGAAACTAATCTGGGGATCAATTCCTTTTTCCATCAGATATACCATAATATCATCTCTAGTACAGATAGCTGATGAAATAGTACACTTTCCCTCTTTAATTAATTCCTGGGCATTTCCAAGCCATACGTCAGTTCCATGTGATAATCCGGCTAGTCGAATTAAATCCGCCATCTTAGTCGGCTTAGTATCTACTAGCATCTGAATAACGAAATCAGTACCAAGCTCCGGCAATCCCAATGAGCCTGTAGGACAACCATCTATATCATCACTGGTAATTCCTAAAGCCTCCGGTCCTAAGAATAGAGACATAACTTTCTCATCATCAAATGGAACTTCCTTAATAACATCAATACCTGTTAAGGTTTCTAGACGCTTAATCATAGTAGGATCGTCGTGTCCTAGAATATCTAGTTTAAGTAAGTTAGCGTCAATAGCATGATACTCAAAGTGTGTAGTGATAATATCAGTAGTCATATCATTAGCAGGCTTCTGAATAGGTGTGAAATCATATATTTCCTTATCTCTAGGAACAATTACAATACCACCCGGATGCTGTCCTGTACTCTTTCTAATACCGGCACAACCTGCTGCAATTCTATCTATCTCAGCAGAACGTTTCTCGATATTTCTCTCCTGATAATAGTTTTTAACATAACCATATGCAGTTTTTTCCGCCACACCGGTTATAGTTCCAGCTCTGAAAGTATGTCCTTTACCAAACATTACTTCCGTATATTTATGAGCCTCTGACTGATACTCTCCGGAGAAGTTAAGATCAATATCAGGCTCCTTAGTACCACCGAAACCTAAGAAAGTCTCAAAAGGAATCTCTAAACCATCTTTTTTTAGTTTTTTACCACAGCATGGGCAGTCTCTATCAGGTAAGTCAAAACCTACACCACCCTCTGCTCTTTCCTTCTTAATAGTTTCCTGAATCTCTTTTATAACCTCCTCATCGGCATCACCGTAAGTCACATACTCATCCTCGAAAAATGAGCTCTTACAATCCTCACAATAATAGTGAGGTGCCAATGGATTACACTCTGTAATACCTGACATAGTAGCTGCAAACGATGATCCAACAGAACCTCTTGATCCTACTAAATATCCATCATCATTAGACTTCCATACCAATCTTTGGGCCATGATATACATTACCGCATATCCATTGCCGATAATAGACTCTAATTCTATCTCTAATCTGTCCTTAACAATCTTAGGAATATTTTTACCATACATATCCTCAGCCTTAGCATAGCAGATATCTCTTAGTTCCTGCTCTGAATTTTCTAATACCGGCGGACATTTATCCGGATGAATAGGTGAAATATCCTCTATCATATCAGCTATCTTATTAGGGTTTTCTACTACTATCTCATATGCCACATCTGAATCTAAATAGCTAAATTCCTCTAGCATCTCATCAGTAGTTCTAAGATAAAGTGGTGCCTGATTATCCGCATCCTTAAAACCATTTCCAGCCTGAATAATTCTTCGATAAATTTCATCCTCAGGATCTAGGAAATGAACATCGCAGGTAGCTACAGTCATCTTATTAAACTTTCTACCAAGTTCAATAATCTTTTTATTTACATCCTGTAAAACTTCAACAGAATCCACCATAAATCTCTTCTTAGAATCAATTTCCGGAATTCCTGTTTTTACCATAAACATATTATTGCCAATAGGCTGAATCTCAAAATAATCATAGAAGGCTGCTAATCTGGCTATCTCCTCATCCGGCTGACCGTGAATAATAGCCTGATATAACTCTCCCGCCTCACAGGCACTTCCAATCATTAAGCCTTCGCATAATTCTAAATATTTACTCTTTAAAATTCTAGGTTTTTTTTGAGCAAAATTATTAATATGGGAATCTGAAATTAATTTATATAAATTTACTCTTCCCACTAAATCTTTAACTAAAATAATGGCGTGATGTGCGTGAAGTCTGTCAATGACATTCTTAGACTTCATTCCAGCCTTATTTAAATCATCTAAGTTATCTATACCGTCTTCTAATAGCATAGAACACAGTTTTATAAATATATGAGCAGTACACTCAGCATCATCTACTGCTCTATGATGGTTTTCTAGGACAATACCTAAAGCTTTAGCTACATTGTCTAACTTAAATCTGGCTATTGAAGTGACTAACAACTGTGACATTGCCACAGTGTCCACTATAGTAAAATCGTACTCTAAACCTAAATCCTTACAGTTTTTCTTGATAAAACTCATATCAAAACCTGCATTGTGGGCTACCATTATGGCACCCTCACAAAATTCCATAAATTTAGGTAATATCTCTTCTACAGTTGGAGCATCAATCACCATCTCATCACTGATTCCGGTTAATTTTTCGATTTCGAAAGGAATAGGTCTCTTAGGATTAATAAATGTGCTAAATCTATCAACGATTTTTCCATCCGATACCTTAACAGCTCCTATTTCAATAATCTTATCAGTGACTGCACTTAAACCTGTGGTTTCTATATCGAAAACTACATATGTTTCGCTTAATTTCTGTCCCTTGGGCTTTTCAATAATATCCTTTGTGTCATCTACTAAATACGCTTCCACGCCGTAGATAACCTTAAAATCAAATTCTTTTCCTTCTTTTTTACATTTGCTCTTTAAATCACAGTACTCATGCCATGCATCCGGAAATGCCTGCACTACACCGTGATCTGTTATAGCAATGGCTTTATGTCCCCAGTCATATGCACGCTTTACAATATCAGTACACTTACTTACACCGTCCATATCACTCATCTTAGTGTGACAATGTAATTCCACACGCTTATTTACCGCCTTATCCTGGCGAATCTTTCTGGCAAATGAAGGAATAAGCTTAATGCCCCAGATATGACTTATCTCTAATTCTCTGTCAAACTTATCATATTCCACTACACCTTTAATTCTAATATAGGTCTTTTTACCTACTTTAGACTTAAATTCATTAAGGGAATTTTCATCATTTAAGAACATCTTTACCTTAATACTGTCAGTGAAATCTGTAATATCCATTGTCACAATAAACTTACCTGTTCTAGTCTCTCTAACATCCATAGATAGAACCTGACCTCTGGCAGTTATTTCATGGGTACCATCATCCACACTTTCTAGTGTAATATCTTCATCATAATCAAAGTCCTTACCGAAAACTACATCCGGATCAGAAGAATTTGAGGCATGGTAAACCTTCTTTTTAGTCTGCTTCTTTGTCTCTTCTTCCTTACTCTCCTCAAAAGCCTTACCCTTTTTAATTACGGCATCCACTTCATTCTTAATACGCTCTCTTTTAATATCGGCGAATCTATCTTTAGTCTTTAATGTTTTCTTAACCACAATCTCTGTGGGAACATTAAATCTGTTATTAAAGATATTAGATAAAATATCTTTAAGTATACTAACTCTAGCTTCGTTTACAATATTATCCTCTAAATCAATAGTAATTTTATTGTCAGTAATATCTATTGGAGCCTGCTTAATAAGAGTATATAAAACCGGACTTTTGTCCTTTAGCTCTAATAAGATACTCTCCCTGTAAATCTCAAATAAATTTTCTGTATTATATTGTGCTGATAAATTATATTTTTCATCGAAATATATATTTATGCGCTTTCCTGTTTTAAAATGACGCATAAGAGCTTCTCTCATTTTTAAAACAGCAGACCTTTGAATAAGTCTGCTGCTTTCAATGTAAATCTTTATGGCATCCTGGCCTGTGTTACAAGTTATTTTAATTATATCTACATCTTCAAAAATAGAGTAAAGATCATTATCTACATCTAATTCAGGAAAGGTCTCGAAAAACTTCTTAGCCATCCTATTCACTCCAATTCTTAATTTCTTCTTCTAGGGCACTCAATAACTGATCTTCCGGTAATTTTTTAATTACCTCGCCCTTCTTTATAAGTACACCGACGCCTACGCCACCGGCTATTCCCAAATCTGCTTCCTTAGCTTCACCTGGGCCATTTACAACACATCCCATTACAGCAACTTTTAGATTTTTATCATCATATTTCTCTACCATCGTTTCCACTTCACTGGCTAGAGATATTAAATCAATCTGAGTTCTTCCACATGTAGGACAAGAAACAACACTAATTTCACCTTTTCTAAGTCCTAAAGTCTTTAAAATTAATTTAGCAGTCTTAATCTCCTCGATAGGATCACCGGTAAGGGAAACTCTAACAGTATCACCTATTCCTTCATTTAAAATAATACCTAAACCTACTGAAGATTTAATATTTCCTGACATAAGAGTTCCAGCCTCAGTAATACCCACATGTAATGGATACTTTATCTTTTTAGCTATTAACTCATGAGCCTTTATGCACATTAAAACATCAGATGATTTAATGCTTACTACTAAATTGTTATAACCTAATTTTTCAATCTGATTAACCTTATCAATAGCTGATTCTACGATACCTTCAGCTGTAACTTTTCCGTATTTTTCTAAAATATCCTTCTCTAAAGAGCCACTGTTTACACCTACTCTAATAGGAATATTATACTCTTTAGCCTTATCAACTACTGCCTTTAATCTCTCTTCATTTCCAATATTTCCAGGATTAATACGAATTTTATCGGCACCATTTTCAATAGCTGCAATAGCTAATCTGTAATCAAAATGGATATCCGCCACTAAAGGAATATTAATCTGCTTTTTAATCTCCCTTAGAGCTAATGCCGCTTCCATAGTTGGCACTGCACATCTGATAATATCGCATCCAGCATCCTGTAATTTTTTAATCTGGGCTACAGTAGCCTTAACGTCTTCTGTTTTAGTATTAGTCATAGACTGAATAGCGATAGGCGCTCCACCACCAATCACTCTATCCCCTATTTTTATTTGACAAGTATTATCTCTGTACATAACGCCTCCATATTAATTAGAATATTTTTCTAATATCATTAAATAATGTAAATGCCATTAATCCCATTAATAAAATGAATCCAATAAAATGAATAAATCCCTCTTTATCTCTAGGAATCTTTCTTCTAGTAATAAGTTCAATTAAATATAAAAATAGTCTACCACCATCAAGAGCCGGTATTGGCAATAAATTCATTACACCTAGGTTGGCACTCAGTAATATAGTCATATTAAGAAGTGACAATATAGTAACTTTCATTCCCATAGGCTTAGTTTCCTTATATGATTTTCCAATCATATTAACGATTCCCACAGGACCTGAAATCTCATCTGCTGATACCTTTCCGGTAACCATTAATTTAAGACTCTTTAAAACAGAAACTACCTCATATCTTAACTCCACAAAGGAATATTTAATAATTCCGCCAACATTCTGTTTAAGTCTGACACCATTATAATAAAATCCTCTGTCATATAACTTAGTCATTTCAGGAGTGAATTTAAGTGTTCTCTCCTCTGAATTTCTTAAAACCTTTAATTCAATCTGCTTTCCTGTCAGTGGATTTTCTTTAAGAGTGGCAACTAAATCCTCTCCGGAGGTAATCTTTTCTCCGTTTAATGAAATAATAATATCTCCCATCATTCCGCCAGCTTTATCAAATGCAGAATCTTTTCTCACAGTACTAACCTCTGCCGGTCCTGAAGTGCCATTATAGGACATTCCCATAATATAACGATTCTCGTAAGCTGGAGTGTAGTTAATCTTATGTACTTTTTTATCACTCTTAGCAATATATTTAACGCTTACACCATCCTCAGTGATAGGATTTACATATTCTTCAATGCTAATCTCCCTACCTAATCTGGCATATGCACCATTGTACTCAATAATTTTATCTCCCTGTCTAAGGCCTGCCTTATATGCCGGAGAATTATTATCAATTTTAACTACAAAAGCTTCATCTGTACCCACGTTAGCAATAACGATAAATGATAATAATAAAGCTAAGATAAAGTTAAAGAATGGTCCTGCAAATACTATGGCCATTCTAGCTCCTAATGATTTAGAATTAAAAGAGCCTTCCTCTTCGTTATCCTCATCCTCTCCTAACATAGCACATGAGCCACCGATAGGTAGAGCCTTTAGAGAATAGCGAATTCCACTCTTTTTAGAGACCCTTGATAATAATCTAGGTCCCATTCCCACTGAAAATTCTTCAACTGTAACATTATTTTTTATGGCAACAATAAAATGACCAAACTCGTGAATAACTACTACCACGCTAAAAATCAATAATGCTATAACGATACTTATAAATGTCTGCATTCTACCACCTACTATCTATTAATTCATAAATGTTTTTCTCTGTCTCTAAAATCTCATCTAAAGATGGATTATCTATTTTATCGTGTTCATTCATACAATATTCTATAATATCAGTGATCTCTAAAAATGAGATTTCTTTATTTAAGAATTTAGCTACAGCCTTCTCATTAGCTGCATTAAACACAGTAGGCATAGAACCACCTATTTTAGCTGCCTCTAGCGCTAGTTTTAATCCATGGAAGCTATCTAGGTCAGGATCTTCAAAAGTAATTTTTTTAATCATTCCAAAATCAACTCTATCACCTGACAAGTATTTTCTCTCAGGATAATATAAAGCATACTGGATAGGTAATCTCATATCCGGTGTGCCAAGCTGAGCAATAATACCGCCATCGATAAACTGAACCATAGAATGAATTAAGCTCTGTGGCTGAATTACAATATCAATATCATCGATATCCATATTAAAAAGCCACGCTGCCTCCATTACTTCTAATCCCTTGTTAACCATTGTAGCAGAGTCGATGGTTATTTTTTGTCCCATACTCCAATTAGGATGCTTTAGGGCATCTTCCAATGTAACATCTTTCATCTGCTCTCTGGTAAATCCTCTAAAAGGACCACCTGAAGCTGTAAGAATTAATTTATCTATCGCCTTTTTATCTTCGCCATTTAAAGACTGAAATATTGCACTATGCTCACTATCTACCGGAAGAATTTTAACTCCCTTTTCTTTAGCTAATTTCATAACTAAATGACCTGCTGTCACCAAAGTTTCCTTATTAGCCAGCGCAATATCTTTTCCTGCTTCAATTGCCTTTAATGTAGGTCTGATACCTATCATTCCCACAACTGCTGTAACTACTATATCTGCTTCATCGCACGTAGCTACCTTTATAAGTCCATCCATTCCTGATACTACTTCTACATCACTATCTTCTAATGAATCCTTTACCTTTTTAGCAGCATCTTCATTGTACATACATACCATTTTAGGATGGAATATTTTAACTTGCTCTAAAACTTTATCTACATTTGTGGCTGCTGAGATAGCCACCACTTCTAAATCATCATTGGCCTTAACCACATCTAGAGTCTGGACACCGATAGAGCCTGTAGAACCAAGTATTGAAATCTTTTTCATTCTTTCCTCCATTATGCCTATAAATTCTGTTTAATTATGAAATTTTTTCAAAAAACTGAATTAACATCCATACTACAGGTGCCACGAAAATTACTGAATCAAAACGATCCATAACTCCGCCGTGACCTGGAATTAATTTTCCGTAATCCTTAATATCATGGTTTCTCTTAATTGCTGATGCGGCTAAGTCACCTACCATTGAGATAAGAGCTCCCACTGCACATGCCACTGAGAAGATGATAACCGGATTAATTCCATAATGGAATTCATTTCTAAAGATGTATGCGTAAACGCCACCTAATATAGCGGCACCAATAACACCACCTACTGCACCTTCAATTGACTTTTTAGGACTTAATACAGGAGCCATCTTATGCTTTCCAAATGCTACACCTGCCAGATAAGCACATGTATCGCTTCCCCATGAAGCTAAGAATACTAACCAAACTGTGTAAACACCTGCATTGCCCTCTCTTAAGATGTATATAAATGACAATAAAATTCCGCCATAAACCATTCCCAATAAGGCATTAGCAATATCCTCTGTCTTATATTTAGGGAATGTAAATACATATTCTGTCATTAAAATAATGAAGAATAAAATTATAATAAGCCAGAAATATGAGTAAACATTAATGTGCATACTGTTTACATAAATCGCTAAATAGTAAACTAAGTTAGCGAAATATCCTGTTAAACCTAGAATATTTTTGTGAATACCCATTACTCTGTAAAGTTCACCTATAGCCATCTGTGATAGGAATATATTTAGTATAAACAAAGGTAGTCCTGAATATAGATCATGTCTACCTCCTACAATAATTCCCAGTAACATTATAAGTACTAAAATTACTCCACTAATCAATCTTGTTACAAATGATTTATTTGCAAATTTCTTTAATACCATTTCTAAAACCTCTCCGATTATTTTTATACTTTTCCAAATCTACGATCTCTGCCATTATATGCCAATACCGCTTTTTTCAATTCTTCCTCATTAAAATCAGGCCATAAGACATCAGTAAAATAAAACTCTGTGTAGGCTAATTGCCACAATAAATAATTTGATAATCTTATCTCACCGCTGGTTCTTATAAGCAAATCTGGATCAGGAATTTCTTTTGTATCTAAGTTAGCGCTAATCATTTCCTCAGTGATATCCTCAGGGTTAATTTCGCCATCTTTTACATTTTTAGCAATCTTTGTGACTGCTCTTCTAATTTCATCGCGACTGCCATAGTTAAGAGCTATAGTAAATGTGATTCCGGTATTGTCCCTAGAAGCATCCTCTAAAACATTTATTTTTTCAATAATGTCATCATCTAACTTACTTCTGTCTCCAATAACCTTAACTATCATATTATTTTTATTAGCTCTGGTAATACAGTCTTCTAAATAATTTCTCAAAAGTTTCATCAAAGCGTTAACCTCATCCTGAGGTCTGTTCCAATTCTCTGTTGAGAAAGCATATACAGTTAAATATTTAATTCCCATATTGTGAGCAGACTCAATAGTCTTTTCCACAGTTTTGGCTCCTGCAGCATGGCCTGCATTTCTAGGAAGAAATCTCTTTTTAGCCCATCTTCCGTTTCCATCTAAAATAATGGCCACATGCTCTGGAATTTTTAACCCGTCTAAACTAATTTTCTTTGCCATATTGTCTCCTAAAAACCGAAACCAGGCTGCGCAATTAAATTGCCCAGCCTAGATTAAATCATTATTTTAAACAGTAAGAATATCTTTAGTTTTAGCATCAACTTCCTCGTCAATAATCTTAACAAATTTATCTGTTAATTTCTGAACATCGTCATTGAATGCCTCTACCTCATCCTCAGATACTCCGTCATCTTTTCCTTTTTTCTTTCCAGCGTCAATAGCATCTCTTCTGATATTTCTAACTGCTACCTTAGCTTCCTCACCCTTCTTCTTAACATCCTTAGCTAACTCTTTTCTTCTCTCCTCTGTTAACTCTGGAAATACTAAACGAATAACTTTACCATCGTTAGTAGGTGTGATTCCTAGGTTAGCTGCATTAAGTGCATGCTCTAACTCTTTAAGAATAGAAACATCCCAAGGCTGAATACAAATCATTCTAGCTTCCGGAATAGAAACATTTCCTACCTGTGCTACAGGTGTAGGTGTTCCATAGTAATCAACCTTAACTCTATCTAAAATATGTGGATTAGCTCTTCCGGCTCTAATTAAACTAAATTCGTTTTTTAGATTTTCCACTGATTTATTCATTCTCTCTTCTGCATTGCTCATTATTTCATTCATAGCTATACTCCTTGTATTATATTTAGTTTATTTTTTATCACATTATTCACATGTGATTTTAGTTCCAATTTTCTCTCCTGATGCAGCTCTCTCAATACTGTTTTCTTCGTTTAATCCAAAGAGCAACATTGGCATCTTGTTTTCCATCGCTAAAACTGATGAAGCTAAATCAATAACATTTAACTGTTTTTCAACAATCTCATTAATGCTCATCTCCTCAAACTTCTTAGCGTCAGGATTTTCAGCAGGATCTGAATCATAAACTCCATCAACAGCCTTAGCTGCTAAAATCTGATCTGCCTCAATCTCAATAGCTCTTAGTACCATAGTCATATCTGTTGAGAAATAAGGATGACCTGTTCCACCTGCAAAGAAAATAACTTTTCCTTTATTTAAATCGGCTACCGCGTCATCTTTAGAGAACATTTTAGTCCATGTTCCGCAGGCAAATGGTGTATAAACTGTTGTGTCCATACCCTCTGTTCTAAATATTTCTGATACATACATGCAATTCATGATAGTAGCCATCATTCCAATACCGTCAGCTTTTGTTCTGTCGATTTTATTACTTGTTCTACCTCTCCAGAAATTTCCACCACCGATAACTACAGCTACCTGAATTCCTTTATCTACTATTTTTTTTACCTGAGAAGCTACCTTAACACAAGTCTCTTCATCAAAACCTGTTTTCTTATCTCCAGCTAAGGCTTCTCCACTTAGTTTAAGTAAAACTCTACTCATTTTAACATCCTCTACTTTTTATATTTCTTATGGATTATTTTCTGCCATTAAATAGGTTAAAATAATCATTTCACACTAAAATCTAGAATATCATATATTAAGATTATTATCAATATTTCACATCAAAACCGGAGTCGTGATAATCCACCTCTAAATTCTTAATATCCACATCATCTATCACAATATAACTGCTATTATTTAATTCTTTTATAAGTCTATATACATTTTCTTCTTCTCCCTGAACCTGGGCTTTAACTGTGCCGTCATATTCATTTTGGCACCAGCCTGTAAGTCTTAGATCTCTAGCTATATTGCAGGCTCTAAATCTAAAGCCCACGCCCTGTACTCTTCCATGAAATATTATTTCTTTTCTAACAATTGCCAAATAACCCTCTCCTTTCACTATTGTTTTTCAATATTTTAAGTATACTTTAAATCACCGTATTGCGCCATAAATTTAGGGCAATTTATCTCCTGTATTCTTGACTTTATTTAAGGGCTAACATAAAATTAAAATTAGGTGTTTATGCGCTAAAAATTAAATATAAGGAGGATATATCAATGAAGAAGTATATCGCAGAATTTATTGGAACTTTCGTTCTTGTTACTTTTGGTTGCGGTGCTGCAGTTACAGCTAACGACCTAATTAACAATTACATCGTAGGACAGACTATCTCTGAGGATGTAACTCCATTAGCATTATCCACATTGCTAATTGCCTTCGCTTTTGGATTGTCAATTGTAGCAATGGCTTATTCTATTGGAAATGTATCAGGATGTCATATTAATCCTGCTGTTTCAATCGGAGTTTGGGCTGTAGGAAAACTTTCTAGTATCGACTTATTAGGATACATTGTAGCTCAGTTCTTAGGAGCAACTGCCGGTGCAGGATTTTTATGGGCAATAACAGGTCAGCGCGAGTCATTAGGACAGAATGGTTTCGGAATGAACAGTGCATTGGGAACAGGATATCTTAGAGCTATCATAGTTGAGATTGTTTTAACTGCTGTTTTCGTTCTAGTTATTCTTTGCGTTACATCAAAAGCTGAATATTCTAAGATTGCAGGTATGGTAATTGGTTTAACATTAACTTTAATCCATATTTTAGGAATTCCTTTTACAGGAACATCAGTTAATCCTGCTAGAAGTTTTGGACCAGCTATTTTAGTTCAGGGTAATGCTCTTAAGCAGCTTCCTGTATTCCTTATCGCTCCAATACTTGGTGCTATCTTAGCAGCCATTGTTTTCAAGCTAGTATTCGATGAGAAAAAAGTTGTTACTGAAAACTTAGCTAAGATTGATAATGAAACAGAAATTGATGAAGATGTAGAATAATTTAATAAAACAATAGACCTGCTAGGTTAAATATGTTCCCAAATTAGGATCATATTAATCTTAGCAGGTCTATTTTTTAGTTTTTCATTAAACTATATAATTCGTAATATGCACCTTTTTTATTCATTAATTCCTCATGATTTCCCTCTTCTTCTATTCCATTTTCAGTTAACACTAAAATTCTTTTAGCATTTCTAATAGTAGTCAATCTATGAGCAATAACCAATGTAGTTCTATTCTTAGCTAATTTTTCTAAAGACTCCTGAACTACCTTCTCACTTTCATTATCAAGGGCTGATGTAGCCTCATCAAAAATTAGAATAGGCGGATTTTTTAAGAATACTCTAGCTATACTAATTCTTTGCTTCTGTCCTCCTGATAACTTCACACCTCTCTGGCCTATATCTGTATCAAAACCATCCGGCAGACTCATAATAAAGTCGTAGGCATTAGCATTTTTAGCAGCTTCAATTATTTCCTCTCTGCTAGCTTTAGGCTTTCCATAACTAATATTTTCTAAAATAGTTCCGGCAAACAAATACACGTCCTGCTGAACTATTCCTATATTATCCCTTAAACTTTTAATTGTAACATCTTTAATATCCACATCATCTATTGTAATAGTTCCGGCTGACACATCGTAAAATCTAGGGATAAGGTTACAAAGGGTAGTTTTTCCGGCACCTGAGCTTCCAACTAACGCGATATACTCTCCCTCTTTAATATTTAAATCAATATGTCTTAGTACTCTATGAGCACCCTCATTGTATCTAAAGGAAACATCGCTAAACTTAATATCACCTCTGACATTTTCTAAAACTTTAGCATTCTCTTTTTCTTTGATATCCGGTTCAATAGCTAAAATCTGTAGAAATCTCTCATATCCGGAATATCCGTTTTGGAACTGCTCTGTAAAATCAATAAGAGTTCTTATAGGATCAGTAAATACATTTATATATAAAAGAAATGTAATAAGATCAGTTACACTAACCATATCCTTTGATATCATAAATGCTCCTGCAATAATCACTACAATATTAATCATGGCTGTAAAAGCCTGCAATCCTGAATGATATCCACCCATATATTTATAATTATTTTTCTTAGCTCTTAGGAAACCGTCATTGCCCTCTTTAAACTTTTCATTTTCAATATCTTCATTGGCAAAGGATTTAACCACTCTTATTCCGGATAGATTATCTTCGATCTGTTCATTGATTTTAGCAACCTTTACTCGATTCATTTTAAAGGTTCTCTTCATCTTTTTATTAAAGAAATATGCATAGAGAATCATAAATGGAACTAATATAAATGCAGCTAGGGCTAGCTTTACATTTATGTACGAAAGAATAATTAATGCTCCCACCATCTTAATTAGGGAAATCACTAAATTTTCCGGTCCGTGATGTAATAGTTCCGTTATCTCAAATAAATCAGAAGTTATTCGAGACATTAACTGACCTACTTTTTGATCATCATAAAAAGAAAAAGATAATTTTTGGTAATGGTCAAAAATCTGAGCTCTCATATCATATTCTATATTAGCACCCATAACATGGCCGTAATTAGCTATATAATAATTACA
Source organism: uncultured Lachnospiraceae bacterium (assembly GCA_902783775.1). Classification (GTDB taxonomy): domain Bacteria; phylum Bacillota; class Clostridia; order Lachnospirales; family Lachnospiraceae; genus Eubacterium_G. The sequence continues at coordinate 98,751 of CACZSI010000135.1, forward strand.
AAAGAATTGATAAATAATTAAAGCTACCAGCACTACCGCTATAAGTGCTAACTTATCTATTAACTCATTTTGAGGCAGTGTTATAACGCTTTTTGTGACATAGCGCACTACTAAGGGAATTACTAGGGAAATGGCAGATGCACAAATAGCAAAAAACATATCTAGAAAAAAGACCTTTTTATATGGTTTATAATACTGTATAAGTTTCTTTAAGTTCTCTTTCATAAACATCCTTCTTTCTTTTTAATCTTTCTTTATAAATTTAAAAATAGATTATAGCACAATAATTTTCGCTGTCAATTGCACACATATTTTTAATATGATAAACTATACGAATGTTGGAGGTGAAAAAATTGAACTTATTTTTATTTATATTTTATTTAATTTTATCTATATCAAACATATCTTATTTTATTATTTATATATTAAGGCTTGGCACAAACAATAAGTTTGTATATTTCTTTTTAATTATGAGCATTGTCTTTTTAGCATTTAGCATTTTTCATTTTCTGCTATTTAAAAATATTATCCAAACGCCTAAATGGCTAATGGTAATAGTCTATGGATTAATCGCTGTCTGTTTAGTTATATTTACCACTGTTCAGAGTAAAATTATTGTAGCTGCTAACTCTACTCCTTCAAAGGATGCTGATTATGTAGTTATTCTAGGCGCCCGTGTGGTAGGAAACAGACTTACTCAAAATCTTAAGTATCGCCTTAATGCATCCCTTGATTATTACAAGGATAATCCCAATGTTAAATTCGTGGTAAGTGGCGGACGAGGTCCCGGCGAAAATATTACTGAGGCAGATGCAATGGCTGGCTACTTAATGGAAAATGGAATTGATAAGAATAAGATTATTATCGAGAATACATCTAAAAATACTGAAGAAAATATGCGTTTTTCAAAGGAACTAATTATAAGAGATGGCGGTGATATAAAAAACAATAAAGTCATTGTTTGTTCTAACAGTTTTCATCTATATAGAAGCAAGCGCCTAATGGAGAAAAAAGGATTTAAAAATGTGGATGTTATAGGTGCTAAGACTAAGACTTTCACTATTCCTCTAAGCTATATTAGAGAATCTTTTTCTGTGGTTTACTATAAAACCAAGGGACGTATATAAAAAAAGTGCGAATTTTCGCACTTTTTTTATAGCTCATTTTCTGTTATAACTTTTATCTTTCTGTCTTTTAAAACTCTAGCAAATATTCCATCCCCATCAATTAATTTCTTAGAAAAGCTTCCATCATAGATTTTACCCGAGCCACAAGATGGACTATTAGCTTTTAATATTGCCCCCTCAATTTCTTCTCCTATTTCTTTACTATAATTTATTGCCTTTTCAAGGGATAGTTTAGCTCCTAAAATAAACTCATAAGTTACATCTACTCCCTCTTTATTAATGACAGATTCTCCTTTTATTTCGGCAGCAGGTCTAGGTATTTTTAATCCACCGGCACTTTCAGGACATACCTCCACATATTTTTTATCTTTTAAAAATTCTAATACTTTCTCATTTCTATTATTGCCACCATTATATTTACAATTCTTTCCTAAAAGGCAACCGCTTACTATATACATAAAAACCTCCATAAAACCTTATTAAATATAGTATATAATAACATAATTACCTTGCTTAAATCACCTCATTATTATAAAATTAAAGGAGTAATTTAATATTTAGAAAGGACGAAAAATAATGGGTAATTATTTCCAAGAAGAAATCGAGACAGCTTCTCGAGATGAAATCGAAAAAATTCAGAATGAAGGATTAGTTAAGTGTGTAAAACGTGTTTATGAAAATGTTCCATATTATAGAGATCTTATGGACAAGGCAGGTGTTACACCTGATGATATTAAAGGATTAGATGATTTAAAGAAACTTCCTTTTATCACAAAGAATGATTTAAGAGACGCTTATCCTTATGGATTATTAGCTACTCCTCTATCTGATTGCGTGAGAATTCATTCCACATCAGGTACTACAGGAAAACGTGTTGTGGCATACTATACACAAAACGATATTGATTTATGGGATAACTGCTGTGCCAGAGCTATCGCTGCTGCCGGCGGAACTAAAGAAGATGCTTGTCACGTAGCTTACGGTTACGGTTTATTTACAGGTGGATTCGGACTAAATGGTGGTTCACAGAAATTAGGATGTTTAACACTTCCTATGTCTTCAGGAAACACTGACAGACAGCTTCAGTTTATGACTGACTTAAACTCTAATATTTTATGCTGTACTCCTTCTTACGCAGCTTATTTAGCTGAGTCAATTGAAGAGAGAGGGCTTATTGACGATATCAACTTAAAATCAGGTATCTTCGGTGCTGAGGCATGGTCTGAAGAAATGAGAAAAGATATTGAAAAGAAATTAAATATTAAGGCATATGATATTTATGGTTTGACAGAGATTTCTGGACCAGGTGTTGCTTTTGAATGTGAGTGTCAGGATGGAATGCATATTAATGAGGATTACTTTATTGCAGAAATTATTGATCCTGAAACCGGAGAGCCATTGCCAGAGGGCGAGAAAGGTGAGTTAGTATTTACAAGTTTTGCTAAGGAAGCCTTCCCTCTTATCAGATATAGAACTAAGGATATCACTTATATCACTCGCAAGAAGTGTAAATGTGGCAGAACTCACGCTAGAATTCACAGACTTATGGGTAGAACTGATGATATGCTTATCATCAAAGGTGTTAACGTATTCCCATCTCAGGTAGAAGAGGTATTAATTAACCACGGTATGCCATCTAACTACCAGTTAGTAGTTGACAGAGTTAACAATTCTGATACTTTAGAGGTATTAGTTGAGATGACACCTGATATGTTCTCAGATAACTTAAGTTTAGTTATGAATAAAGAAAAAGAAATTGTAACTGCTCTTAAGAGTATGTTAGGTATATATGCTAAGGTTAAATTAGTTGAGCCTAAGACTATTGCTCGTTCAGAAGGAAAGGCAGTTAGAGTTATCGATAAAAGAAAAATATAGGAGGTGTTTATATGTATATTCATCAGATTTCAGTTTTCATTGAAAACAAAGCCGGAAACCTTTCAAAATTTACAAACTTCTTAGCTGACAATCAAATTGATATGAGATCATTTGAAATCGCTGATGCCGCTGATTTTGGAATTATTCGTATTATTGTAGATCAGCCTATTGAAACTCTCACTCTTCTAAGAGAGAACGGTTGGATTTGTAATATTACTGAAGTTATCGGTGTTAAGATACCTGATAAGCCGGGTTCAATGGCTAAGTGCATGAGCATTTTAGCTGAAAACAAGATTAGCGTGGAATATGTACACGCATTTCTAGCTAGAGATACTAATGATGCATTGATGATTTTTAGAGTAGATGACAATGAAAAAGTTGTTTCACTACTAAAGAAGAACGGAGTTACAATCATCAGTCAGGAACAGTTAATGGCTATGTAAATATTAAAAGGCGGTCAAATGACCGCCTTTATTTTTGTCTTATTTTACTTTCTTAGTTTTCTTTGGCTTAGACCAAGCAGAATAATACTTAGTTCCATCTTTCATGCATACTGCTCTTGTTCTAAGATAATATACCTTCTTAGATTTTAATCCTGTAATAACTAAACTTAATTTAGAAGTTCTCTTAGTCTTAGCCTTTTTCATATTCTTCTTTAAAGAATACTGTACTTCGTACTTAGTAGCCTTATTAACCTTTGTAAGCTTTAATGATATCTTTTTCTTTTTAACACTAACCTTCTTAAGCTTAGGAGTCTTTAATCTAATTTCATTATTTGTAACTGATTTAGTAACTTCCTCCTGACCCTTGGCTGGCTGTGTATTAATTGTGGTAGGATTAACTACAGTTGGTCTGGCTGTTGTAGGTCTAGCTGTTGTAGTCTCCTGCGTAACGAAAATGCTAGAAGGCTGACTCTTAGTTATAATATTATGATTTACAGCTGCCACTTCCACTTTATGATTTCCGCCCTTAATATTAGTAAACTCATTTTCTCCAGCTTCTTCGTATGTAATACCACTAGCTTTTAATACATTGTCCACATATATTGAATATGTAGCATCTTTATTTTCTATTTTATCCCATTTAACTCTTAAATGATTAAATCCATCACTCTCTGTAATTATATTAGTTGGAGCATCCGGAATTAATGATTCAGCACCCATAATTCCAATTTCACATATATGATATGAATCCGAACCCCCGAATATAGTTCCATCCGGATTAAAAGGATTTCCGTAATTTCCATTTAATATTCTATATTTTACATATCTAACTTTTTCCTGAGAATAAGAAGTGACATCTACATTGTCCTCTATAGGCTGCATAAATTCGTATTTATTAGTGTAGAATACTCTCTCATAATTTTCGCCGTCACCTGAGAATAGTATCTCATATTCTTTAGCTGCTCTATCAGCATTCTCGAAATATGATAACACTGTTTTAATTTCATTAGGTTTAAACTCACTTCCTAAGTCAAAATCCATATCAAGAACCTTAACTCCAGGCTGTCCCTGTACATATCCTGAATGGTGAGCATAGTTATTAGTTACACCATCCACTAAAACACTAGGTGCAGCACTAATTCCCTGACTACCTTTTACTACGCCCTGTCCCGGAACACCATTCCAGTTAGCTTTCTCACATGTAACTACTACGTTACGATTTATAAAAGAGTAAACTAGATTAAGTCCGGTTCTAAGGTAGTTAGAATATCCATCTACCATACATTTCTTTGTAACGCCGGCTGATACCCAACCATTATGTACAGACTGTACGGTGATTATTGCCTCTCCTGTAGCCACGTCATCTACTTCATATCCTTGATTAACCTTAGCATCAGCGTTAATAATTTTATCATTAACTGAAACTATATAACTATATGTTTCATTCTGATTCTCTGAAGGAATAATAGTATATTTTAATCTGTTAAATCCAGCACCTTCTGCTACAATATTTTCAATCTCTTCTACATCCGGTGTGATAACAGTAGGTTGGTTAGAATCCATAATAACACCCGCTTCAACTACACAGTAACCCCAGTTATTTGAACCTTCAGTTAAAGTAATTTTAACAAATCTAAATGCATCCTCTTTGTAATCGCTAGTATTATTTAATGCAACTGAATTCAATGTTAATTTTCCATTATTTTCAGGCTTAAATCCTTTAGACTCTCCCACTTTAATAAAGTTTATTCCATCTTTTGAAATCTCAACCTTTGTAGTAGCAGCATAAGTTGCTGTATTGGCATATCCAATTAATAATCTATCAAGTTGAGATGGATTATAATATTTTCCCAAGTCAAATGTGAAATGCTGGTTTCCTCCCATAGCTAATCTTAAACACTCACCTGTGCCCTCTCCAGGATTAAGCTTTCCGTCATTTACCTTATTAGCATTTGACATACTATGTCCCTCATAGAACTTACTTACATCTGTTACCTTAGCCTGGGCATTATTTGATATAAGTGCTACATTAGCCTTACTTGTTATTAAAGAACTAAGAGCTGTTACATTAATCGCTTCACTGGTAATACCCTCAGATATTTTTCCAGGCTCTACTGACACTACTTTTACAGTGTGTTTACCGCCTTCTATTCCTTTTACTGTAATATCTTCTCCTGCTTTTACTCCATTGCCAATGATTGTTTTGCCGTCTAAATATACCATATAAACTGTATCAGTCTGATTCTGTGATGCTTTAATATTATATGTTATACTATTGTAATCATTAGTTTTAACAGAAACAGACTCTGCATCATCACAAGTATCAGGAATTACTTCCTGTGCATTCTTATCCACATCTAAAACAGCTATTTCTCTAGCCTGAACACCGTACTTATATGAATTAGGATAAAGTAATTTGATAAATCTAACCTTTCCCGTAATATTACTCAAATCCTCTTCTTCGATTAGATTATTATCATTAATCTGATCTTTAACATTTTTCCCTGTAACTGATAATACTTCATTATAGTAATATCCATCTACCGAATAAAGGATCTTATATCCATTAAAAGGAACATCATCTGCATTATTTTCCTTATATCCCACTACTAACTTATCAAGTGTAGAAGCATCATATGTTTTTCCTAAATCGATAAGATAATATGAGTTAGGTGTTTCAAATTTTGTAGCTGCATGTTCTCCTGCAAAACTACCGTCAGTCAATGCTGATTCTTTTCCTTCCTGCAATGAAGGATTAGCCGTAATCATTTTTCCACGAGCTAAATTGTACACTGCACTTGATACCATTGTCTCAATATTAACATCTGCCATTATGTTAACATTAGACATTGAGCTAATAACCATTCCTAGAGAAAGGGTTAACGCCATAGCTTTCTTTAATAATTTCATTTTTCTCCTCCTATAAGCTATAAATATTTAGTTTTTGTCCGTTCCTATGGTGTCAGATTAAAAGGTGTTCTAATTCTTTTAATCACGAAAAAAAGACACACTTATCTGTGTGTGCCTTAGATTAAAAGTAACCTTTCATTCTAAACCCTTTCAAAAGTTTTGCGTTACTTATGGTAATAGAATAACATTTAAGCATAAAACTGTCAATAAATACAAAAATCCCATTCCTCTATCTCTAGAAGAATGGGATTATTTCCATTAATTATTTATTTGCTTTAGCTTCTGCCTTAGCTGCTAATGCCTTATCTCAAGGCTTAACGAAGAATAATGATAATAATAATGCGATTATATATAATGCAATAGTTGCATATAATACATACTGATATCCTGTAGGATTTACAATAATCTCTTCTCCGTGCATCTTAACTGTCAAAGCTTTACCAAACTTATTAACAATCCAGTTAGCCATCTGGTTACCTGATAAACCAGCGAAAGCCCAAGCTGAAAGTGTGATACCATGGATAGCTGAGATGCTTCCCATACCATAGTGGTCTGAAAGTAATGTTGGAACATTTGAGAATCCACCACCGTATCCAGCGTTAACCATGAATAATAATGCTAATACTAAGATTACTAATACCATGCTCTTTGTATCAATTGATGTAGCTGTAATTGTAGCTGCATTCTTGATACCGCTTGTTAAGATTACTAATCCTGTTAATACGATAGAAATAACAAAGATTAACTTATAAATAGTATTTCTATCTTTCATTGTATCAGCCCAAGCTGAGAAACCTAATCTACCAGCTGCATTGAAGATAGCTGATACAGAAGATAAGATTCCTACGATTCCTGCTAAACCGATACATTTAACAATCATCTTTTCCTGTGAAATTAAAGCAAGACCACATGTGATATTAATGTAGAACATTAACCAAATACCTACATAGTTTAAGATAGGCTTTGTCTTAATAACTTCAATGATGCTCTGCTTCTCTTCTTTATTCTGAGGCTCATGCCATCCCTCAGGCTTCTTAAGTAATAAATGTCCAATAAACATCATTACAAAATATACTACTGATAAGATCCAGAACATTTTATAAATTCCGCCGTCGCCTAATTTATCTAATAACGCCTGCATAATTGGGCTGGCAATAGCTTTAGCTGCTCCAAATCCTGCAACTGCTAAACCTGTAGCAAGTCCTTTTCTATCCTGGAACCATAACATAAGAGTCTTAACTGGTGATAAGTAACCAGTTCCAAGACCGATACCCATGATAAATCCATAACTTAAATAAATACCAATTAGCGCTATGTAACTATGAGGATGATTTCCTCCGTAATAGATAAAGAATCCAGTTCCTGCCATACCTACTGCAAAGCAGATAGTAGCAATAAGAGATGATTTGTGGATATCTTTTTCAACTACGTTTCCTAAGAATGCAGCTGACATTCCGAGGAAGAAAATAGCAAAACTGAACGCCCACTCTGTGGCACTCTTTGAAAATCCAATATGTTCTCCAATTTCCTCACTAAAAATAGACCAGCAATAAACTGTTCCGATACTACAATGTAGTAATAATGCTGGGATAGCCGCACGGATCCACTTGTTTGTGCGCCATCCACCTGTCTTAGCCTTTGTTTCTGACATTTTTCCATATTCCTTTCGATATAATTTTTACAACTATACTAGTATAGCATTTTTTTCTTTATTGGGCAATTATTTTAATTTAAAAATCTTAATCTTCCTTAATATAAACTGCCAATGCATCTTTTAATTCGATTCTATAATCATCCTTTGGAAGAATAATCACATCCTTACGCTGTACTAGAACTATATTAGCATCATATTTTTCCTTTACTTCTTCTACGCTAAGACCTAACCATTTACTATCTATATCTACAATAACATTTTGGATATTTAATTCCATAGATGAGCTACTGCTAGCTTTAGTATATTGCTCCACAAATCCAGCTGAAACAATACCTGTAGGGATAGCCACCGCTCCCACTCCTAAAAATGTTATGATAATAGCCATTATCTTTCCTGCAATGGTTATTGGATATACATCACCATATCCCACAGTCATCAATGTAGATACACTCCACCAAATTCCTGAAAAGGCATTTCTAAAATTCTCAGGCTGGGCATCATGTTCTGCACTATATAGGAAAAGAGATGATGCCATAATCAACATAACGATGATAAATATAGATGATAAAAGCTGATTTCTCTTTTCATATAAAACTGATTTAATAACATTGAAAGAATCATAATTGGCATTAATTCTAAATAAATGAAAAATTCTAACAACCCTAAGCATTCTAAAGGCAATAAATCCAGACAAAAAGAAAAATGGCAGGATCGTTAATAAATCAATAATTCCATCAAATGAAAATATAAATTTTACTGCCGCCATAGCCTTATTATTGTTCGGATATAAAAAGCTGGCCGTCCACAATCTAAGAGCATACTCCAGACAAAATATAATTACAGAAATTGTCTCTATAACATTTATGGTATCAGCATATTTCTGGCTAATACTAAATGTGCTAATATACATTAATGCAATATTAGTTACAATAACCACTGTAATAAACCAATCAAAGATTTTACTTAATAGATCATTTTCCTCGCCTATTTGAATTACCTGAAAAATTCTTTTCTTTAAGCTGTAAACATTAGCATCCATTTTTTCACTCCCATTTTTTAGCTTTTAGCATTTCTTACAAAAGTTATTATCTTTTCAGGGTCCTTTCCCCCCTGCTCAAACTCTACTCCGGATGAAACATCCACCATATCAGGCCTTACGTTCTCAATACCTAATTTAACATTACTTGGGGTTAGACCTCCTGCTAGAATAAGCATCTTATCTCCCTTTTTTATACCTGATAAAATATTCCAATCAAAAGCGGTTCCACTTCCAGGATTAGGTGCATCAAATAAAATACCTTTAATATCATCTCTAACTAAGTACTTATCTAACTCATCCATATCCTTAACATTAAAAGCTTTAATAATATCTATCCCCTCTATTCCCTTTGGAATTATTCCATGAATTTGAATATAATCAAAGCCTAGTTTTTTAATTATATCAACCTGTTCTAAATTAGGCGATACCGCCACCGCCACAGTTTTAATCTTACCTTTTACAAACTCTATAATCTCCTTAGCTCTAGATTCATCAATATTTCTCTTACTTTTTTCAAAGAACATAACCATACCTATGAAATCCACGCTATTGTCGATTAAACACTTTGCTTCCTTGGTATTTTTAATACCGCAAATTTTCACCTTCATTGTCTGCTCCCATACTTATATTTCTAATCAACTCATACATTTCCTGATATGATTTATTATTAGAATCCGCCAAACTAGCTACGCTCTCATACTCAGGATAATATTTAACTTCATTGCCAATGGAGCAAATCTTAATGGTAGCCACACCAAAACGTGTATCAATGGTTTTAATTTCACGTTTCAAAATGCTTCTCTCCATTTTTTGCTTTCTAATTCCAATGGTTGTAGTCTCTTTAAAAATAATATTTTCAATCTTTTTAACATCCTTTGGATCGCAGATAACATTAATCTGCCATCCCGGACGATTCTTCTTCATATAAACCGGTGAGTAATGGACATCCTTAGCGCCTTCTCTCATAAGAATATCTAATACTCGTCCTAGAGCCTCACCTGTGCAATCATCTATATTGCTCTCTAACTTATAGATAAAATCGCTCTTAATAGAATCATCGTCAATAAGCATTGCCCTTAAAATGCTAGGTAGGACATACTCTCTTTTACCTGCCCCCATTCCAACCTTTACTATTTTCATTGTGTCAGGCAATGTTTCTTTAGTCTTAAGTGCCGCCACAATAGCTGCACCGGTAGGTGTGACAAACTCACCCTTGTGATTCATAATCTTTAAATTTATGCCATGCTCTGTGACAATATTTACTACCGCAGGAACCGGCACCGGCAAAATACCGTGAGCACATCTGACTGTTCCCACGCCCTCGCATAAATATGGCACAATTACTTCCTTAATTTTTAAATCATCAATACAAAAGGCTGTGGCAATTATATCAACTATAGAATCAACTGCCCCCACCTCATGGAAATGCACCTCATTTACCGGCTTATCGTGAGCCTTAGCCTCAGCTAGGGCAATAACATCAAATATATCTTTAGCTATCTTTTTAGCATTATCTGAAATATTAGTTCCATCTATTATTCCAATTATATCTGTAAGATTTCTATGCTCATGGCTATGCTCATGATGATGGTCATAATGATGTTCGTGATTGTGCTCGTGATCATGATGATGCTCATGATGATCGTGATGGTGTTCATGGTCATGGCTATGTAAATACTCCATATCATAGTCATATTTATTAGAATCAGTAATAACACTGAAGCTCTGGCAATCAACACCTGCCTTTTTTACACGTTTTATCTCAATATCAAACCCTGATATAGGAATTGAGTTTAGAGCATTTTTTAATTTTTCTTTATCTGCGCCTAAATCAATTAATGCAGCTACAGTCATATCTCCACTTATACCTGCATTGCACTCTAAATATAATGTATTCTTCATATGACACCTCTACTCACTTATACTCATACTTCCTGTTTTGTAACCTAACATATCTATTGTGACATATTTAAAGCCAATATCCTTAAGGGATGTATAGACTCTTTCTCGCACATCTAAATCAATAAGCTTTTCAATCTCATCTTTACCTAACTCTATTCTGGCTAATTCATTGTGAACCCTAACTCTAACTGTTTTAAAGCCTAAATCAAATAATACATTTTCAGACTTCTCCACCATATTTAGCTTATCTAGAGTTATGTCATTATTATGCTCTAATCTGGTAGCTAAGCAGGAATACGCCGGCTTATCCCATGTTTTGAGTCCCATCTTCTTTGATAAAAATCTTATTTCATCCTTAGTAAGCCCCACCTCTTTTAGCGGACTTATGATTTCTAATTCCTCTAATGCTTTTACTCCAGGGCGATACTGTTTTGTATCACTTATATTAGATCC
>CACZSI010000136.1 GCA_902783775.1 uncultured Lachnospiraceae bacterium
GCTAAGCCTGTTGTGGCGACAACAGATAAGGATGGCAGAAGTCATTTTAAGGGACATGCCTTAAAGGGCGCCTATATGTCTGCGAAGATTCTAAGAAGAATGAGAATGGATAATAAAACTATTAAAGAGGTGGGAAAATTAATTCGTCATCATGATGACAGACCATCTGATAGAGTTAAAGATCCTGAAATCGTTAGAAGACATGTAAGTGTCGTGGGAAAAGAGTACTATGAAAATTATTTAAAACTTGCCAAGGCAGATTTATTATCTAAGAGTGAATTAGGTATTTCTGTTGGCGAAAAGGGATATGAATACACATTAAGTCAATTTAGAGAAATAGTGGAAAAAGGATACCCTACATCTATAAAAGAGATGAAATTTAGCGGCAAGAATTTGATGGAAATTGGATGCGAAAAAGGCGAAGCTATCGGAATTGCCCTAGACAAGCTTTTGGACTATGTACTAAAATTTCCAGACAAAAATGAGACGTCAGAATTGGAAAGGTTTGCAAAAAAAATAATTGAAAAAAGTAAATAAAGTTTAATGCAACTCTTGGAATATTGTGCTATAATAGTAGCGATTTTGGATTGACGAAATTTTAACGATTTCGAAAGTGTTTTAGGCACAACTAAGGACGGCAAACCTTAGTTAAATATGATGAAGTTTAGGCAATTCCATGCCGAAGAAATGGTTTGGATTACAGCATCGCTTAATGCTGAGTTGGAGGTTTTAATGGGTTACAAAGAATTGTATAATGATTGGCTAGAAAGTGACATTTTTGATGCAGAAACTAAGGAAGAGTTAAAAGCTATTGAAAATGACGAAAAAGAGATTGAGGACAGATTTTATAGAGAACTAGAGTTTGGTACTGCAGGTCTTCGTGGCGTTATCGGAGCAGGAACAAATAGAATGAATATGTACACTGTAAGAAAGGCGACTCAGGGTCTTGCTAATTATATTATCAGCCAGGGTGGTCAGGATAAGGGTGTAGCTATTGCATATGACTGCAGACACGGCAATACACTTTTCGCTGACACAGCAGCTTTATGCTTAAATGCTAATGGAATTAAGGCGTATGTCTTTGATGCACTTAGACCTACACCTGAGTTATCATTTGCAGTAAGAGAGTTAGGATGTATCGCTGGTATCAATATCACAGCTAGTCATAACCCTTCTGAATACAATGGATATAAAGTTTACTGGGAGGATGGAGCGCAGATTACACCACCTCACGATGTAAACATTATGGATGAAGTTAAGGCAATCAAATCTTTTGAGGATGCTAAGACAATGGATAAGGACGAGGCTATTGCTCAGGGCTTATACAATGTTATCGGAAAAGAGATTGATGATAAATACATTGAAAAACTAAAACTACAGGTTAAAAACCAGGATGCTATTAAGGAGATGGCAGATGACATTAAAATCGTATACACACCACTTAATGGAACAGGAAATGTTTTAGTAAGAAGAATCTTAGATGAATTAGGATTTAAGAATGTTTATATCGTAAAAGAACAGGAAGAGCCAGACGGTGATTTCCCTACAGTAGGATATCCTAATCCTGAGTCTGAAAAGGTATTTGAATTAGCAATGAAGTTAGGTAAGGAAGTTGACGCAGACTTACTTTTAGCTACTGATCCGGATGCTGATAGATTAGGAGTTTACGTAAAGGATGATAAGACAGGTGAGTACCACCCATTATCAGGAAATATGTCAGGATGTCTTTTAGCTGAGTATGAAATCAGCCAGATGAAAGAACAGGGTAACCTTCCTAGTGACGGAGCTTTAATTAAGACTATAGTTACAACAAACTTAGCAAACGATATTGCTAAGGCATATAACTTAGAATTAATCGAGTGCTTAACAGGATTTAAATATATCGGACAGCACATCTTAAACATGGAGACTACAGGTAAGGGTCACTACTGCTTCGGTTTCGAGGAGAGCTACGGATGCTTAATCGGAACTCATGCTAGAGATAAGGATGCGGTTGTAGCTACAATGGCATTATGCGAGGCGGCAGCTTACTATAAGACTAAGAATATGAGTCTTTGGGATAAGATGGTTGAGATGTATGAGACATACGGATATTGGAAAGACGGTATCCAGTCTATCGAGCTTAAGGGTAAAGAGGGAATCGAGAAGATTGCAGCTACAATCACTAAGATTAGAAATAATATGCCTACAGAGTTAGCTGGATATAAAGTATTATCTCACAGAGATTACGAAAAAGATGTAGTTACAGATTTAACTACTAACGAGACAACTACTACAGGATTACCTAAGTCAAACGTACTATACTTTGATTTAGAAAATGGCGCTTGGGTTTGTATCAGACCTTCAGGAACAGAGCCTAAACTTAAATTCTATTACGGAGTTAAGGGTAAGGACTTCGCTGATGCAGATAAGCTTGAGGCAGAGTTAGGTAACTTTATGGTAGATATGGTAAATGAATTATTAAAATAATAAAAGTTAAAGGGAGGACGAAGGTCTTCCCTTTATTTATAAAAGGTGAAAGATGGATAAAATAAAAGTAAAGGCTTATGGAAAAGTAAACCTAGGTCTAGATGTCTTAAGAAAAAGAGAAGATGGATATCACGATTTAGAGATGGTGATGCAGCAGGTGAAACTTCACGATGATGTGGTTGTTTCTAAAAGAGATGATGATAAGATTATCGTTACCAGCTCAGCTATGCAATTAGAAAATGGCCCGGGAAATCTAGCTTACCAGGCAGCTAAAGTTATCCTAGATAAGTTTGGTATTAAAGGCGGAGTAAATATAGATATAGCAAAGAGGATTCCTATTGCAGGTGGAATGGCAGGAGGAAGCGCTGACTGTGCGGCTACATTAAAGGCAGTCAATGAACTGTTTGAGTGTGGATTAACTGAAAATGAGTTGCGTGACATTGGCGTAAAACTAGGTGCCGACGTACCATATTGCATAGTGGGAAAAACTGCTGTTGCCAGAGGAATCGGTGAAATACTTGAGCCGGTGGATGAACCGCCTTTTTGCTATGTAGTTATTGCTAAGCCTCCGATTTCAGTTTCCACAGCATATATTTATGGAAATATAAAACCGGATGAAATAAAGATGCGACCTAACACTGAGAAAATCGTGGAGGGGTTAAGAAAGAAAGACCTATCATTAATTTGTAATAACATGTACAATGTAATGGAGGAAGTAACTGCTAAAAAATGGCCACAGATTCGTGAAATCGAAAAGGTTATGGAAGATAACAATGCCATAAAGGCCATGATGAGCGGAAGCGGCCCTACAGTCTTTGGAATTTTTAGTGATGAAGAAAATGCTAAAAAAACTGTGGATGAGCTAAAAGAAAAGGACATGGTAGAGCAGGTTTATTTGTCAGGATTCGGAGGAGAAGATGACTAAAGATGTAATTATATCTGTGGAAGGAAAGCAGATAGTAGATGGAGAAGAGGATGTAAATGAGACAATTGCTCAGGGTACATATTATAACCGTGGAGGAAAGCATTATATTATCTACGACACCTACGATGACGACAGTAAAATAGAAAATATGATTAAGTTCAATGAAGATATAGTGGAAGTTAGCAGAAAGGGCGAGATAACCGGGAAACTAATCTATGAGGCTGGAAAGAAGAAGCGCTCCCTTTACACTACTCCTGTGGGAGATATGCTAATGGAACTAGATACTCATGATATAAATATTGATTGTCGGGATGAAAAAATCGAAGCGCAGATTTTTTTTGAAATTTTCGTGGAGGGAGATAAGGTCTCTGACAATGAAGTAAAAATTATTGTAAAAGAGAAAAAATAGGCAATAAAAAACACTTTAGATGCATAAAGCATTTAAAGTGTTTATTTATTATGGACTTTAGTCTGTTCATAAACAATCACGCAACGTGTGATTGTTTTGAACAATAAACCACCTGCTATGCGGGTGGAGACA
>CACZSI010000137.1 GCA_902783775.1 uncultured Lachnospiraceae bacterium
GCTAGAACTATTAAAGAGGCTACAGAAATATTTAAAAAGCATTTAAGTGATGAAGAATTAGAAAAATATTATAATTGGTGTTTTTATTTCTTAAAGGATGATGGTGAAATAGAAAGTTGTCGATGTTGCAGTATAGTCAAT
Organism: uncultured Lachnospiraceae bacterium; assembly: GCA_902783775.1. GTDB lineage: Bacteria > Bacillota > Clostridia > Lachnospirales > Lachnospiraceae > Eubacterium_G. The sequence goes on from CACZSI010000137.1 coordinate 142, forward strand.
AAAATGGACACGATTTGTTAAAGCTTTTTCAGGACCAGCGATTATGAGTGCTGATCCTGGTATTCAGCCTCATACTCATCGGGAGTTTTATAACCCAATGAACCATGAGGAAGTTTGTTGTTATAACGGTTGATGTACTCAAAAACAGAGAGATTTAAATCTTCTAAGTTACGATAAGTGTTTCTGTTGATGAGGTTTTTCTTTAAAAACTTAAAGAAACTTTCACAACACGCGTTATCATATGGATACCCCTTTTTTGAAAATGACTGAACTACATTGCATGAATCTAGCATTTTCCTAAACGAAAAAGCTGTATATTCAGACCCTTGATCAGAATGGAAAATGAGACCAAAGCGCACTTTGCGACTTTTGTAAGCTTTCTTAAATGCAGACATAGTGAGTTCGACATCGTGCTTTCCTGATATGTGCCAGCCGATGATTTTTCGTGAAAATAAATCCATGACAATGCATAAATAATACCATTTACCGTTTACTTTTATGTAAGTGAAGTCGCTTGCCCAAACTAGATTAGGAGCTTTTTGATTGAATTTTTGGTGCAAGTGATTGTTACATTCTCCGTTGGTGCTATGGTTTCTGAATTTGGGTTTATCGGTAGATAACTTAGGTAGATTCATTGCTTTCATCAGGCGGTACACTCTTCCAACACTGATGTTTATGCCATAATCACGACTGAGAATATATTTGATTTTGTAAGCTCCAAGGCACTTGTCATAATCAGAATAAATCTGAAGTATAACACGTTTGATATTCTGGTTTTCCTTGGTTCTAGGAGCAGGTTCACTATTATAATGATTATAATACGTGCTGCGATTTACTTTTAGTACACGGCATAAAGTTTTAATGCTGTGCTGAAAACGTAGCTTATGAATAGCGTCTAATCGTTGTTTGAGTGTGGCGTGAATATGGCAATCGCTTTTTTTAGTATTAAGTTTTCTTCTTCGAGTTGAGCCATACGTTTTTGCATTTCTTTGACTTGCATAGCGGTTAATAGTTCACCATTGTCAGTCTCAACTGTGGAATAGAGCTTAATCCATCTAGAAAGAGCAGCCATTGAGACACCATACTCCTTACTTAGAGAGGAAATAGTTCTTCCGTTGTTATGAAGTGCTACAAGAGATTTTTTGAAATCTTCATCGTAGCGAGTTTGTTTTTCGTTCATATGGACACCTCCTTTTGTGTCTAGTTTAATGATACAGTGTTTCATAAAACGTGTCCACTTTTATAGTATAGATCCAATGTTGTTTGGAGTTAGATTGATTAATTTGAAGGAAAGGAAAACTGATTATCATATTTGGGATAATTAGATAAGAATAACATGAACATTTTAATAATTGGAAATGGTTTTGATATAGCACATGGATTGCTAACGAGATATAAAGATTTTTTAATTATATGTGAAGGGATTAAAAATAATAGTATAGTTAAAGGACACAAAATAATTTATGTAGTAGTAGATAAGGATGAAGAAAAGAATAAAATAATAAAAGAAATGATAGAAAAAATGGAAAATGTATATGATGATTTTAAGCGTATTGTTATTAACAATAAATGGATTGATTTATTATTATCTAAAAAAGACGTTATTGGTGAGGATTGGATAGATATTGAAGAAGAAATAAGAGTTACATTGAATCTATTATATTCTTATAAAGATGGGACAACTAAAGAGGTAGTTGAAAGAGTTGTTTTAAATGAAAAATCATTAAATATTATGTGTAAAGATTATATGAATAGTGATAGAAAAATAACATATAGACGATTATTTGAAAAATTACTAGAGGAAAAGAATAAATTAATTAGAGCATTAGAAATATATATGGATGCTGTAAATAGGATAGAGATAGAAATAAATTCATATTTTTTAGATAAAAAAATAGATAAAGTATTAACATTTAACTATACTGATATATTCGAAAAGAATTATATTGGTGAAGTAGAATATTGTTATATACATGGCAAAGCTGATGCTAGCAGAGAAGAGGAGAAAAGTAATCTTGTTTTGGGATTCGATGATCATTATTTTGAAGATAAGCAAGTTAGAGCTGAACTTATACCGTTTGAAAAATATTATCAAAGGATTGTAAAAAGGACCGATAATAATTATTTTAAGTGGTTAGAAGATATGGACGACCAGGAAAATATGGTTTATATTTATGGCCATTCGTTAGGGGCATCTGATGGAGATGTTCTTAAAAAATTTATATTGAAAGAGAATACTAAAGTTTATATCTATTATTATGATGAATTAGATAGAGCGACTAAAATAAGAAATTTAGCGATAATATTGGGACCAGATACTTTAATAGAAAAAACAGGTGGAAATAATCCAGTTATTCAGTTTGAGACATCAGAATAGGAATTCGCTAGTTGAGTCAGTATTAATTATGCCTGTAGGCGTAACACTATCGTTATTGCCATTTTTTTCGACTGATCGCTTAGTAACTTTACAATTCCTATGTTCATCTATAGTAAAATTAATTCTTCTCATTATGTTCTTCTCTCGTGTGAGAAGAAAGTGTACCATATTGGGAAGTTATTATAAATGACCTAAAAAAAATAAAAGTGATAGACAAAAAGAGTTGACTTCCCAGCATATTTTAATATAAAATTAATTCAATATTACTTCTAAAGGAAGGAAGTAATATTGAAAGAAAGGTGGTATATATTATGATTATTATGGATGTTAGAATTGATAATATGTTTGCATTCAAGAATTTTAATATGAATATGTCATATCCTAAAAAAATTGTTAATTCTACTATTGAGGGAGAGTTTTTACCAGAAAGACCTAATTTTCGTTACAGGAAAGTGAATATTATAATGGGAAGCAATGCTACAGGAAAAACTACATTGGCTAGAATTTTAATGAGTTTTGCAAATTATTTAAGAAGTGGTAATTACTTTGAATTTGCAGAATTTATAAATGATGTCTCCCAAAATGCCTCTTTTCAAATTGATTTTGTAGGAATTAATAATAGATTATACCGTTTCTACATTAATATTGAAAAGAATACTAAAGATGATAAAGAGGAAATAATCTGTACGAAGAAAATAGAATATGTAGATATTAAAAAGAGTGATCGTTATGAAACATGTGCTGATAGATTACAAAATGGATGGGGAAATTCAATTGATTACAAGGATGTAATGGTAAATGGATGGTCTTTCCAATACGGCGATAAGATATATAATCAAACTATACATCTTAATGATGATAGATACACTAATATTTTAGAGTGGGTAATGAAAACATTAGATCCTTCAGTTGAAAAAATAGTCAAGGTTACTGATACAGAAGATACATATGTTATTAGAATGAATAATCGTGATATAGTTGTTCAAAATGGTAATTTGATGATAGAAGATACCTTGTCAAGTGGTACAAAAAGAGGATTTTATATAGCGTATGCAATAGCATCAATGATGTTTAAAATGCATAATTTTTATTTTTGTGATGAGTTGTTTACATATGTTAATTCAGACATAGAAATGGCGTGTTTATCATTACTTATTGATAAAATTCCGCCATATGGACAGCTATTTTTTACGACCCATAATTCTGATATAGCTGAAATGGATTTACCTAAGCATGCTTTTTGTTTTTTCAAAAAAAATAAATATGAACCATATGACATTGCATATGTAAATGCTTCGGATTATTTGAAAAAGAGTACAGAATCTGTTAAGAATGCTTTAGATAATGATGTATTTTCTTCAGAGCCTGATGTTGAAAAGATATATGCTATAGCTGATTTGAATATATAGGAGGTAAGGTTGAGTAAAAATATTTTATATAAGTATTATGTTGAAGGTGAGGGAGAAAAACGTATAATAGATATTTTAAAGAATGATTATAAGAGTATTAAACCTGGTAAAATAGAGGTTTTTAATGTTAACCAAAATCGATTTAGTGATATGCGAATCCGAACTCTTAAGGAAAAGACGGTAGTAGTGCTAGTTTATGATGTGGATGTAAATAAAGATGGAATTAATAATCTAGATTGGAATGTAAATTTTCTAAAATCAAAAAATAATGTTAAGTCAGTAGTTTGTATTCCACAAGTAGAAAACTTAGAAGATGAGTTATTGGCTGCTTGTAACATCAAAGAAGTGAAGGAAATAACGAAAAGTAAATCAAATACTAATTATAAATCGGACCTGCTTAAATGTAATAATTTGTATAGTCGTCTTCAACATTCGGGATTTGATTATAATAAGTTTTGGAAAAAATGTCCACAAAATGCATATAAGAAATATGGGAATGACTCCAAAAAAATCAGCAGTTAACGTATATCAAGTTATTACGTAAGATTAGAGTGAGATTGTTCTTTAAGATAACAAAAGCGAGTCTGTAAATGGATGTTTAATTATAAGTCGAAGAGCTGAAAGTCTCCATTGTGTGTATTCAACTCTTGCTTATATAAGTGTCAAAAAAGATTAGTTTAACAGTATCTGGTCAACCAAGTGCAGTTAGCTCTGTATTTTTAGTGATTAGTCAGATAGATGCCCCTGATACACGATGCTTAGTTCATCATAAATCTAAACTCAGTTAAATTAAACAGTTGTTTTTTTATGTTGATAAACGAAAAGCTTTAAAAGTGTTTTATTATTAGTGAAAACATTCCTTTGTCTATTCAGCTTTCTGTAGGTAGAATTAAGGCTTTCAATAGTTTAAGAAGATATATTAATCTAAAAATGTTTATAGATTTTTGAATAAGACTATATATTATGCTAGTATGCGAGAATATAAAAATAAAATATTTGTCAATAGAATTATTGACATTTATATAAAAAAACAGTTATTATTTAAGCAACAGAACCCGACACGCCTCTCAACGATGCGGACCACGTCGGGTCTTTTTTTTAGGAGATAGATGTATGGAAGAAAAAAGGCTGCTGGAAATCCGGCGGCTTTTCTAAAACCATATTGACCACACATACCATATGTGATAAAATGACGATAAATCACATAAGGTATGTGGATAGGAGTGGATTGATAAGC
>CACZSI010000138.1 GCA_902783775.1 uncultured Lachnospiraceae bacterium
ATACCAGGTGGCTATATATTCTTCTAAATCAGATGCAAAGAAGAATAGACGAGCAATATTGAAAAAAATAGTTAAGAAAACTAAGATTTCTTTAACTTTAAAGAACGTTAAAAACAGTAAAAAAGTTTACGTAAGATTTAGATCATATACCGTGAAAAAGAATAAGAAAAAATTCGGTAAGTGGTCAAAGATAAAATGTGTGTAATTTAAAGGAGTAGAAAGTATGAAGAAAAAGTATTTTCTTAAGATTGTCGCATCCATCTTGTGCATAACATTATCACTATCTTTGCTAGGATGTGGCAATGAGGCTAAAAATAATGATAAAAAACGTGATAAGCAGGATATCATTGAAGAGATGGTGGTTGACTACGGAAATTACGGTGATTCGGCTAACAAAAAAGTTAAGTCATTGCTTAAAGAACTAAAAGATGCAGATGCTAAAAGCAGTAAGCGTTGGGAAAGCATAATAAAGTTATGGTCTGGTGTAAACAACGATCTAAAACTTAATTATGATATTCTTCCAAGTGGTTTACCTAAATCTGATGAATTGTGTATCGTGGTATTGGGCTTTCAATTAAAAGCAGATGGTACAATGAAGAAGGAATTAATTGAGAGATTAAAAGTGGTAAAAAATAGTGCAAAGGCCTATCCTAAGGCAATGATAGTTTGTACTGGCGGAGGTACCGCTAAGGATAATAAAAAAGCTACTGAAGCTGGTAAAATGGCAGAGTGGCTTAGAAATCACGGAGTAGATAAAGACAGAATTATAGTGGAGGATAAATCCATTACAACAGCCCAAAACGCTATTTATACCTTTGATATATTAGAAAAAAAATATCCTCAGGTAAATAAAATAGCAATTGTCTCAAGTGATTATCATATTGCCACAGGAAAGCTTTTGTTTGAGGCTGAGTCTATATTGCGAGCTAAAGATATTAAAAAACGTAAAGTAAAAGTAGTATCCAATGCGGCATGGAAAGCGCCTTCAGGTAAGCTATCAACTATGTTTCAGGCAGGAGCATTAATCGAATTATCCGGCGATGTGGATACTGCATTTGATATTTACTATGACAATTATGATATACATAAACTTCCGGATATACATGAAAAAAAGAAATAGCAATAATAAAGCCCTCCTAGCAAAAGTAGCTAGGAAGGCTTTTTAAATTATCGAATTTAATTGTAACTTCTCTGTTTGCTGCTTTTCAATATATTGAAAATAACAGATCTTCTTCTATTATTGAATTTTAGAATTACCTTTCGATAATCCTTGTGTTTACCTACAAAGTTCATTTTCTGAATTGTTTTAAGTCTTTCCTGAACAGTCATTTTACTAAACCTCCTAATAATAAAACATAACTTAAAGATGTGTAATTCATCTTTATGCCACGATTTTACCTCAGTTACTGGAGGTTAAAAAGATAAAGAATGACCAGAAAATAGTCGAAAATTCGTCTTTTTTGACGAAATTAAGAATTAATTGGTATAATCTAGCATAAAGAGTGAAAATACTATTAAAAGATGGAGATACAAATGGATAATATTTATAAAGAAAAACGTAAGGAATTAAAGTTATCACGCGCAGATGTTTCTGAAGCATCATTTATGGCAGAAAAGCGTATTGAAAGAATTGAGAATGAGGAGATTCGACCAAATCCAGAGGATGTGATTACATTAGCTAACACATACAACGACTACAGTTTATGTCATCAATATTGCTCCAAGGAATGTCCTATCGGAACCCAATTTTCCACAAAAGAAGAATTAGAGGAAGGAACGCTAGCAGAGATATCAATGCGCATTTTAGCCAATTTGAACAGCATTAATCAGCAGCGCAACAAGATTATAGATACAACGGCAGATGGCCAAATAACGCAGGATGAATATAGCGATTTTAAGGCAATCTATGATAATCTAGAAAAGATTGAGGGAAATATTAAGACTCTAAAGATTTGGCTTAGAGAGAATATGGATGAGGTGGAATTTTTAGAATAGTATAATAAAAAGAATTGTTAGTTCATATTGAGAATTAATAATTCTTTTTTTATTGACCACACATACCATATGTGATAAAATAATTAGGAGTCACATAAGGTATGTAGATAGGAGCGGATTGATAAGCAGAGTATATAAAGATAAGTTATTTACTTTCCTTTTTGGAAGGGAGGAAAATAAAGAGTATTTATTATCACTGTATAATGCCATTAATAATACGAATTATACAGATGTAGATGAGATAGAGATAACTACCATAGAAGATGTGATTTATTTAGGATATAAGAACGATATTTCCTTGATTTTAACAGCCGATGAAACTATGCAGCTATATGAACACCAGACCAGCTTTAATCCCAATATGCCACTAAGAGGCCTATTTTATTTCTCGAAGCTATATCAGAAATATGTAACAGGGCATAAGCTGAATATATATGGAACCAAAAGACTAAGAATTCCTACACCCCAGTATTATATTTTTTATTTAGGATCACCCAATGAGCCGGCTATAACGGAGTTTACATTAAGTGAG
>CACZSI010000139.1 GCA_902783775.1 uncultured Lachnospiraceae bacterium
ATTTTCACCTACTGTATATGCACTATCAGATGAGTTAACGCTTTTACCGTTAAATGAATATGTATGAGAATTGCCATACGATCCTGTAGTACAATTCATATTCTCTGCATTAAACGTAAAGTTTCCGCCCAAGAATTTATCATTACCATTATTTCCTGGATTGCTAGAAACATAAGCATATTTTGCACCCTCACCGAAATAAGCTGTTAAATTATTATCTGTCTGCCAATCTAACTGTGGTTCTGTTGTAGTCTCCTGTGGTGCCTGAGTTGTAGTCTGTGTCTCACCAGTAACCACTTCGTCTGAAACTTCTTCTGATGATGTTTCTTCCGATGATTCTTCCACATCATTTCCTGATTCGTAATAAACATAAAATTCAGCTTTTACAGCTCCTTGGCTGTTTTTCACCACTAAATCATTATATTTATCCGTATATTTAGATAAATGTACAATCATCCCAGCTCCCTGGAAAGAGCAATCAGTTTGTTTATCTAGAGTTGTGCCATTCAATTCAATGTCACCAAAATCAGCATCAGGAAATGTCATATACATACCTGCTTCATTTGCAAAACCAGGGTGTTGTATCACATCCAGGTTTGCGTTTCCTGAAACTAAGACAAACTTATACATATTAGAATGTCCTGTATTTGAATCCCCTGCATATGCAACTTCACTCCAATCATACGACCTCGCATCACTTTGAGCCGCTGCTACTTCCTTCGGTGTATAGGACATACTTGTCACTATCATGGCCAAAGCCAGCATTACCGACAATAGTTTCTTAATACTTTTTTTCATACAAAAACCTTCCTTTCATATTAAGTATTTTCATACTATCTACTGTTTTTTCCTCTGCAATCTATATAAAATATGGTATTATTCAATTTTCAGTCCGACTCTTAGGGCGCAAATACCCAATATTTAATATTATACATAATTATAGTATCATTTTTTTATTGTCAATTCAATATTTCACAAAACCTCAAATCGTTTTTATTTTATGATTTTCAAAAAAAATCTTTAGGCGCCAAAAAAGCCCCTATATTGGGCATTTTCCAATATAGGGACTCTCACATTTTCATCTTATTTTACTTTAGCTTTCTTAGCTTTAGACCATGATCCGTAAATGACTTTGCCATTGAATACAATATATGCTCTAGCTCTAACCCAAAGTTTTTTCTTATTCTTAATCTTACTGCTCTTAACTGTAAATACTGCTTTCTTTACTAATTTAAGTTTCTTAATTGTCTTTTTAACTAAGACTTTCTTAAACTTTTTAGATTTAGATATCTGTACCTGATATCCTGAAGCATTTGTAATTTTCTTAAGAGTAATCTTAATCTTCTTAGCAGATTTCTTTTTAGTAGCTTTCTTAACGCTAGCCTTTGCTACAGTTGGAGCCTTATCTGATCCATTCTTTGTTGTCGCTACCTGTGTAGTTAGCTGTGTGCTTGGCTGTGTTGCCACTTCTGTAGTTGCTTCATTGCTTGTTACCTGCTGTGTTGTATTATTTTCAGTAGCCTTAACTACTTCTACTACTTTTACACTAACGATATTGACTACAGCATCACTTTCGCCGCCTTTTCCTAGCTCTAAAAGAACTGATGCCACATCACCGCTTGAAATAAATGTTCCTGTCACTGTCTGTGTCTTACCGGCAATAAGATCATTTGAAATTAATTCTGAATTAGAATTATTTTCCTTTGTCTGAACTGTGATATCCTTAGTAGAATTTAATACGATTTCGTACTTATATTCTTTTCCTTTTTCTAAGCCGCTTACATCATTAAGCGCCTGAACTGACCACTCAGCGCCATTTATTTCATCTAGCTTAATGGATAATAAATCTCCACTTTCTTTGATAGAAGCTTTAGCTCCTGCGCCGCCCCAGTACGCTGCGTATATTGACCAATTACCGTTATTGCTCCATACATCATCGCTTAGAGATTTGTAATCGCTCTTAGCAGTAACTTCCTGTGTCTGAGTTGGTGCCTGTGTAACCTGCTGAGTTGTTGGCTCCTGTGTTATCTTCTGAGTTGTAACTACTTCTGTAGTCTTAACTTCTACTGTGTATGTAGTAGTTTCAAAACCTGATTTTCCATAATTGTTAACTGCTCTTACGCTTACGCTGTGTTCTCCCGCAGCTAAATCTGATAGAGCGTAGTATGTCGCGCTTGTCTCGCCTACCTTAATATTGTCAACAAAGACTTCATAGCCTGTGGCTCTAGCTGACGCATTCCATAAAACTAAACCATTAGAAACTGTTACTTCTGTAGGATTTAATGGGAATAAATCCTGAATAGTAGTTGGCTTCTGTGTTGGCGCCTGAGTTGTAGGTTCCTGAGTTGTAGGCTCCTGTGTTATTTTCTGTGTTGTTGGCGCCTGTGTAACCTTCTGAGTAGTAGGTGCCTGTGTTGGCTTAGCTGTTGTTGGCGCCTGTGTGGTTGGTGCCTGAGTTGTAGCCTTTTCTGTAGTTGGAGTCTGTGTTGGCTTAACGCTTGTAGGCTCCTGTGTAGGCTGAGCAGTTGTCTCATTCTCGTCATAGTTAAATTCTAGTGTAGCCATCTCTGACTCACCGTCATTATTAACTGCAGTTACACCTAATGTATATTTTCCATTTGATGGGAAACCTGTTACTACTAACATTGTAGAATTGATTTCTCCAATCTTTTCTCCATTCATGTAGATGTAGTAAATATCTGCCTTATCTACAGGATTCCACTGGAATTCATTCTTTCCTACTTTAACTAATCCTGTTGGCTTAGCTGGAACTTCCTTCTTAACTGTTGTTGGTGCAGCTGTTGTCACCTGCTTAGTTGTTGGTGCCTGTGTTGGCTTAGCTGTTGTTGGTGCCTGGGTGGCAGGCTGTCCATCATCTGTGCCGTTCTTATTGTAAATTCTTAGTACGCCCTTCTGTGATCCATCTGCATTGTAGATAATTACTTCATTATCCTTTTTAGTTAGGTCTGCAATGTTAATCCACATTCCAGCGCCTTCGATCTTCTCGCTTACTTCTTTTCCGTTAACTGTAGTCTTACCGATATTGGCATCTGCAATCTGAGTGTAGATACCTGAGATTCCATCCTTACTCTGGATGTTTACAACGCCATTGATATCTCCTGATACTATAACTGCCTTATATGTATTAGACAATGCACCACCCTGTGCTCCATCGCCTAGGAACTCTACCTTATCGTAATCTACGTTAGTTCCTGTAGCCTGTGTTGGTTTCTGAGTTGGTGCCTGAGTTGGCTTAACTGTTGTAGGCGCCTGAGTTGGTTTTACTGTAGTTGGTGCCTGTGTCTGAACCTGCTTTTTCTTTAATGTTAAGTTCTTAAATTTAAGTGTTGTTCCTGCTTCCACAGCATCTAGCTTAAATGCAAACTTAACGATATTCTGTGCAGGTCTAAATGTTCCTGAATAAACTGTATCACCGTTAACTAGATTCTTTCTTCCTAGTTCCTGGTCACCTTTATCATTCTTAAATAAAACTTCTCCTGAAGCTTTATTGGAATTTACTGTTACGCTGTACTCGTACTCCTGGCCTTCCTCCACTGAGATTTCATCAGTTAATACCTGAACGCCCCAATCGCCTGTAGACTTATTCTTCACATATAATAAGAACTGGCCATTCTGTGTGCCTCCGCCATCATATCTAGCTGATGCGTTAGCCCAATCTCCAATATAGTAATGCCAGAATCCTAAATCCTGCTCTGCATTGTTTACGCATGCTGTGTATGGCTCCGGTGCCTGTGTTGGCGCCTGTGTCTGAACCTGCTTTTTCTTTAAGCTAAAGTTCTTAAATTTAAGTGTTGTTCCTGCCTCCACATTGTCTAGCTTAAATACGAATTTAGCCACATTCTGCGATGGCTTAAATGTTCCTGAATAAACTGTATCACCCTTGACTAAATTTTTAGTTCCTAAATTCTGGTCACCTTTATCATTCTTAAATAAAACTTCCCCCGAAGCTTTATTGGAATTTACTGTTACGCTATATTCATATTCCTGGCCCTGTTCTACGGCAATCTCGTCAGTCAATACCTGCATTCCCCACTCGCCTGTAGACTTGTCCTTTACTAAGAATGTAAGTGGATCATTCTGTGATTTTCCACCTTCATATCTGGCATTGGCATTAGCCCAATCACCTACATAGTAGTGCCAGAATCCTAAATCCTGTTCTGCATTTCTAGTACATGCTGTATATGGTTCAGGCGCCTGTGTAGCCACCTGTCCCTGCTTAGTCTTGTTTCTCTGGAATTCACCGTCATTGCCCTGGTAAACTCTTACGTAATCTACAAACATTGTTGATTCCTGCCAGTTACCGTCCACTGTGATTCCTTTGGTAAATGGAGAGTTATTGCTTCCAATAGCTAGATTTAATAATAGATAATGTGCTCTATTAAATTCTTCCTGCTGATTCTGTGCGCTGTAATATAATGTTTCATAGCACTGGCCGTCTAGATAGAATTTCATTCCATTGTTGAACCACTCTACTGCGTATGTGTGCCAATCATCCATTGAATTTACCTGGCCAAATCCTCCGCCAGTCTCGCTTCCGTACCAAAGATGTCCATTGCCAGGATCACCCCAATGAATGGTTCCGATAATGTCTCTCTCCTGGTTTCTATGTTCCATAATATCGATTTCACCGCAGCTAGGCCACTGCAATCCTGTATTATTTCCCATCATCCAAAACGCTGGCCATACACCGTTTCGCATACCGCCGCTCATTTTAATTCTCGCCTCGTAGCGACCATATCTTCCATAGAATTTTCCGTCTGAACGAATTCTTCCGGATGTGATTTCACCGTTCTCTCTCTTTGCTTTAATTGCCAATGCTTTTCCATCTACCGCATCTGACATATTAGTAATATATACGTTATTAGTGCTGGTAGTATAATTCTGTACTTCATTGTTTCCCCAGCCACTATAACCATGTCCTGTGTCATAGTTCCAAGTCGAACCATCTACGCCGCCTCCAACGTTCTGGTCAAACTCGTCGCTCCATACTAAATTCCATCCGTTTGTTCCCTGTTCCATTGTCACGCTCGCCTTAACCTTTTCAGGCGAATATGTGATTGATGAAACTACCACCGCCATTGCTA
>CACZSI010000140.1 GCA_902783775.1 uncultured Lachnospiraceae bacterium
ATTACACAATTTTTTCCATGTTTTCATTAACCCTGTCCCCTTCATTTATGTCATTGGCATAGAGGTACTCATCCTCCACACTCCTTATATGTTCACCACCATCTGGGTCCTTTAAAACCACTCCCACCTTAACTTTCTCGCCAGGCATAAGCCCCTCACAGCCGTGGTCAAGTTCGAATATTTCTTTGATAATGTATAACATAATGGTCCTCACTTTAGAAAAAATGATATTTAAAATGTACTATAGCACTCTTTCCTTATATACCTTTTTTCTTTAATAATCTATATTCTCTTGTTCTCTTTACTTCATAATAATCCTTATTAATCATGCTATCTAATTTTCCCTCTTCAACATTTTCTATAATATAGTCTGCTTTTTTTGACTTAATATTATTTTTAAATTCATTAAAAAGTATCGGATCCTTCTCACAGGCCCAATCTTGTAAAATACAAAATCTATAACATGGTTTAATACCAGATTCTACATAAAACCAACTCTCTACATTATACGCTATTATTTTATCTTTTGAAGTATTTGGTATTTCACTTGTTATTGTTTTTACCTCTCTAGAATATGTAGACCTTTTGGTTCTTTCTACGGTAGATATCCTATATATATTACGGATATCTTTAGCTAAAATAACTGTCAGTACTAACACCAAACCAATTCCTATAGTATACTCTATTACTTTGTTATTTTTTAGTTCTTCTTTTTTTAATTTAAATAATCCAATAATAGTTTTATTTTTTAATAGTGAAACCATAATAATTGGAATCCAAATCATATAATAATGTGGATATAGATACTGTTTTATCTGGAATACTAGTGCTATTATACTATTTACTAATAAAATATTATTTAATACGTTTTTTTCTTTAAAATAATCAATTAAATTAATAATTAAAATATATACTAGTGGTATAGTTATTATTATTTTATTAATCCAATCAAATGTTGATAATCCCTCAAATCCATTTCCTGCATATTTAATATTATAAATAAATGATGCGTATATCATTTTATAAAAAGAATTATGATACAACAAATATACACTAAAAGGAAGAAGTATTATAGCGTTACCTAAACCAAATACAACTGCATTAATAAATAATTCTTTTAAACCTTCTTTTTTAGCAATAATTATAGCTACTCCTACTAAAAAAGCACATAATGGTAATGCATTAGTTATACGTGTCATAATGCCCAATGCAAATGTAATTCCGTAGATAATGCCATAATATTTCTTATGATTTTTATATTGTTTTGCTGTTATAAAACGTATTGCAAAATAAATGCTCCAAATTAAAAAAGGTAAACAATAATCTTCTGTTAAATTTCCACCGTCATAATATAATATTAATAAACTTAAAAATAAAGTTATATATATCCCTTTTCCTTTTCTTTTATTTAGCATCAAAGATATAGTTTTTTCAATTCCTACTATCGAAAAAAACATAAATATTATTTGAATAATATTTATTCCAACTCTGCTGTTTGAAAACAATTGTCCTACATAATTTATCCAAAAAATAAAGGGCCCTTTATTATCAAAAAAATCGGTATAAGGAATCATTCCCTTTTTCCAAAAATTTCCCATAGTAAAGAATATAGCTGAATCTAATCCAAGTATATAATTCTTAAAAATAAAAGATATACTTGAAAAAAACATAACAAAAAATACTGAAATAATGCTATATATAAAATACTTTTTAATCTTTAAGCTCATATTATATCTCCTTTATCATATTACTTATTATATATTTTATTTTTTTTATGATAATTGAAACTATAATAGATAAGACAAAAACTATAATTGGAATTAAATATTGTGTAATCGAATATGTTTGACCTGGCATATATTTTATTAGATTCCAAATACAGTCTAATATAATTATATGAATTATATAAATATATAGTGTATACTCTTTTCCAATTATATAAAATAATTTAAATTTTCCATTCCAATAATTATTCGTAAATATAATAAAAACTGAAATAGCCAAAAAAATAGTGCTGATATATGATTCCCTAGTAGCATTCACATTATATAATCTTAACAAATAGTTTTCTAAACAATTTAATACTGCAAATAATATAGCAACAATCAGCATATATCTTATCTTACAATCTCTAGTGCGGTCTACTATATTCCATTTTCGGATTATGAATCCTATTGAAAAAAATGGAATGGCATCAAAAGCAAAATTTCTCACACAAATTATAGGTATATCTACTCCCAAAAAAGCTAATGAATATTTGCCAAAAATCAAAGAAATGAGCAATAACACAGGTGTAAAAATTATCAATAATTGTTCTATTCTATTATGTATTATTTTGTTTAAAATATATATTATAGCTAAGCAATATAATATCGCAAACAAATACCACAAATGAAATCCTGAAATAGGCTCATTAAATAAGAAAAATTTGGCAATCTTTTTTATGTTAAAAACTTCATTTATATACAAATAGATATTTTTTTTATTAATAATACATTTTAATAAATCTATAATCATATAAAAAATCATAGCTTTTATTGCTAATAAAGCAATTGCTTTTAATTTTTTTAATTTTTTATTATCATTTGATTCTACATAAAAAAAGCCGGTAATCATAAAGAATATCGGCACAGCAATTCTCGATAACACTATAGCATAATTTCCTAATTCACCTGGATATCCAGTGTGAATCATTATTACCATAAACGTGCATATTGATTTTAAAATATCTAAACCATATATTCTACTAGTTGATCTCTTTTTTAAACATAAATTCATATCTTATTGTGGCTATCTCCTCATATTATTTTGTACTCGTTAATTTAATTACTACTACAATTATAAAACTACTTCTTAATTTTTTTTGTTAAAAATATATTCTTTATAATTGATGCCAAATAATAAAATGTTTCATTTCTGATAATAACAGAAATGACAATATATAATACCAATCCAACAATCATTTGCATTAGTAATATAATAACTGAATTAAGTTTTAAATATGTAAACATGTAAATAATTATCCCCATCAATGATGCTGAAATTAGTGTGGGTAAAATATCCTTTAATTGCTCTAAATAGTTATATTTTAGAAGTTTTTTATTAGGCCAACTATTTATTATTTGACACGCAACACTTGTAAACAGAAGTCCATATGCCATCGCCATCACACTTATATTCATTGTAATTATAATTGTCGCAATCCCTACTATCTTTTTAACTATTTCTAATTTCAAAAACACATCGCTTCGTCCCATTGCTTTGATAGCATTCAAATTAGCTGTATGTATAGGATAAAATATTGTTGTAATACAAAAAATCCTCATATATGGGATACTCTCTAGCCATTTTTCTGTAAGCAAAATAATTACTATCGGTTTAGCCGCAGCCATAAATCCAACCATAAGCGGAGCCATTATATACACGCTTGTCATTATGGATTTTCTAGTCATATTTTTTAAATCATTTCTGTCGTCCTGTTTTTGAGACATAACTGGAAATAAAACACTATCTATTGACGTAGTAATATTTGTTATGATTATATTGGGAAAAGTAGTTCCTCTATTGTAAAAAGCCAAATCAGTCGGACTATATTTTTTCCCAATTATTAATTGCTGTACATTGCTATATACAGTTTCCATTAATGCCGAAACTAGCATCTTCCATCCAAAATTTAACAATTCTTTTAAGCGTTTTATTGAAAACAAGAATCTTGGTCTCCACTTTACCGTAATCCATAAAATGATTGTGTCTACAGTAGTATTAAATAATTGTTGAAAAACTAATGCCCAAACACCCATTCCATTATAAGCCATTAAGATTCCTATTATCGCTGCCCCTATTGTTCCTCCTAAACTCGAGAAAAAGAATTTTTTAAATAATAAATTTCTGGATACATATGCTTGCTGAACATTTTTGACACCAGAAATAACAAGTGTTAAAGAAACAACTCGTATTAGGGAAACCAATCTGACCTCTCCATAATAATTAGCTATTAGAGGTGCTGAAAAAAACATTATCAAATACATTACTGAACACGAAACAATATTAAAGAAAAACGCTGTTGAAAAATCTATTTCATCTGCTTCTTTCTTTTGAATCAAGGCACTAGCAATTCCAGAATCTACAAAAACCTGTAACACATTAATAAATACCATTATTAAAGCTATTGTTCCATAATCTTTAGGAACTAATAATCTAGCTAGAATAACAGAAACAATAAAGGACACCCCTTGTGCTCCGCATCGCTCTACAAATCTCCATAACATATTTATAAATGTCTTTTTTCTTATGCTTTCTTTTGCCATATTCTTCCTATGATATATATATCTTTCCTTTCATATTTAGTCAAAATTTATAAGTTTGGAAATCCCCCTCTTTATTTTTGTTCTATAATAAGAATATTTTTTTCTTTTTTTTCGTATAACAAAGTTTATTTCTCTCTTTGATAATATTAAGTCGTCACTATTTAATCTTAACATTTCAAATGAATCAATATTTTTCTCAAATAATTTTTTTTTCATAAAATCAAACGTCTCAATGCATAAATTCAAATAACTCTCATTATCCATTTCAATTATTTTCTCAATATATCCATCTGGCTTTTTTCCTGGTTTTCTTTCTAAACAATCCTTATATCCTTCAGGATAAAAATCATACACTTCGCATTTTTCACAATAGTGCCTTGCGGGCAAGGTTGGTACCCCTCTGCTGGCTCCTAAATCTGCACATCCGGCAACACATATGCTTAAACTTGCTTTATCAAAATTCTTTTTTAATTCTTCTTGTGTCATTGGATCTAATATTCTAATGTTACTTCTTGTTCTCTCCTCTAAACACGCTATTCTACGTAATAATCGTTCTTTTCCTTCACCATCGCCTATAATATCAAGTTTTACAAATGGATATTTTTCAGAAATACGCTCAAATACATCTATTAAGCCTAAAACAAATCCTTTATGCGGAAATTCAAATCTAGTAGGAGAAATTATTTTAAAATATGTTTCTGATTTACTTCTTTTTCTATCATCAATATTAATATTTTCATAATCTCTATTTTCAATAGGTACTAAACATTTTTCTGAAGCATCTATTTTTATTCCGTATCGTTTCTTAAATTCTTGTATATGTCGTAATGAAAAATATATAATATTTCTATTATTATTCATTTTATTTATAATAATATTGATTTTTTCTTTATCTTTTTTTGATGTACCTTTCATATCCTCTAAATAGATTGTATCTCCCTCAAAATGTGGCACAAAAAAATAATTATATATTTTAATATTCTGTTCTTTTGATTTTATTTGTTCTGATTCAGCAAAAGAAAAGAGATCAAATGATATTATTATTAATTTGCTAATACCATTTGAATTACAATATTTTTTTAACTCTTTATATTTTAAAGGATAAAACATAACTACATTATTCTCATTTATTACATCAGTAAACACCTTGTTAATGTTATGATTTGGGGTCATCTCAATACCCACAACATAATTTTTTTTTAATAACTCTTTAGTTTGATTATAAATATAAGTTTCTATTCCTCCAACATCCTTGATATACCATCTAAATAATATCATTGTTTTTTCCAATATCTACTCCTCCTAGTTATAACTTTAATATTATCCTTCATTCTAAGATAAGCGTATATATCTCTTGTACCTGTAATATTTTTCACTCCGGAAAGTACTACAATCCATATTAACGCTAATATAACTAAATAATGATATCCTCCCTCTATTTTTTCATCTTTTTTTAACTTGATTCCGTTTATACCTATAAGCGACATTATGATAATAGGAATATAAATCATATAATAATGCATATAAAATATAAATTTAAAATGGAACACTATTCCAATTATTGACATCATAATAACACTATATCTCAAAACTTTATTCTTTAGTTTAATAGCATATAGTCCCATAATCAGTGTACATATTAAAATCATCATATAAATATATTTTTTTATAATATCTATTTGTGATAAACCAACCGAATTATTAATACTATATCTAATATTATAAATAAATGTCGCATATACCATATCATATAATGCATCTTTAATATAAAAATATAAGACATATGGCATAATCAAAATCGCTGCACCTAATATAATAGCCATAATATTTTGGATTATATTAATATATTCCTTTTTAAATATTAAAAATATTGTTATAACAAATATTGTTGCTACCAACGGAAAAGCATTTGTCAATCTAGTCAAAGCACATATAGCAACGGTTATACCATAAAATAATAATAATAATAATTATGCTTTATATATTCTTTCTCAAGGCTATTATAATAATTACATACATAGTAAAAACTTCCCAAAAGAAACGGCAAGCAAAACTCTTCAGTTAAATTTCCTCCATCATAAAACACTTTTTTTCATACTTTATCAAAAAAATTTTATACGCTATAAATAAAGAGCATAACAAAAAAAATACTTAGTAATATACGATTACTTTTATTAGCTTTTACAGTATATTTCTTCTAATTCTTTTGCTACATCCGTAATATCAAAACCTTTTTTCTTAACTTCATAATAGTATTCTTCTCTATTTTTATTATTTATTTCAATTTTTTTACTCCATTCTCTTGGTTCTTTGTCTATAGATTCGTATTTAACTAATTTAGTTATACTCACCTGCTTTGTTATATTACTAGAACACAAGCAATTTAGTCCTGATGTTTGCGCCTCAACCAAAGTCATAGGAAAACCTTCAAACAAAGATGGCATAAGTAAACAATCCATTGCTTGATACCACTCATTAACGTTATAAATGCTACCAGTAAAAATCACATTTTTCTTTAAACCATACTCTTTTACTCTACTTAACAACAATGATTTTTGGTTACCCTCCCCTATGAAAACCATTTTGGATTTTTGATTTTTTTTATTATAATATTTAAATATCTCTAAAGCAAAATCTGCTTGTTTCGCTAAATCTAGTCTGCCCACAAAACCAATACATATCTCATCTGGATTAATTGAATAATCTTCTCTAATTCTATCTCTATTCACTTTATTAAACTTATATTTATTAAGATCTATTCCATTTTTTATCCACTGAAAATTATCATACCCAAACATTGCTTTTCCTGCTTTATCAGAACATGCCAAGAATATATTTGCATTTTTCTTGATTATTCTAGTCACTAATTTATTCCTTATAATTTCATAAAGTTTTCTTGTGATTCTTTTTGATAGGAATCTCGAACTATGAGAATGAATTATTCTTAAATCAATTCCCATTTTTTTAGCTACCTCTAAAGGAAAAGAATATGGATAATTGGCATGAATATGAATCCCCTTAACTTCAGGGTGTCCAGAAAAATAATTCTCTAACAATTCTTTAGCCTTTTTTTTTGATTTTTTTTGAGGATATAAAACCTTAAAGATTCTTCCACCCATACTGCGTATCTCTTTTTCATATGCTATTGGAGGATAATCATTTTCTACCAAAAAATCAAATTGTACTTTATTTCTATCTATATTTCGATATACATTCATTATAAAGGATTCTATTCCACCCTTGTTATAGGTCATTCCAACAATAGCAATTCTTATCTTTTTTTTCATTATTTGAGATTCCATATTCCTTTCTTTTTTTTAACAATAATATACTTATTACATACATACTTTGTATAGTTTTTTTATTTCTTGTGAAAAATCCATGTTTTTATTTCTACTGTTCATTGATAAAGAATCTAATAATTCTTTATCCTCTATTAGTTTTTTTATTGCATCCGATATGTCTTCCACAGAATGACTTACAATAATTCCACATGTACTATTATCTAATTGTTCATTTGCTCCACTAACATCAGTTGTTACTACTGCCTTTCCTAAAACAATAGCTTCTGAGATAGTTGTACAAAACCCTTCAGCAACTGATGTCTGAACATATAAATCAGCATTTTTTATATAAACATAGGGATTACTTCTATACCCTATAAAATTGACATACGACTCCAAGTTTTCATCAGTGACACTCTTTCTTAAGCCATCCAATTGACTTCCGTCTCCAACTACAATCCAATAGAACTTATAACCTTTCGATTTTAGTATCTTTGCCACCTTAACAACTCTATTGAACGCTTTTTGTCCATCAACACGTCCAACCGATACAATTTTCAGTTTATTGTTAGTGTCGTTAAATTCATCTGGCACAAACAGATCCGCTTTTCGTTTTATTTCATTTATATCTAAGTAATTATAGTATATTGAAATCTTATTCTTATATTGTGGAAATTTTTTTATGAAATTATCTCTACAATCTTGTGCACAAGCAAATATATGATCAAACTTTCCATAACAAGAAGAAATAAGTTCATATTCCCAATAAATATTTTGTTCATGAATCCAACTTATTCTTTTCATTTCTCCTTTTTCATAGGCGGCAATATATGTAGTAAAACATCCATATCCATGAAAATCGATAATAGCATCATAATTATCAAAGATATTATTTTTATGCATCCTTTTATATATCTTTTTAAAAATTAAATTTTTATTAAAAAATTTCAAGTAGACCTTATTTAGATAATAATAAAAAATCCAATATATTCTTTTTAAAAAATTATGTTCTTCACTAAATCGTGGTTTATCATACCCTTTTATCATTGTCTTAATATAGTCCGGTGCACAGTATTCTAGCACTTTTATTTCTTCTGGTATAAATTGAAGATATTTTCCTTCTTTAAATATTGTTAATATTTCACATTCATATTTTTCTTTATCTATTAATTTTAAAGTATTTAGCAACGCTTTCTCAACACCACCACAATTCATTATCTGAACAATGAATAATAATCTCTTTTTCATAAGTTCTCCACCTTTATAATAAAGCTATATAATTATAATATTTTTCTTTTCAACTCTGATAAAAGAAAGTATCCATAAAAAAATCTGTAATTATTTTTTTCAAAACTTTTATATAACATCTTTAAATATGTTGGATCATTATTATCTTTTGATAATAATTTATTATAATAATCATCTCCAAAAATTTTTTTCATTAACTGTTTTTTCTCCACTTTTTCTATTTTATCATTCCATAATATCTCATATATTATAAAATCTGAAATATAATGTTTTATAGAATAATTAACTATATTTTTTTTCAAAACATTATCTTTAATATTAATATCAACAATATACTCACAATAATTTCTTATATTATTTAATCCTTCAAATTCCTTACTATGAATTAAGCTATCTTCTCTTTGAATATAATGATAGCCTGTTTCGTTACTCAAACTAATCTTTTTTATATAAGGTAAAATATTTAAATTAAATATTAAATCTTCTTGTTTTTTTATTTCACAAGGAAATTGTATTTTCATTTTTTTTATTAAATCACTTTTATAAACTTTATTCCATGCATAGCCATATAAATCATTCCTTATTATTTTTATTAATTGTTTTTCAATGTTACTATTATCTATTATGTTGTCTTCAGGGCGTACAGTTTTGTTTTTAATTTTAGAACTAAAACAAGTAATACCAAATATCACCATATCCGCATCGTCTTTTTCTAGTTTGCCAATCACTTTTTCATATAACTCTTCATCAATCCAATCATCGCTGTCGACAAAAGTTATATAATCACCTGTAGCCACTTCTATCCCTGTATTTCTTGCTGACGAACTCCCACTATTTTGTTGAGTTATCAAAAATATTCTTTTATCTTCATTCATCATTTTATGACATATTTCATTTGTTCTGTCACTCGATCCATCATCTACTATTATTATTTCTATATTGTTATATGTTTGTTTTAAAACAGAATCAACACATTTTTTTATATATTTTTCAGAATTATATGCTGGTATTATAATCGATAGTTTCTTCATTATGTGCATTACTATATGTATATCAAAAGAAGATACCATATTATTCCTTTCTTATATTATCAAAAAATCTAAATTAGTTTAATAAATTATTTCAAAAAATGTAATCGTCTAAGTAATTTACCAACTTTCTTTCTTAATAAGAACAAAATATATTTTTTATCATTCGACCAGCTAAAATTACAATATTTAGTCGCTGCACTTTCGAACCCTTCCTCAAAATATGTATCCCAAAATTTATTATATAACTCTGGTTTACGAGTAGGACTTATCAAATTAGGTTGTGAGCATTCATGAATATTAGATTTAAAATACTCAAATTTATTTTGCACCTTGTCCCATAGGGACATTCCCTTATCCGTGTTTATAGTAATTAATGAAACACCTTTATTATCATCAAATTTTGCTCTTATTTTTTCTATACCCCAATAATCACCTATAGTTATATCTGATATTCTATCAGGACATGAAAATTCACAACAATAACACGAATCTCTTAATTCTAAATTAGAATGAAAAAGTTCTGCATAATTGTTTGAAATATATTTTCCTTTTTTAATATTAAATGATGTGATATGCCCATGCCATCCATTACATTTATCTCTATGATTAAAATTATATACTTTAGAATATCTATTATTTAGTAATTCTAAATAATCTTCTAATAAGCTGGGCGACGGTACTCCATGACATATTAAATCACAAGTAATCAAATTATCTTCTTTAAGTTTTCTCTTTTTAACTAACGATAATAATCCATTAATATAACAAGGTGTCCCAAAAAAACAAACTAATCTATTATTTTTCAAATCTTCAATCACTCTCGTATATATATTTGTGATTGTTGCCTGGACATATTTTGACCCTCTCATTTTTTTTATTTCTTCAAGACTTTCTGCTCTTTGATAAACAGCTTTTAAATTATCATTAACTACACCGTAAACTACTCCGCCATCTAATATCACTTTTTTTGCCATAACAAAAAAAGCTCCACCTGACTGACTATTTTTTCTTCCTTTTTTTGCTTTTGCAGCATATATATTTTTAACTGTATTAAACTTTTGCTTGCCACATACATCTACACATAAACCACATTCAATGCATTTTTTCTTATTTACGTGTGGATAATTAAACCCTTTATCGTCTCTTTTCATTGTAATTGCTTTTTTAGGACATATTGCCACACACGCTTCACATCCACAGCAATTTTCTTTTATATTATCAATCATATATCTAATGCTCCAACTAAGTATTTAATAGATTCTTCTCGTAAAGTTTCCATTTCCTTTTTTACTTTAGAATATTCTATGACCTGCATTGCCTCTATATTATTATTCTTGAGATTTCTACTCTTTATTTTCAACCTATTTATTAACCCATCTATTCTCATATCTTCATCATGAAAATTGTAAAATTGCTTTTCAAAAATAATTGAAAAAATCGTCCCATGAAAAGAATTTGTTATTACTATCTCGGCATTTTTTATATAACCCAAAAATTCTTCTGGACCTATATTGGCTAGTTGGTTATTCAACTTATATTTCTTCTGCAAAAAATAATGAATATCGATTAGCTTTAATTGATTATCATCTGCTATTTTTTTAGCAATTTTCATCATTTCATCATTTTCGTACACGAAGTATGCTAGCAAATATTTTTTTTCATCTATATCTTTAAGCATATCTTCATATTCATTTTTTTCTATTAATAGAGTTGGATCAGATGTGACTATAGCATTTTTAATACCCATATCTATTAATTCATTTTTTAATATCTCCTCTCGTACAGACACATTATCAAATTCTTTTATGCATTTAGTAAAATATTTTTTTTCATTGTTAGGCATATCAACATTACCTCTGCTTGCAGAATAAGATATTTTTTTTGCGCTTGTTTTAAAATCAAGAAGATATACTGGATCAAGTCCATCTGTCAACCATACATTCCATACTTGATCACTTCCTACTATAAATGCATCATAATTTGTGTTTTTTAAATCATCTAACGCGAAAACTTTATCATTTCCATCTAACAAATATCTATTTATAAATGCAGTAAACTTCCGGTGTTTTTCTAAATATGCTTCTTTTCTGTAATTTCTTTGTTTATATTCTTTTATTTTATATAGCAAAAATCCTGGATTTCTAAAATATTTTTTTTTGATTCCCAATACTTTTTTTATGTCGGTATCATACTCTTTTTCAATCGCCGAATTCCTATAATTGATAATATCTACATCATTACCCAATATCTCAATTGTTCTTTTTAATGCATATGCTTGTAGTACTGCCCCATAATTATGTGCATTATGAAATGTTAGAATTCCTACTTTCATTTTATTCCTCCAAAAATATTTTTTATTCTTTTATAAAAATTCATGAAATTAGAAAATAAATAATATTTAATTTTAAAAATAAAACTTATATTACTATTTTTTCTTATATGTTTACTAAATCTTTTTAATTCATTTTTCCATTCGCATTCAATACTCTTATCATGCTCTATATTAATCAATTGGTTATATACTGAAAATCTAGCAATTGCACACATGATAATGGAATCCTCTAACTGTTCAGGATATTTCTTTTTGTTTTTTTTCATAATCATATCGCACACTTTTATCTCATCAAATGAATGATTATCAATATATTTTTTTCTACAAATAGAATCTTCTCGTTGCCTATAACAATACAAAACATCCTTAACACTATATAATCCATCAATATTATTATATATTTCAGAAAGAACAAAATAATCTTCTGTATTTAGTCCCTCTGGAAATCTAATACTATCAAACAAATATTTTTTAAATAATTTATCACACATTCCTCCCGCTATATTATCTTTGTGATAATAAAAACATTTTAAAAGTTCTTCTTTATCATAATATTTATTTGCTTTTAATGGATTAATTTTAGTAGTATTTGTTTCATCATAGTATAAATACATCTTACATTTAACAACATCAACATTATTTTCCTCGGCAATATTTATCAAGCATTCAAACATATTATCTTTGATATAATCATCACCATCAATAAATGCTATATATTCCCCCGTACAGATATCTAATCCGGCGTTTCTGGCAGATGATAGTCCACCATTTTTTTTATGAATCACCTTAATTCTGGAATCTCTTATTTTCCAATCATCACATATTTCAGATGATTTATCGATTGATCCATCGTCAACTAATATAATTTCTAAATTTTTATATGTTTGGTTTACTATGCTTTCCACACATTCCTCTAACCATTTCTCAACATTATACACCGGGACAATTACTGATATTTTATCGTCCATAATATCTCCTTTACAAAACCTTGTACTAATTATATTTCTTTAATTAGTTTTTTCCATTTATCAATTATTACTTTTATATCAAACTTATTAATATCTTCACCTGCATTCTGTGAAAATAATTTTCTTTTTTTATCATCTTCAATAAGGTCAAATATAGCTTTTTCCATAGCATCTAAATTACCTTCATCTATTAAATAACCATTTATTGAATCTAGTATTAGTTCTCTAGGTCCCGTTTTACAATCAAAACTAACTATAGGCAAATCAAATGTTTTTGCCTCTAATAGTGTCATAGGCAATCCCTCAAATCTAGATGTCATAACAAATATACCCGCTTTTGAGTAATAGTCATTTATATCAGTAACATTCCCTTTCAAGATTACTTTTTCTTCTAATCCGTATTCTTTTATTTTTTCTTCTAGTTTTTCTCTATCTTCACCTTCCCCTAATATAATCCATTTCCATCCATCTGCCTTAGGCATCACTTCCCTAGCTATTTCTAACAATATATCAAAACCTTTTTGATATGTTAATCTTCCTACACTTAATATAATTTTAGAATCAGCATTATACTTAGTTTCCACATTATTCCATACGAAGGGATTATGAATAGCTAGTATCTCACCTTTTATTTTAAGATTATCCTGATAATACTCCTTATCCTCTTCTGTTAGCGTCACTATTGCATCCGCCCACCTAGCTGCCATTCTTCTGCTATATTTTCTATATGGCACAAAAGGATTCTGATAATAATTAAAATGTTCCCAAGAAATTACTTTAACCTTAGTAAACAATTTAACTGGCAATGAATAAATATCCAAAATACCATCTATATCTATTAAAATATCTATCTTATTATTTTTTACATACCTTTTTAACTTAGTTATAATACCTATTATATGAAATAAACTTCTGTCTAGCTTATCATATAATTTTTCTATCTTTATACTATTATCTATCTTAAAAAAAGCTGTATCTCTTCTTTCTTCCAGATTAATAATTGATATATTATATTCTTTATTCTTACATAATTCATTAGCTATTATAGTAGCTACTCGCTCTGTCCCACCGCTTCTAGTTATATCGCCTGAAAAAAAGCATATATTAGTCTTTTTATTTTTCATAAATATTTTGAATATATCCCTCCGTAGCATTATCTTTTTTTATAATTCTAGCTGGATTTCCAATAACTATAGAATTATCATCTACATCCATATTTACATAAGCATTAGGTGCTATAAGTACATTATTTCCTATTTTTATTTTTCCTACTATCACTGCATTAGAACCTATCCACACTTGGTTTCCTATACTAGGAGCCCCCTGTCTTTTTCCGCGATTCTCAGCTCCTATAACAGCTCCAGCCTGAATATTTACATTATTACCTATCTTCGTATTTTCATTGACTATTATCGTTCCTCTATGGCCTATATAAAATCCTTCTCCTATATCTACCTTAGGACTTATCTGATATCCATATTTATGAGATTTTCTAAGTAATAAAAATCTTAAAATAAAATATAAAATAACAGACTTACCTCTTAATGCTCTACATCTTCTATAAGTTTTAGTATATCTATATCCACTCTGTAATAAATTACACTTTATCCGATTCCTTATACTTATACTGCCATAATATCTATAACAATCACTTTTTATAATTATCATTTATCCCACCTTTATCCTTTTTTAAATTCCAATTATTTTTATTAAATATTAATATATAAATAATAGGAAATGTTGCTATTTCATGTCTTACGAAGGACCCAAAATCCGGCTCAAATAAAACTGATCCCATAAAATATCCTAATACAATACTTAGCGCTAATATCTGAGTGAAATCAGATGAATAAAGTCTATATAATGATTTAGCTATATAATAAATAAAAAATCCTTCAAACACTATAAATGGAATATAAAATATTCCTGCTCTAAGTAACTCTATAGGAAAGGCCATTCTAACACTATTTATAATATAATTAATCATAAATAATCCTATATTATTACCATGCTCTATTTTATCATCTATAGTAGAAGTGGCCCCTAACAATGTAGAATCATTCTTACATTCCATAACTTCTATAAAATCATTATGCATAAATATACTAGCCATAAATAAAAAGGCAGCTACCATAGCGTATAAAGCTAACACTATAATAATTATTTTAAATAGCGTTATTTTTTTAATATATTTTTTTATTATCAATATTCCAACTAATATAGTTATAAAAAAGAATGCTATAATAATATAATAATTTCTAAAAAAAGTACTCTCCCAGTACAGTAATCCAAAGCACAAAGCTACCTTTATTATATTAGGGATTTTAAGCATAATAGCTAGAAATATCATTGTAAATATTCCTATCTGAATTACTTCCTTTCCTATATTAAAAACATATATATTAAGTAGTCCCACACACATTAATAAAAAAATAGTCTGGTTTAAATCTATTCCCTTTGAAGTAATTAATAAAATAATAATTATTATATTAAAAATTATCGCTATAGCTATACTCCATTTATTAAAAGTATCCAGATTAAATATATTAATCCTTCTAAAAAAATCTGCTGTTACTTTATAAGAGCCTCCCCATCTATCTTTAAAATTTGGGTCCAACATAGTCTGAAATATTCGATTATTATCATAATAATATTTAGCCGGCAGATAGAGATGTTCCACCATCTTAGCAATTATCGCCACGATGAACACTAACACCACAGCCACATCTTTATTTTCTCTATAAATGTCTTCCCGTGTTCTCACAATCTGTCTCCCATAAAAAAACAAGCCGGCATCATTCCTGCCGACTTGTAAAATACTTCCTTAAACTAATCTTAAATTATCCATACTTTCCCCATTTCGGCCTTTGTTACTCCCCTTAATTGTACCATTTTTTAGGCCTTTTATGTGAACTTTTTGATTATTTTTTTATGATTTATTTACTTTTATACAATTATCCTTACTATTAAAGCAGCTATCCAAGCTAATGTACATTGCCAAATAACCACTCCCACTGCCCATCTGCTGCCTAATTCTCTTCGAATTGCCGCTATTGCAGCTACACAAGGAGTATAGAGCAATGAAAATACTAATAGTGATGCAGCTCCACCGCTTGATAGAGATACACCGATATTATTGTTAAATAAAATCTGCATTGTGGATACTACGCTTTCCTTAGCCATAAATCCGCTTATAAGAGATGTACAGATTCTCCAATCCCCTAATCCTATAGGCTTCATTATTGGCACTATCCAGCCTGATATCATAGCTAAGATGCTGTCCTTTGAATCCTTAACCATATTAAAATGGATATCAAAGCTCTGCAATAACCAAACTACGATGGTGGCAATTAAGATAACTGAAAATGCTCTTTGTAGGAAATCCTTAGACTTCTCCCAAAGTAATTGCACCACGTTTTTTCTACCCGGCATTCTATAGTTAGGTAGCTCCATAACAAAAGGAACAGCCTCACCTTTAAACAGTGTTCCCTTAAACAGAATCGCTGTGATTATACTCATTAGTATGCCTAAAAGATAAAGGCCTATCATAATTAAGCCGCCTTTCTTAGGAAAGAATGCATTGACTAAGAATGCATAAATCGGAAGCTTAGCCGTACATGACATAAACGGTGTTAGTAGTATGGTCATCTTTCGATCTCGCTCGCTAGGTAGTGTTCTAGTGGACATTACCGCCGGCACCGTACAGCCGAAACCTATTAGCATCGGCACGATACTTCTTCCGGATAATCCCACTTTTCTAAGAAGCTTATCCATCACGAAGGCTACCCTGGCTATATAGCCACTGTCCTCTAACAACGATAAGAATAAGAACAATGTAGCGATAATCGGTAAGAAGCTTAATACACTTCCCACGCCTGCGAATATTCCATCGATTACTAATCCTCTAACCGCTTCATTTACCTCTGCTGCTATCATGGCCTTTTCGGTCATTTTCGTTATAAACTCTACGCCTATTTCCACCAGTTCCTGCATTTTAGCGCCTATAACATTAAAGGTCAGATAAAAGACCAGTCCCATAATTAACGCAAACATTGGAATAGCTGTGTACTTTCCAGTAAGAACCTTATCAATCTTCTCACTTCTTAGTCGTTCCTTACTCTCGCCAGTCTTCACTACACTTTGGGCACAAACTTTCTTTATAAAAGAAAATCTCATGTCCGCTATGGCCGCACTTCTGTCCAGACCGCGGTCCTTCTCCATAGTAGATACTATGCTCTCTATAGTTTTAATCTCATCTTCTTTTAAATTTAATTTTTCTAGGATTAACTTATCCCCTTCCACTATTTTACTAGTGGCGAATCTTACCGGTATTCCAGTCTTCTTACAATTACCGTGAATCAAATGACTGATTCCGTGAAGGCATCTGTGAACTGCACCGCCATTTTCCTCTTCATCACAGTAATCATGCCTAACCGGCTTTTCCTGATAATGTGCTATATGAATAGCATGCTTTATTAGCTCATTCACGCCAAAATTCTTCGCAGCTGATATTGGCACCACTGGCACACCTAGCATATGCTCCATCATATTAATGTCGATACTTCCGCCATTGGCAGTCACCTCATCCATCATATTAAGGGCCACCACCATTGGCATATCCATCTCTAAAAGCTGCATTGTAAGATAGAGATTTCGCTCAATATTCGTGGCATCCACGATATTTATAATAGCCTTAGGCTTTTCTTCTAGCACGAAATTTCTAGATACGATTTCCTCACTGCTATAAGGTGACATAGAATAGATTCCCGGTAAATCCGTAACCACTGTGTTAGGATGTCCCTTTATGGCACCATCTTTTCTGTCCACTGTCACTCCCGGGAAGTTTCCTACGTGCTGATTAGAACCTGTTAACTGATTAAACAATGTAGTCTTACCACTATTCTGATTTCCCACTAAAGCGAAGCTAAGCACAGCATCATCCGGCAGTGGATTTCCGCTACCTTTAGGATGATATTTCCCATCCTCTCCTAAGCCTGGATGTTCCACTCCCACCGGCTTTCTTCTCTCCACAGTCTTTTCTTCTTTACTGGATTCTATTTTTTCAATCTCTATTTTTTCAGCATCCTCTAGACGAAGTGTTAGTTTATATCCGTGAATTAAAATCTCTACAGGATCTCCCATTGGTGCGTACTTAACCACCTTAACCTTAGCCCCGGGAATCACTCCCATATCTAAAAAATGCTGTCTTAAGGCGCCTTCACCGCCTACAGCAGTGATGCGCCCTTCTTCCATAATCTTTAACTCTTTTAAAGTCATTCTATCCTCTTTTTCTTAAAGTACTATTTCTTAACTAGTCTCTTACAATATGCATAAGTATAGTTTCTTCTCATAGCATATCTTTTCATAACGCCATTCTTCATGGCAGTTTCATGGAAATATTTTAGTCCATCTTTATCCTCACAGAACTTCTTAGAGCTCTTAAAATGCTTTATGCACTGTCTAATTATTCTGCGGGCATTATTAGGACTCTGCCAGAATAAATCGCAATAATAAGCAGTAATTCCATCATTAGTTAATTTATAATTTCTAATAGCACCACTTATTCTTATTCTGATATCAGCGTGAATTTTCTCATTCTGAACCTTAACGCCCTGATTACTTCCTAATAATTCCTTAATGGCTATAATCTCTTTTCTAGTAAACTTTCTTCTAGTGCTCTCCCAGTTAGTTCTACCTACTATGTCCTTACATAATTTTTCTGCCTTTTCTTCACCCTTCTTTCCTATAAAGAATTTAGAAATCATCTTCTTACTGTTAGTAGAATTAGCAGAATATATAAGTCTTAAAATATTATGGGCATTCTCACCGTACCACTGCCATGCTCCCACAGTAATGGTTTTTTCTGCCCCTATTTTCGCATTTCTAGCAGCCTTATAATTACCTGACTCATTGTGCGCTATAAGAGTTACAATATTATCCTGCAATGCATTTCCACTGCTGCTCACCTTTAAGTGAAGATAATCATTTAACGCCTTCTCCTCCTCAATCCTTAACTGATTAAGGTACTGATCATACTCAGCCTTAGTCATAGCCACAACATTATCTACCTTAAGTTTAACCGCAGATACCGGTAGGTAACCTGTGATACTCTCAGTTCTTTGAATATCTACATATTTTTTATCCTTACTAAACTTAATAACAGGATAAACACCGCCTCTGTATCCCATACCTATAGCCGCACCTTTTTTAGAAGGAGTGCTGTGTAATGGTACATTGTTTTTATCTACCTGTGCTGTAACTAACTTATTTTCCATCATATACATTCCGGCTTTCTGTCCCACTACTAAGTCTTTAATCTTAACGAAACCTGTTATATTTCCTGACTTAACCTTAAACCATTTCTTAACAGACTTAACTATAGTCATAGTGGCACCATCTGGCAGATAGCCCACTTTAATCTTATTCTTCTTAATGCTGTTATACATAGCCAATGGCTCTTCGCTTCCGCCTAAATCTGCCACCGCCATTGTGCTAAATTTCTTTAGTAACTTCTGATAAGCAGTCAATTTCTTTTTCTTCTTAGGCTTCTTCTTTTTAGCTACCTTATTAACTACATTAGCCTGCTCTTTTACAGCAATCTTCTGATTCATAATAGGATTATAGTTAATATAATTTAAAAATTTATTATTAGAAGAATCCTTAAATGGATAAAAATTTCTATTCTCTAAAATATCGCTATTAATCTTTATAGCGTTAACATAGACATGACTTACCCAATCGCAAGCATTTCTATCTCCCGGAACCGACATACTGTAGGATACTCCCACACTTACGAAAACTGAGAAAACGATCCCCAGTGCAATTACCTTATATTTCATTTTACTATTATATATTTTTTCTATTATTTTTTTTACCAATGATTATTTCCCCTCTCTCCTCTAACCATTTATGTATAGTAAAATCTGTTCAAAACCCTAGTATTTTCATCATACCACACTGAATTAAAAGATGGAATAGCAAATAAAATTAAGTTTACATAAATAAAAAAAGAAGTAAACTTTCGTCTACTTCTCATCACTTTTTAAAAGTGAGCCACTGGGGAATCGAACCCCAGACAACTTGATTAAAAGTCAAGTGCTCTACCATCTGAGCTAGTGGCCCATATTCTATTTAATTATATGGGTAAGACCCTAACTGGGCTAGCTGGATTCGAACCAGCGAATGCAGGAGTCAAAGTCCTGTGCCTTACCGCTTGGCGATAGCCCATCATTGTGAAGGTGGCCGAGGAGATTCGAACTCCCGGTCTCCAGAGCCACAATCTGGCGCGTTAACCAGCTACGC
>CACZSI010000141.1 GCA_902783775.1 uncultured Lachnospiraceae bacterium
ATGGCTTTCAGGGTGTGCAGGGTTCGAGCCCCTGGAGGCGCACGCGGGTACTATTTTGGGCATTAAATTGTCTGGGGTGGTACTTTTCTTTTGTGCGTAAGCAATGAGTCACATAAAATAGGCAAGTTTGTTTGGAGAGGAATGCTTGCATTCCGAGACAAATAGACTTGCCTATTTTAATGCGGCGAATGCCGCATCAGCGAGAAGAAGCGAAGCGGATTCGAGCTGTATGTGACTCATTAACATCAACAGAAGAGGAACTTTACGAAACTGATGGAGGTGTTCCAGGGTTAATAATTGGTGCAGCAGCTGCTGGAGTTGCGGTATTTGGACTTGGTGTGTATAATGGATATATGGATACAAAAGATGCAAAGCCTGCATTAAAGTCGCAAAAAAAGAAAAAGTAAGAGGTATGTATGATTATGAACGAAATTACAGAATGGATACATATTCATCCTATATTAAGTAAAATATTGTTTTCGGCGATAGTTTTACATTTTTTATATATCATAGGCTATCAAATAGGACATATTTTATTTAAAGTGATGAACTAGTATTTTATGAATGTTTCTAAGTCATACGGAAGTGCCAAATTTATGAGAATTTGGCACTTTTTATTTTGGAGTGCGGCGAAAAAGTGTGACACCTATGATATGATATATATCAATTGAATTGAGAAAATCTTTAATGACAGCGATAAAACCTACGGATACAGGGCAATCAAGAGAGAACTGGAGGAACAAGATGTTCTAATAAGCGAATACAAAATACTAATCCAGCAAAGGTGGAATTCCTAAAAATGTAAAAGTAGATTCAAAGGTTGTTTATTGGGACGGGAAAAGCCCAATCCATTCGGGAATAGTGTATTCTAGTACCAAGATTCAATCCAAATGGGGAATGTGCGGATTGTATAGACGTTCACCGAAGGACTGTCCTTATTCTCAATCAGATGATACTTATAAGCTGACTTTCTATAAATAAAAAGGAGAAAGATTATTGAAAAAAAGAGCAAAAAGATACATATGTATATGCCTAGCGATTATAACTACTGTTGTACTTTTGGTGAGTATATATAATGTGATGAATAAAAAAAATATTGATATAGATGTAAAGTTTGGGAAAAAAGCTATTGAAGTGTTTAATAAAGAAAAGAACTTTGAAGAAATCTTAAAAAAGTTAAACAATGAAAATTTAGTTTATGTTAAGAATGGCGATGAAATTAGCATAATGTTTAATAGGGAAAAACCTAGAAAAATAGCTGTGACGGAATATATATTGACAGATGAAGGAAAATATAAGTATGGAAAAGAAAAAATTGGTGAAGATGTTAATGTTGAATGGGATAACTCTAAGGCAGTTTTTAAAGTGAAACCAAATGTATCAACAATGTTGAGCTCAAATGGTGAGGATTATAATCCTAAAGGTGTAATAAAAGGATATCGTTTAGTAATAGATTATGCTGAGAAAAGTGAGGATTACTGCTTTGTAATAAAGGGGGATGCTGCTATTATTAATAAATAGAAAATGGATATTAAAGCTATTCCTGAAGGATATGTGGCACATCATGATATTAGAAAGGGAATTATGCAACTTATTAGAGAAGATATACATAGTCAGTTCACACATATTGGTGGACATAGTTTATGTGGAGGTAATTAAAATGTTGATATCAAAATATGGAAATGGTTCAATTGAAAAAGTTCAAGAATTTGAGAGAAAATATGGAATCATTCTCAATGAGGAATATCGTAAATTCCTTGTTAAATATAATGGAGGTGATACTCCGAAAACAACTCTTAGAAGAGAGAAAAGAAAGGAAACACTTACTTGTTTATTTGGAATTGATACAAAAAATAGTATTGATGAAAAAATGAAATATTGGGATAACGATTCATATTTTCCAATAGGTATGGATATTTGGGGAAATTTCTATGCAATAGATATTACAGAGCAGAATAAAGGATTAATATACTTCTGTGATCACGAAAAAGGATTTAAAAAAGAAATAATAGCTAATTCAATTAAAGAGTTCTTTTCTATGTGCAAAAGTGAAAAAATAGGTCACATTAGAACGATAGATGAAAGAAAAAAAGCAGTTATAAAAGCGGGTAATTGGGATAAGGTTACAGAAAAAACAATAGAAGGTTGGCAAAAAGAAATTGATAAGTATAAAAATATCAAGCAAGAAGAAGTGATTATTTAGACAGGCTTTACTTATAAACAAACACAAAAGGAGTTTCTTCCGTTTCCATAATTAAAGAATCTAAAGAAAGAGGTATAAATATTGTAACTCTTTCAGAAAAAAACAGGTCTGATTTAGATGCACTGGCGATAGATACTACAGCGAAAAACGAAATTGAACAGGCTATAAATAACGGAAAAATAGGAGATACTGTAGAGCAAAGAGCACTGTCTCCAAAAACTGATATGAGTCAGTATAATAAGTATGAAGTGCTAAAGGATATCAAAGTCAGAAAAGGAGATATAGCTTCTTGGTTTGACCAGCCGGGAGGCGGAACGCAGTATAAGTTAGATCCGGAGTTTGTATATGATATGAGAAATATGATTGATAATCTTGATGTGGAAAATAAGCCGCAGTTAATTGATTTCCTAATACAAGTCGGTTTTTTGAGACGATTATGATAGAAGTGGAGGAATTCAGAAAATATGTTTTATGAACAAGATTTTGAAAATAAAATTGAATTATTTTTTGATTCAAATATTAAATGTAGAATATGTAATGAGGAAGTGGTATTTGACCTTGATTGGCAATCTGGGTTTGTGTGTAATTTTAACGAAAAAAAAATTTATTATAGGGAAAGGGGGAGTAACATAGAGGAACCCATTGTTGGAAGTGAATATTTTAAAGTCGAATTTGTTTTGCTTTTATATTGGAGGATTAATAAATGGACAGATATTGAAAAGAGAATTAAAAAAAATATTATGAAACAGAATGATCTGGCAGGTGTTAGTAGAATTATTAAACCTATTATAGATGAAAAATATTATTCTATTGGCTCTGTAGAGAGTGATAAATACTCTTTGATTTTTGATGAGGAATATGGTAAATACAAAATAATTTACAGATTTTCTGATGTGGATTACTGGTTGAGCAAACCTGAGAAGAATGAAAAGTATGATATAGTTGTATTTGAAGACAATAAAGAAAATGTATTTTCAAAATTTTTTTGTGGAATAAGAAATGCTTCTGTTTATGATGCTTTTTTTGAAAAGTATGAAAAAATATTTGGAGAGAGTTTTACCGAAGAAGAAAAACTTCGTTTAAAGCGTATTCTAAAATGATTTTTTATAATTATATATGTAACTTATTAACTGTTTGACAAAACCTATAAATAAAGGGCTTTTTGTTAAACTTGCACTAAAAAGAATAGAGAGAATTTATAATGCGTTTATATGAATTAATAAGAAAAGAAGTATCTAAAGAAGATACTATAGAAAAGGAATTTGAGACATCAATACGTGTGATTAGAGATAATATTGATAAAATATTGACTATCGATGAAGTATTAAGCAAGGGACGAGAGTTTAATGATGAACTTTGTTGGTCTGGCGAGTATGGACAGCAGATTTGTGTAGGAGAGACGGAAGATGGTGGTTTTCCATTCGAAGGAATATTGTATGAATATAAAAACGGGAAGATTTTTTTCTATGGAGATTTTAAAGATGGTTATAGAGATGGAGACTATATTGAATTTTATGAGTCAGGGGCATTAAAAAGGTATGCAATTAAAGCTGGTAATGCAGTAGATGGAGCAAGTATTGAATGGTATGAAAACGGAAAAGTAAAAAAAGAAGATTATAGTAGATATGGTTATAGGTTGATTATTCGTGAATTTGATGAACTAGGAAATCTAATAAATGAAAAGAAAGTAACAGACGAGGAGAGAAAAAGATATTACGAGTGGAAGAAAATATATGGGGACTAATATGATTGAGGAATATAACAAAATTCAAAAGGACTTATTCGAAAGAATGAGCAAAGATTTTGAAGTGGGTTTAAATAATGTGAAAACAGTTGCAGGAGTTGATTTGGCATACTGGAAAGTGGATGAACAAGAGTGGGCAGTATGTTGCATTGTGGTGTTGGATTATAATACAAAAAAAGTATTAGAAGAAAAATATGTTGTTGATAAAATTGAGGAGCCTTATATTCCTGGATATTTAGCTTTTAGAGAAGTACCTATTTTTCTAAAAGCATATAGTAAACTTCAAATAGAGCCAGATGTATTATTCTTTGATGGAAACGGATATCTTCATCCAAGACATATGGGATTGGCAACACATGCAGGAATTATAATAGATAAGCCTAGTATAGGAGTTGCAAAAAGTTATTATAAAATAAATGGTGTTGATTATAAGATGCCAGAAAAATCAGAAAAATCATATACAGATATTATTATTGGAAATGAAGTATATGGAAGAGCACTAAGAACTAAAGATGACGTCAAGCCAATATTTATATCTATAGGCAATAAAATAGATTTGGATACTGCAACAATAATGACAATAAATATGATAGATGAAAATAGTAGAATTCCAATTCCAACAAGGTTGGCGGATTTGATGACTCATAAAATGCGAAAAAAGCATATATTATTGTGACTGGCATAGAGCGCAATTGCAGCATTGTATGGGGTTATTCTTTCGTTGAATGCGGGAATCAGCGTTTTAGATATTTGTATAATTCTTTTGAGTTTAGCGGGAGAAATTATTTCAATATTTGAAGTTGAGAATATAGGAAAGAGCACTTACAATTTCCTTATGAATCCAAGTGTTGAAAACGGTCAGGAAATACTATGGAAGGCATTGGAAGCTGGAGCAATGGTTTTGATTTTTGAAGTAGCATTGCCTCGTTTGATGGCTTCTGTAGCGACAAAATTTAACGTTAATGAAACAAAGCTCTATGAGTATATTACAAAAAAATAGGGAGCAAAGAAGATGACAATAGATGATTTTTTAGAGAAAATGATAAGTTTTTTCCCAAAAATAAGAGAAAGACTTGAGGAACATATATGCGAGTATGAAGAGCGATTAGATACAATTGTGGTTGAAGAAATAATTATGCCGGAAGTCATTGAACTCTTGAAAAAAAATACAGATGAAAAAAAACTTAATGAAATATTTAATTACTTTG
>CACZSI010000142.1 GCA_902783775.1 uncultured Lachnospiraceae bacterium
AATGGTTAAATATGAAAATGATAGTAAAACAAAAAAAATCTATATTTGGAAAGAGGAAAATCCGTTAGATGTAGTATTAGAAGAAAAGTTAGAAATAGAAGTTCCAGCAAAGGAAGTTTTTTGGAATGAAGGAATGATATGTGTTGAGGCAAAAATGAATCCTCGTCATACTAGCAACTATGCAATGCTATGTATTAATTATAAAGCCAATAACAGTGGTAAAACAAATATTATAATTAATTATAATATAGAAAAAAATAGTATGGGGACGAATTGCCAAGTGTTTAATGATAATTCTGTTATTGGGCTAAATAATGAATTCGCAGAGTATTTAAGCACAATATTTAGTGAAAGTGAGATTGATTTTCCAAGTGGGATAATAGAAATAATTGGTGGTGCATATGATGAAGTTGGTTCAAGTTATTATTCTTTTGAGAAAATAATGGAGCTTATCAGTGTAATATTTGGAAATTACGAACAAATTGGTGAAACTATTTTAGGAGAAAAATTATTTGAAAGATTGTGATTAACAAATGAAAATAGAATGGATAATTACGGATGAATTGAGAGATGTTTCTAAACAGGAATTTGATTTGGAATGGAACGGGATATACGGATATTTTCAAATGACTATAAATGATAAAACGGTGGGATATTTTCCAAATAGAGAATTTATTTACAATGAAGAGGGGAATGAAGATATTACGTATTGGTTGGAAGAACTTCTTCAAGCAAATAAAAAGTTAGATGAAGGGAACGAATATAAATTTGATTTATTGTCCTTGAATCTCGTTGCACTCGAATTTAGTAAAAATGATTCAGTAAATGTAAGATTGTTTTACAAAGAAACAGGTGAAACAATATGGAGAGAACATATAGAGTTTAATAAATTCAGTGAAGAAATTGTTCGAAGCACTAATTTATTTATTGACACAATTAGAGAAAAAAATCTTTCGTTGCTGGAATGTAATATTATTAAAAAACTTATTCGAGAAAAATAAATTCGAGTTTAAATAACTAAAGGAGAAATACTTATGGCTAAGATAATAGCAATCTGTGGAAAAATATGTTGCGGGAAAACTTATTACGCCAATCAAATAAAAGAAAAAGAGAAAGCTATTATTTTATCGTGTGATGAATTAACAAAGGATTTGTTTGATAATGATTTAGGGAATAAACATGATGAAATGACGCTTAGAATTTGGAGTTATTTTAAGAAAAAATCGGTAGAATTGGTAAACGTAGGTTGTACTGTGATTTTAGATTGGGGATTTTGGAGTGT
This sequence comes from uncultured Lachnospiraceae bacterium, assembly GCA_902783775.1. GTDB lineage: Bacteria > Bacillota > Clostridia > Lachnospirales > Lachnospiraceae > Eubacterium_G. The sequence goes on from CACZSI010000142.1 coordinate 1,283, forward strand.
AGAAAACAGAAGAAGCTTAACCGAGTTTTGTCGTTCTCATAATGTTCATTGTGAATGGCACTATATTGATGCTGATGACCAAACATGGAATAAAAATATTGAAGAGCGAAACTGTAGGGTGTTAAATGGCGAAGGCACTTCGGAATATTATCTAGATGAAGGCCTCATGGGAAAATTATTGTCTATGTGGGAAGTACCTTCTAAAGATGAAATAGATGTTTGGTATACACTAAAAAGAAAATAGAATTGTTATATAGTGAGCAATAATCGGAATTTGTATAAATGAATGTCAGTAAGGAGATTACGAAATGATTAGTAAAGAGGCAGAAATGTTGCGTAAAATCATAAATAATAATGGATATTATATTTCTGGATTTGAATGGAAAATAGAGTATTCTTTTGAAGAAGATTGTACTCAGACCAATCTCATTATGACATTCTGTCAATCAATAAATCCACTGGGAGAAAGGCTTCTGAAGGCCAAATTTTATTGTGTTGAAAGTTTGAATTGCAAAAAGATATTTGAGTGCTTTTTTGAACCATTTATTGAAATAGAGGATATGTCAGTCAGAGGATTTGAAACTGCTAATTATTATGTGCATGAAATAGAAGACTCATTTGATTTCTATTGCGGAAAAATAGAATATTGGTTCCAAGAGTGGCAGGATGAGTGATAATATTATGATTTACAAAGCAATGAACAAGGGTCAATATGATTTGGCTCTTTTTTTATTGTCATTGTGACAACAAAAATTTATTACTATTGTATCAATGCTAAACGCCCTAAATATCGTATGTTATAATAAATTATATATGGTAAAACCATACATAATTTTCACTATATGATTTTGCCTTATTTTATGTATGAAAATTAGGGGATACCGGTCCATAAAAAAACAGTGTAATATGAAGATAAGCTGGTTGTAGATAAAGAGGAGAAAGCGATGTTTAAGGTTGAAGAAAATAAGAAAAAGACAGGACAATATTTGAAAAAAATAATATTGGGGAAATACAAATCTCAAAGACAATTCTGTAAAGCATTTCTTGAAAAGCGCGATGGGAAGGCAGACGATTATGAGGTGGAAAAATTCACATCAAAAGTATCTGAAATAATAAGAGGAAAAGGAACTATTCAAACCTATGATCTTCCAATTTTCTGTGAACTTTTGGATGTATCATGTGAGCAGATTCTTAGTGCGGGGAAATGCTATAAGCCGATAAAGAGCCATATTACAAATTATGAAGTGGCATTTTCTAAGAGTAAAAAAGTATGGGAAGCCTATATGAACCGCGAGGATAAGCTGTTTTTGAATTATGATGAGTACGGAAAATCTGTGGTTGATTATGCTCTAGAATTTCACAACTATGATTTCATTAAATACCTGATGAAAACAGGTCATCTTAATTTTGTGGATAATAGTAAGTGGGAGAGAGGATTTACTTTCGGTATATCAACTGATATTAAACGACGAGAGATTGGGTATAACGATATTTGGCCGATAGCTCACAGATTAGGAGTACCTGAAAGTTTAGTATATGAAGAAAGATTGAGGACAAAAGCTATAACATTAGCAATCGAAAATTATGATTATGAATGTTTGGAAGAATTAAAGGCAAGAGTCAATCCGGCAATATATAACTTAACTATATTCGATAACCGTGGGGTGGGGTTAGAAGAACAAAGAGATGATGAATTGATTGAAACAATTGCCAATGCGGATGAAAAAATAATTGACTATTACACAGAAGAATTCGTGATTGAGGATGATCATAAAAGAGAGCATACTTTTATGTTCCCATATTTGGATAGAGTGATTGCAATTATGGTTGAAAATAAGAATCCAATGATAGAAAGTGTATTGGATAAAGCAATTAGTCATAATATGAATGCTTTTAAATTGTTAAAACAACAAATAGAGGAATATACAGATATTTTGTTTGAAGGAAAACCTGCATGGTTTAAAGGTAAGGACGACGAAAATAGAGAAGAATGTCGTCGACAGGCTATAAAATTAGCTAAACAGGGATTCAATTATAAAGAAGACGATGGTTTAGTTTCTTATCATTATAGTCCTGAAAAAAGAAAATATGAAGGGATGTTAACTAATATCATTTCGGTGAAATGTAAATCAAAAGATTCAAAGATTACTGAAAAGATAAATGAATTAAACGACGTGGTTGAAAAAATAGTTGAGTTAGGTAAACGTGAGTAGGTAAAAAGGCGAACGCAGTAGGTGGAGTGTATGAGTATATTTGATTTAGAAGATGGCAACTTATATTAATGAAGTGTATAGACCAGAATCTATTAGAGATGATTTGGAATTTGCAATAGGATTATTTGATTAAAGGAGCAAAGAAGATGACAATAGATGATTTTTTGAAAAAAATGTTGTATTTTTTTCCCAATATCAAGAATGATATTAACGAACGTATGGAAGACAATTTTGAGGGATTGGATACGATTATTATTGAAGAAATAATTATGCCGGAAGTCATTGAACTCTTGAAAAAAAATACAGATGAAAAAAAACTTAATGAAATATTTAATTACTTTG
>CACZSI010000143.1 GCA_902783775.1 uncultured Lachnospiraceae bacterium
ACAACAAAGTCTGAAGAACCAACAACAGAGGATGTGACTACAGTACAGACAACAACTAAGTCAGAGGTTACAACAACTTCCCAGGAAACAACAAAGCCGGAAGTAACAACTGTTTCTCAGAATACAACAGCGGTTAAACCAACAACTCAAAATAGAATAGTAACTACTAAAAATACAGTGGTTATTCCTAAAAAGGTTAAGCTTAACTCTGCTAAGAGCAAAAAGAAGAAAACTGTTAAATTAAGTTGGAAAAAATTATCTAATGTTAGTGGATACCAGATTAAGTATTCAGTAAAGAAGTCATTTAAGAAGCCAAAATATAAAACAGTTAAGAAAAATATAGCTAAAGCAACAATTAAGAAGCTTAAAAGAAGAAAGGTATATTATTTTATTGTTAGAGCATATATTCTTAATAACGGCAAGAGAATATTTGGACCATGGAGTTCTAAAAAGAAGGCCAAGATAAAATAATTAAACTATCTATTGGCTTCGGAAAAATTAAATATGTCATTAGTAAATATAGTAATTAAGAGAGGAGTATTATGGGGATGGAAATTAAAAGTATTAAGACTAAAAGATGTGTAATGAAGTATTTCACTTTTGGAGAAGGAAATAAAAATCTTATTCTTATTCCGGGAGTTGGAATTAGAAGTATTACAATGGCTTCGGACATGGTGGCAGCCTATTATGCTCCGTTTCATAAAGAATATAAGGTGTATGTATTCGATATTCGAGAGGATTTGCCCCAGGTATATACCATTGATGAAATGATGGAAGATTTATATCAGGCTATCACAGATTTAGGAATAAAGAAGGCATATTTTAATGGTTGCTCCATGGGAGGAATGATTCTTCAGAGAATGGAAGTAAAGCATCCTGACATAGTATTAAAGGCAGTTTTATCATCCACTGTATGTGAGATTTCTAATAGGTCTAAAAAAGTAATTGAGAATTGGAGAGATTTAACTGTTGAGGGAAAATTAAAAGAGTTAGCTGAAGTTTCCTGTAAACAAGTATACACATCAGATTATTATGAGAAATATTATGATGCATTAATAGATTATCATATTAATGCCAGTAAAGAGGAAACTAAAAAATTTATAATTCAATTAGATGCAATTCTTAAATTTAATAACACAGAAGTTATAAATACTAAGCCTAAAACCTTAGTTGTTACAGCTAAAGGAGATCAAACATTTTCATACACTGAGCAGGAGGATTTGGCTAAAAAAATAGGTGGAAAATTACTTACCTACGAAGGATATTCTCACGCAGTTTATGATGAGGCTTTAGATTATTTAGAAAAAATTAAAAACTATTTTGAGGAGGATTAATGCAATACCGTAGTGATAAATATGGGAAAAACTTATCAATATTAGGATATGGCTGTATGCGATTTTCCCGCAAGGGAATAGGAATCGATTTAGAAAAAACAGAAAAAGAAGTTATGTATGCTATTAATCACGGAGTAAATTATTTAGATACAGCGTATATTTATCCGGGAAGCGAGGCGGCTCTAGGCCAGATTCTAGAGAAAAATAATTGCCGAGATAAAGTTTACATAGCAACAAAACTTCCTCAATATTTAATTAAATCGAAAAAGGCATTGGATAAATATTTTAATGAACAGTTAGAGCGATTAAAAACTGATCATATAGATTATTATTTAATGCATATGCTAACGGATATAGCAGCTTGGGAGAAGTTAAAGCAATTAGAAATAGAGGAATGGATTGCAGAAAAAAAGGCTCAGGGAAAAATTACCAATATAGGATTTTCATATCATGGAAATAGTGATATGTTTATAGAAATATTAAAAGACTATTCTTGGGATTTTTGCCAAATTCAATATAATTATTTAGATGAGCACAGCCAGGCTGGACGAAAAGGACTTATGGCAGCCGCCGAAAGGAAAATTCCTGTTATTATTATGGAACCTTTAAGAGGCGGAAAGTTAGTAGGTTTAATGCCTGATTCAGGTAAAAAATTAATTAAGGAACATGAAAAAAAATGGAGTGCTGCTGAGTGGGCTTTTCGCTGGCTTTGGAATCAACCACAAGTGACATGTGTATTATCTGGAATGAATTCAACAGAGATGGTGGAAGAAAACATTCGTATTGCGTCAGAATGTCAGGTTGATGAATTTACACAGGATGATTTTAACTTTATTGAAAAAGTGAAAAATGAAATCAATAAAAAAACGAAAGTGGGTTGTACTGCATGTGGATATTGCATGCCATGTCCTAAAGGAATTGATATACCTACTACCTTTAAGTGTTATAATCAGATGTATACGGAAAATAAAAAGTCAGGTCGAAATGAATATTTTCAGATTACGGCACTTAAAAAAGATATGGCTGATTTAGGAGATTGTATTGAGTGTGGAAAATGTGAAATGCATTGTCCTCAGGGTTTGCCAATTAGAAAACATATAAAAGATGCTAGAAAAGCGCTTACTCCGTGGTATCGACGCTTTTTAATAAAATTAATAAGACTTTTTAAATTTTGGTAAAGCTAAAAAAATAGTATTATTTAAGAAAGGAATTACAATATGAAAAAAATTGGAATTGTTATTGCTATTGAGAGAGAATTAGAAGCTTTTTTAAAAAGCAACTATGAAATTGAGGAACTAAGTGATGGTGCTTTTACATGTTTTAAAACTATCATTAATGAAAACGAGATTTATGCAATTAAATCAGGATGGGGATTGATTGATGCAGCTATGACTACTCAGCATCTTATCTCAAAATATAATGTTGAAATTATTTTAAATTTCGGTGTAACAGGTGCGCTAGATCCTAGCTTAAAAGTTTCAGATTTATTCTATGTAAGTAAATGTATTAATTATGATTTTGATACTTCATCAATTGACGATGTAGTAAAACATCAGTATGGTGATTTAAAGGATATGTATATTTATTTAGATGAAGAATTAATAGAAATATTGAAAGAATTATATCCTGATATTAAAGAAGCTATAGATGCTTCAGGTGATATGTTTGTGGAGGAAAAAGCGGATAAGGAAGCGAGATTTGCTTTGGGCTGCAATATCTGCGATATGGAAATTGCAGCTATTGCCAGAGTTAGCTTTTTAAATAATGTGAAATGTCTTTCAATTAAGTGTATCTCGGATGAATATGACGGCGATGGCAGCGATTTTGAAAAGAATGTTCGCACATCTGCAGATAAAGCGTTTAAGTTGATAGATAAGTTTATTAATAAAATTAATTAATATTATTTTATAACGTTTTTATTTTTTTAATTTTGTTGAAAATATATTCCTGACTTGGTAGAATGTAAATATGTTATTAAGGTTCAACTGATAAGGTTGAAATGTCGGTTAAAATAATCAGGTGTATAGGATTAAATATCACCTGTAAATAATTAAAGGATAAGTTTTTGGGATATGAGAAAAATGACGTATGAATTAATAAAATAATATATTTAATTTTGAATAATTATATATTTTTATTTGTTCTTGTCTTTTGATGGTATGCACCTGATTATAACTTGCAATATAATTGCAGGTTATTATCAGGTGCTTTTTATGTCCTCGAATATAAACATTCTTAGAAATGTTCATATATAAAAAACTAAATAATGCTGATAAAAAAGATCGGAAAGTTGTATCAGTATTAAAGTGTTTCAATAAACTTTAAAGGAGGAAAAAGCTTATGAAGCAAAGAGGAAAAATAGGAAACAAAATACTTAGTTGTATACTGGCACTTGCGCTGGTATTTAGTTCATTGACCGGATATATTCCGGGGATGAGTCAGACTGCGTATGCAGCTACGGAACAGACGGACACAATTAGTACTTCGGGTGCAACTGGTTATAATGTTACTGTCAATTCTGAAAATAATCATTTTCAAGTGGTTGCCAGACGAAATAGTAATAATGGTTTGGGTGTTTCATCTACTTATAGCATGAGATTTTCAGCTAAAGGAGATGAGACAATTACAAAGATTGAATTGACTGTAAATAATGTACCTAATGGAGTAACACTAAATAATTTAAGACTTGACGTTACTGGAGCAACTATCACTGGAACTTTACAAGCTAATCAAAAAATAACATTAAACAATATTAATGACGATGCAGTAACTCTAAGTAGTACTTCATACAGTACATTGTACTTTAAAGCAATTACAGTTTATTATACTTTACCAGCAGTTACAGGAGTGACACTTAGCACTAGTAACATTATGCTTACACCAAATGGTGATCCTAGTGAGTTGACAGCAACTGTTAATCCTAGTAACGCAGGGGATAAGAAGGTAAAATGGAGCGTTACTGGTACTAATCCAGATGCAGTGAAGCTTTATTCAGATCAGGCCTGTGAAAATGAAATAGGTACTGATGCTACTGACACTCTTAAGGTCTATGCAAAAGGCTTGTCAGAAGGAAGTGCAATAATTACTGCTACAAGTAATGATGATGCTACAAAGTATGCAAGCTGTGATGTAAGGGTAGTTGAGCCGGTTTCATACCTTGACTGGGATGATACAAATAAAGAATTAGTTGAAAAGACCGGTAATGAGGCTTGCACAGATTATACTACAGTTAGCAGTAGTGGCCAGGGTGAAAGTGTAACCTGGGGCGTTAGTGAACCAAATACAGAGACTTGGTATGTTGTTAAGGAAGATGCAACAATTGAAGAGGATGTATATTTAGCAGGCAATGTAAATCTTATTCTCTGTGACGAAGCTACATTAACTGTAAATAATGGCATCACAAGTGGTTCAGGTAATTATACTTTTACTATATATTCACAAAGTACTGGTACTACTATGGGTGGTTTAGTATCACCTGGTGGAATTAGTAGTGGTAACGTAAAAATTAATGGCGGTAATGTGACAGCCATAAATGAATCGGGCGGCATATCAGCTTTTAGTAATATAACAATAAATGCTGGAACAGTAATCGCTGAAGCTACAAATGCACCTGCTATTAATTCTGACGGAGATATTATTATCAACGGCGGTAAAATTACTGCAATCGGCGGAGTCAATGGTACTGTAAAAAATGCCATTGCCGGTATCGGATGGACAGATACAGAAGGTACTTTAGGAAAAACTATCATTCCTGTAAGTGAAACCGGACAGGATATTTCAACATATAAAAAGGTCCTAATTGATGAAGGAATAACAGCTTTTGAAGTATATAAAAATCAGCAGAAAAATGCAGCTGATGAATTAGCAGTTGAGGGTGACAGTGCTGCAGTAACAACTCTTATTACAACAGCTAAGGAAGATATAGACGCTGTAAGCTATGATGAAACTAAGACACTTGATGAAAATAAGGCTGTTGTAGATGCAATTATCGAACAGCTTGAAGAGGATATTGAAAATCAGAGAGCAGCTGATGAAGTTGTTACACAGATTAATCAATTGAAAGCTGCAGAAGAAGTAAGCCTAGACGATAAGGATGATATAATAGCAGCAAGAAACGCTTATGATGCTTTAACAAAAGACCAGAAGGCATTGGTAAGTCCTGAGGCTCTGGAAAAACTTGAGGCATGCGAGGAAGCGTATAGTGAAGCACTTGCTAAAGAGATTAATAAAATTGAAAATATAACAGAACAAAATGAGAATAGCGTTAAGGCAATAATGGATGTTTATAATGAGTTGCCTGATGCTACAAAAGACGTCGTTGATAAGAAATTAGGAAGATCTGGCGTTAAGAAAGTTAGAGATATTGAAAAAGCACTTGATATAACAGATAAGGTTATTAATTTAGGTGATGTTAATGATATCGATTTAAGTGATGAAAAAGCAGTTTCACTTGTAAGAACCGCTTATGAATTACTTACAGATTCACAGAAAGCAATGGTTTCTGCTAATACTATTGATAAATTAGAAGCCGCAGAAGAAAAAATCGAAGTATTAAAGGCTGATATGGCATTGAAGGATGCAATTGATTTAGCTAAAGAAAGATTAGACGATTACGCAGATGCTAAAAAGCTTTCTGACTTTACAGCAGATGAAGCTACAGCTTTTAATATGGCAGTATCAGATGGAAAAACAGCCATCAATGCAGCAGCTAACAAGGATGAAGTAGCAGAAGCACTTACAAATGCTAAAGAAGCGGTAGATGCAGCAGTTTCTAAGATCGAAAAAGACAGAGCAGATGTAGCGGCTGCAAATAAGGCAGTAGCGGATGCTATAACTGCAGCAGATAATGCAATAATTGAAGCAGATAAGGCAGCAGCTGATGAGTATGCATCAGATATTGATAAGTTAGCAATTACATCAGCTAAATTAGATGTAGAAACAGCTAAATTAGCAGCTCAGGAAGCAGTAACAGTAGATGATAAGAATAGCAAAGCTCAGGAATTACAGGATGTAGTAAATACACTTATCGAAGTAACAGAAACAGCTAATGATAATTCAGCATTAGCTAAGGCAGCAGCTCAGGCAGCTCAGACAGCGGCGGATCAGTTAGCAGCAGCAAAGGCAGAAGCAATTGAAAGATTAATCGATTATGCGGATGCTAAGAAGCTAGCAGATTTTACATCAGAAGAAAGTTTAGTTTACAATCAGACTGTAGAATACGGCATAATGCAGATTGGAGAATCAACTAATATCGACGCTGTTTCAAGCACACTTGCAGCAGCCAAGGAAGAGGTTGACTTTGAGCTAGAAAATATTAATGCTGCTAGAGAAGAAACTGCAAAAGCAAATAAGGCAGTAGCGGATGCAGTAGTTGCAGCAGATAATGCAATAATTGAAGCAGATAAGGCAGCAGCTAATGAGTATGCATCAGATGATGATAAGTTAGCAATTGCATCAGCTAAATCAGATGTAGAAACAGCTAAATTAGCAGCTCAGGAAGCAGTAACAGTAAATGATAAGAATAGCAAAGCTCAGGAATTACAGGATGTAGTAAATACACTTATCGGAGCAACAGAAACAGCTAATAATAATTCAGCAATAGCTAAGGCAGCAGCTGAAGCAGCTAACGCAGCAGCAGCTCAGTTAGCAGCAGATAAGACAGCAGCAAAAGAAAGATTAGATGATTATGCAGATGCTAAGAAACTTATTGATTTTAATGAAGAAGAGGCTACAGCTTTTAATCAGCTAGTAACAAACGTCAAAACATCAATTGATGAAGCAACAAATAAGGCTGAAGTAGATGAAGCACTTGTAAATGCTAAGAAATTAGTAGATGCAGCAATTGTAATAATTGAATTTGCTAGAGTATATGAGGCAGAGATTGCTGCAGAAATGGCAGCTGCAGATAAGGCAGTAGAAGATGCTAAGGAAGCTGCAGATGCCGCTAATTTAGCAGCAGATACCGCTGTTAATAATGAATATGTATCAAATGCAGATAAAGCTTTAATAAATACAGCAAAAGAAACATTACAGGATAAGATAACAGCAGCAAATCAGCTTCCAGGAGATGCAACAGCAGATCAGAAGAATCTTGCAGCAAAGGATATTGAAAATGCAGTTAAGGCTTTAAATGAAGCAATCGAAACAGCAAATACTAATGCAGCACAGGCTAAGGCAGCAGCTGAGCAGCTGGCTACAGCAAAGACATCAGCTAATGAAAGATTAGATGACTATTCAGAAGGTAAGGCTAAATCAGACTTCACAGCAGCAGAGGCTACAGCATTTAATAAGGCAGTATCAGATGGAAAAACAGACATCAATGCAGCAACTAACAAGGATGCAGTAGCAAGTGCACTTACAAATGCTAAAGAAGCAGTAGATGCAGCAATTTCAAAGATTGAAAAAGACAGATCAGATGAAGCAGCTGCAAATAAGGCAGTAGAAGATGCTATAGCTTCAGCAGATAAGGCAATAAATGAAGCAGATAAAGCAGCAGCTGATGAGTATGCATCAGATGATGATAAGTTAGCAATTGCATCAGCTAAATCAGATGTAGAAACAGCTAAATTAGCAGCTCAGTCAGCACAGACAGTAAATGATAAAAATAGCAAAGCTCAGGAATTACAGGATGTAGTAAATACACTTATCGGAGTAACAGAAACAGCTAATGATAATTCTGCAATCGCTAAAGCAGCAGCTCAGGCAGCTCAGACAGCAGCAGCTCAGTTAGCAGCAGCTAAGACATCAGCTATTGAAAGATTAGAAGATTATTCAGAAGCTAAGGCTAAATCAGATGCCAGCGCATCAGAAAAGGATGCATATGATAAAATAGTAACGGATGGAAAGAAGGCTATCAATGATGCAACAGCTAAAGAGGATGTAGCAACAGCACTTAAGGGTGCTAAAGCAGCAGTTGATTCAGCTATTGTAAATATTGAAAAAGACAGAACAGAAGCTAAGAAGGTAACTGATGCTATTGATAAACTTCCTACAAAAGATAAAGTTGAAACAAGCGACAAGGCAGCTATCGAAGCAGCTAGAAAGGCTTACAATGCTCTTACACCTATTCAGAAGAAGAATGTATCAGCTAGTACAGTTAAGAAACTTGAAGCAGCAGAGAAAGATCTTTTAGCAGCAGAAGCTAAAGCAGAGGCTAAGGCTAAAGCAGAAAAAGAACTTGCAGCTACTAAGAAGGCAGCTCAGGCCACTATGAACTCTAAGTTTAAAGTAACTGTTAAGAGTAAAAAGACAATAGTTGAATGGTCTAAGATAGCTTCAGCAGATGGATATGACGTAACTGTTCAGTACTGTGGAAAGAATAGTAAGGCGTCAGTAACAACAATTAATAATAATGCTACAACAAAGACTACTATTAAGAAGATTAACGGTAAGAAGATTAATCCTAAGAAACAGTTTAAGTTATACGTTGAAGCTTATAAGATGATTGACGGTAAGAAGGAAGTGATTGCTAAGAGCCTTATCGCACACCTTGTAGGTAAAAAGAATAAGAAATACACTAACGTTAAGTCAATCAAGGGTGTTAAGAAGGAATACACAGTTGAACTAGGAAAGACAACAAATATTAAAGCTAAAGTTAAACTAGTTGATAAGAATAAGAAACACATCCCTAAGAGCCATTGTGCTAAGTTCAGATATAAATCATCTGACAGCACCATTGCTACAGTAGACAAGAATGGCCAGATTAAGGGTAATAAGAAAGGTACATGTACTATTTACGTATATTCGGTTAACGGTAATATTAAAAAAGCAAAAGTTACAGTTAAATAAAGCAACAGTTACAGTTAAATAAAGCAATTAGGTAGATATTAAGTTAAACCTTTACTCCCCCAGTATCCTGACATGGGTACTGGGGGTTTTTATGCTAAAAAATATTTGACAATTATCTTGGTGAGTGTATAATAAAACATAATTATAACGTTATAAAATTTTAGGAAAGGAATCAATACCATCAGACAATAGAAATATTGTTTGGTGGTTTTCTTTTTACAAGGAGGTTTGAAAATGAATCATAAGGGAACAAAAACAATTGAAACAGAAAGATTAATCCTAAGACAGTTTAAGCCGGAAGATACACAGGCTATGTTTGATAATTGGGCATCAGAGGATAAAGTTACTAAATGGGTTCCGTGGCCGACTCATGAGAGTGTAGATGTGACAAAGGAAATTCTCTCGGAGTGGATTCCAAATTATGAAAATCCTAATTATTATAAATGGGTTATTGAGTTAAAAAGTACCGGAGAAATAGTTGGAGATATTTCTATTGTACATGTTTATGAGGATGTGGCATGTGGAGAACTTGGTTACTGCATGGGCTCTAAATGGTGGGGCAATGGAATTATGCCAGAGGCAGGAAAAGCAGTTATCAAATATCTTTTTGAAGAAGTTGGATTTAACAGAATTCATGCCGGATATTTTGCAGATAATAAAAAGTCAGGAAGAGTAATGCAAAAAATAGGTATGACCTATGAAGGATGCAAAAGTCAGGCAGGTTTTAGCAAACAGGGAGTTGTAGATATAGTAGAATATGCGATATTGAGGGAGGATTATGCTGAGAAGGAGGAAATAATAAAAGAAGGATAAATTAAAGAAAATAGTAGATAAATAAGATATTAGGAAATGTTCGTTTTACTTGGTGGACATTTCCTTATTTATTAGTAAAATTAAATTAACTACATGTTAAGAATTGAGGCAAAGGTGGGAATTATATGAGAAAGTATTACTTAGACAACATTAGATGGATTACAGTTGTGATAGTTGTTTTGTACCATGTGTTTTATATGTACAATGCTGAGGGAGTGTTAGGAGGAATTGGTCAGATTACCGAGCTGACGGTTCAACCATACGATATCTTCCAATATCTTGTATATCCATGGTTTATGCCGATACTTTTCATCGTGGCAGGCATAAGCTCAAAACTGTATCTGGATAGGCATACGGATAAGGAGTTTATAAAGAGAAGAACTACGAAGCTCCTTGTTCCTTCCACAATTGGACTTTTTGTATTTCAGTTTATTCAGGGATATGTAAGTATGCATCTGGCAGATGGCGCAGAAGAACTTGCGGCAGCAGGAGTTCCAAAGTTAGTTATCTTCCTTATAATGGTTTGTTCAGGAAGCGGAGTACTGTGGTTCGTTCATCTTCTTTGGATTTATAGTGTTATACTTGTGCTTGTGAGAAAAATTGAAAAGGGAAAATTGCCGGAGATAGGTTCCAAAATTCCACTGTGGCTGATAGCACTTTTCTTCTTTCCAATATGGGGAGCGGCACAGATACTGAATACACCAATCATATCAGTTTATAGATGTGCATTTTATTTTGTATTCTTCATGCTTGGATATTATGTTTTTTCTAATGAAGAAGTAATGGATAAGCTGAAGAAATATACAGTGATAATAATAGTAATTGGAGTAGTGCTTTGCATTACATTTGCTATTTTGAACTTCATCATTCGAGGGGGAACTAACTATGCTGATAAGCCGGTTAACAGAGGACCGCTCTATTCAGCATGTGCATATTTTGGTTCTCTTGCAATGCTCTCAGGTATGGCTAGATTTGGAGATTTTAGTAACAGCTTTACAAAGTGGATGAGCTCTCACAGCTTTGGCCTATATGTATTCCATTATCTAGGAATATCCACAGTGGCTCTTGTCTTTGCTAAGAACTCAATTCTTCCGGCACCGGTTTGCTATCTGCTTAGTCTAATTGCAGGCTTCGTATTTGGATATGGACTATATGCTATCATCTCAAGAATACCGTTCTTGAGATGGGCAGTACTTGGAATTAGTAAGAAGAGGACACGATGACAATAACTAATGTCGTAACAAATGTCGTAAGAAAATCGATTGTCAAATTCAGTTTATGTAGTTCTTTTTTTGTATGAAAATAAATGGTACAATAATATTACATTTTTAGAACGGAATTAATAGAATAGTGGAAGTGCAGGAATTCGTGTGCCGGGGGGGACAGACGGTCTTTTTTGCATACGTTGAGAGGAGGAATTATATGAAAAGAATGACATCCGTAGTAGTATCAGTGGCATTGGTATTATCCACATTTACATTACCATCGGTTACAGTGCTTGCCGGAGAAACATTGAATGTTTCTAGTGAGGCAGAATTGAAATCTGCATTAAATAAGGAGAATCCGGTTGATGCAATCAATATTACCGCAAGTTTTTCCATTGATGAAGATTGTATGATTTATCTGGATCCGGGTCATATCAATAATTACAACGATACGGTTTTAACAATCTCAGAAGGCGTTACCTTAACAATTGATAGGGGAGGAAAACTGGGAAGTTTTTGGCCATCCTATGAAGGTGAGGGGGTTGCAAACAGCAAGGTCATTAATAATGGTACAGTGATTATTAATGACGGTGGTGCAACGGAAGCGGATTTGAACACGAATAATGGTGATATCCTTGTTAAAAACGGTGGAAAAGCAGTTTGCTGCAAAATCAATAACGGAACAGTAACAGTAGAAGCTGGTGGATCATATGTTACAACTCAGGGCAGCGAAGCTGTGAACTATGGCACGATTAATATTCAAAAAGGTGCCAGAATGGAATCACGTTTTGGAACTACAATTGTCAATAATCCGGAGGGAACCATCCAACTGAATGGACAATTTGACTGTGCTTGCATTGGAATGGGTAATGAGAATGTAGCTTGGTTTGAAAATAAGGGAACAGTAGTCGGAAACGGAGATTTGATACTACTTGAAGCATCTCATGAGGAGCTGCCGGTTTTCGATATGGATGACCTGATTGTGCAGATAATGACACAACTGGGACAGACTAGCCGATTTGAAAATTGGGAAGATGTGAACATTTACAAAAAGGTAACGGCTTCCAATTTTGAGGAATTGAAGAATACTGCAACTTCACAACGTGTTGTTGCAGGCGAAAATGTTCCGGGCAATATGGATACCATTGTTGAGCTTGTGGGAAATGTTGAAATTCCGGCAGGTGAATCTATTGGAACCATGGCAAAAATCATTGTGCCGGAAGGTGTGAAAGTCATTGTAAACAAGGGGGCTGAACTAGAAGCAGGAATTGAAAATCATGGAACTATTGAAGTGAAATCTGGCGGATTGCTTGCTACGACGCAGGGTGGCAATATTGATAATTACAGTGAGATTACTGTTGAAAAGGGAGCCAGCATCAAAAGTCAGATGGGCGGAAGTATTATCAATAATAAAGATGCAGACATGAAACTTGATGGAAATCTTTATTGTGGTTTCATCAATTAT
This sequence comes from uncultured Lachnospiraceae bacterium, assembly GCA_902783775.1. GTDB lineage: Bacteria > Bacillota > Clostridia > Lachnospirales > Lachnospiraceae > Eubacterium_G. The sequence goes on from CACZSI010000143.1 coordinate 12,606, forward strand.
GACAATATGGATCATTATTGGTTTGAAAATAGTGGAAGCATTAACGGTTCCGGAAACTTCTATATTTACGAACCGGGTACCGGTGAAGTAATTCCAATGAGTAAATTGCCGGAATCAGTGAAGGACGTGTTAGCACAGATTGGTGGAAATGCTCACATTACAGACCATGGCATCCAATTGGGAAAGAGCAGTACTTCTGAAAAAAAGACAACACCGACAGTGCAAAAGAAAACAAATACACTTTTCGTAAAGGTTAAGAAAGCAAGTCTTAAGTTTAAAAAACTGAAAAAGAAAAAACAGGTGCTGAAGTGTAAAAAAGTTTTCGTAGTAAAGAATGCAATTGGAATAGTGACCTACAAATTGGCTTCTGCAAAGAAGGGTAAGAAGAACGTTAAGAAATTCTTCAAGATGGCAAAGAACGGAAATATTACCGTAAAGAAAGGTTTGAAGAAAGGAAAGTATAAGTTGAAGGTAGAGATTACTGCATCAGGAAACGGTACTTATAAGAGCGTAACAAAAAGTGTAACCGTAAAAGTTACGGTAAAATAGGGAAGGAGAAATTCATATTAAAGCAAAAACAATTCCCTAAATATGTATTAATCAATTATAATAGTTCTATCTATTTTACTCATTTCAAAAGGTTGGTATTATTATCCTTGTAGAAAGCGCTTATACAATAAAAAAATAATATAATAATTGAAAGGACAATAATATGAACAGAGATATTTTTATTAGAAATTTGACAAAAGATAGAATAGTAATGAACCCAACAGGAAGAAATGCCGACGAGCTTTCCGTAGAAGAATTTGAAAAAAACTACGAAGCGTTTTTTGATATGATTTTTCAGATTGCCGATACGGACATTTCATCGGTAGAAGGATATGGAGAATTTAGCGAAGAGAATCAGGCACCGTATTCTTCCGTAACGGAGTTTATTAAAGAAACATTCAATGAGAACAATGAAGGCTATTGGAAAAACTGGAAAGATATGTTTGAAACAACATTTCTGAAGAAGGAGTATTTCGAAGAGGTGTTGGGAAAGGCATTGCAGTATGCACAGTTTTGTGAAGGAGAACGATATCTGGTAAATAACAATACATTCTTCAGCTATATGGTCGTTAACGAAGATGGAAAGGCTTATTGTACAGATTGGGGAAGAGCAGGAATCATGGACTTTATGATGGACTTTGCGATTCTTGATTTGAACAAACCTTACCTTCTTGTTCCGGAAAAATTATATGAATATGCCAAGAAGAAAAACATTGAGATTCAGAACTTCAAGGAACGATTCTTGTGTATGGCATATTTTAAGGGACTTGATACATTAAGATGGCATGCGTCAATCGATGACATTACATCTTGTAAATCGATTGTCAAATCAATCAATGCATTAGAGGAGAGAATGAATCAATTATAATGAAGTACGAAAACGCAAAGGATATTCTTCCACAAAGCCTATTGGAAGAGGTTCAAAAGTACGCAGAGGGGAAAGCAATTTACATTCCCAAGAGAACTCAAACAATGGGCTGGGGAGAAGCATCCGGATGTAGAAAAAAACTAAATAAACGAAATGCAACAATCTGTGCACGATATTCGGCCGGCAAATCGGTCAATGAGCTGGCAGAGGAATTCTTCCTTTCGCCGGAAACAATCAAAAAAATTGTGTATGGCAAAAAGAAAGAAATACCCCCTTATTCGCCTACAATCACGTCGGCAGGTCAATATTCAGGTGCCGGTTTGTCAGAAGAATGGGTTCGGATATATCTGGAATCGTTTGGGGGAACTATGCCCGATAATGAGCAATACTTTTTATATGATTTAGCCAGGATTCCGTTAAGGCTGATTGAAAAACAAACCGATAATTGTACCGTGAGTGCCAAAGAATATGATGAAGAAACAAGCTATGGATTGAACGTACCGCTGATTTTAAAATTTGAAAACCATCAATTCAACGCGGAATACCAGGTACAGTATTTGGATTATTTGCTTGAACGGAAAATAAATGCACATTATGCTTTTGTTTTAGGAAAAAATGATGAGTACAATTTTTTTTATAATAATTTTGGGAAACATTTTAGGCGATAAGATTGTTTAATAATGAAAATCGAGGCAGAATTGCCTCGATTTTTTAAAAAATACTACTACCAAAGCAAGTTATAGTTTTTTAATAATAAATCCAATAACATTGAGATACTTATTGAGTCCTTTTGCAAAGTATTCTTTATCACTAACGGAATATTCATGTTCAGAATCAAACCAGTC